>CAYRMT010000001.1:0-33132 GCA_964425635.1 uncultured Gammaproteobacteria bacterium
CCATCCTGTTTCATTGTTAACATCCCTTCCTCCATTGCTAACTTTTGTATATCTGAAGCCGACGACTTACTAACTATCAACTTACTTATTTTCTCACTTATCGGCATAACTTCATAAATAGCAATTCTTCCTAAATATCCAGTATTATTACATTTCTCACAACCAACAATTTTGGGCAACATCATTCTTTTTCCTTCCTTTTTAAACCTTTCTTCAATCATGTCATAAATTGGACCTAAAGTTTTCTTAAGTTCTTCCAGTTTATCCAACGGTATCTCCATTTCACTAATACAATCTTTACAAACTCTCCTTAAAACTCTCTGCCCTACCACACAATTTAAAGACGATACCAACAAAAAAGGTTCAGCTCCCATATCCAAAAGTCGCGGAGGTACACCAGAAGCATCATTTGTATGTAAAGTTGAGAACACTAAATGACCAGTCAAAGCAGCATTAATTGCCAAATCCGCCGTCTCCGAATCACGAATTTCTCCCACCATAATAATATTAGGATCTTGACGTAAAAATGATCTTAATGCAGAAGCAAAAGTCAACCCAGCCTGCACGTTCACCTGAACTTGATTTACTCCCTTCATTTGATATTCAACAGGATCTTCAACAGTTACAACATTAACCTTTGTTGTTGCCACAATATCTAAAATCGAATACAAAGTCGTTGTCTTACCAGACCCAGTCGGACCACATATTATAATAATTCCATGAGGCCTTTTAATCGCATCCATCAAATTTTTCAAAGCTAACCCTCTTAATCCTAAGTCTGGCAACGAAGGTACCTTTTGAGATTTTTTAAGTAAACGCATAACCACTTTTTCACCATAAGTCGTTGGCAACGTCGACACACGCAAATCTACATCATTACCATCTGTTGTAAAAAAAAATCTTCCGTCCTGAGGGATTCTCTTTTCGTCAATTTTCAAACCAGATAAAATTTTAATTCTTGAAACTACAGCGTCATGAACATTTCTCGGTAATAAATATTTTTCCTGCAAAATTCCATCAATCCTATATCTAATTCTAACACTGTCTTCTTGTGGTTCGATATGAACATCAGAAGCCCTCGACTTAACTGCATACTCCAAAATCGTTGTGACTATTTTAGATACTGGTGCTTCCACTGCCACTTTTTCTTCAGCCAATTTCATCACCTTTTCCTCATCTTTTCTCTCATCTAAAGCCTTCGTTACTTCCGATGTAATATTTTTTTCTCTAATATATTTTTCTTTTACAAAAGAAGTAATTTGTTTTTCTAACGCTATTGCTACACTTATTTTTAAACTTGTTTTCTTCTCTAAAAATTCTATTGTTTCCAAATCCAAAGGATTAACCATCGCCACCGATAAAATTTTATTTTTTGTATCCAAATTATAAGGAACTATTTTGTATTTTCTGGCCACACTCTCCGGCACCAAAGTTAGAGCCTCTGGTGAAAATCCAATAGTTTCCAAATCAACAAATGGTACTCTTAAAAAATCTGCTTTTGCCTTAATAAGGTCCACATCTGAAACCAATCTCAAAACTCTAATGACTTCCTCTTCTGTTTCTCCAGTTTTCAACCGTCTCAACTCAATCTCCTTTACCTTTTCTTGATCAATCAACCCTTTTTCCAAAAGGATCTCTCTTAAATTCTTATATATTTTGGGGGCAGAATTATTCATGATATATAATCATAATACGCCATGAATACCTTTCCATCAACTATAATCATCACAAAAAATAAAAAAGCCACCAATGAAAAAATTGGTCAAATTTGCTCCAATCTAAATCATAAATTTAATCAAAATAATCCTGATATTTTATTAATTGATCAAGATTCAGGATGGGGGATTGATCAAATCAGAAAAATCAACAATTTTCTTTCCCAAAAACCTTTTTCTCATCAAAGCAAAATTACTATTATCTTAGATGCTCAAAAACTTAATATTGAATCTCAAAATGCATTGCTTAAAATTTTAGAAGAACCAGGAAAAAATAATTATATTATTCTCTCTACCAATAAAACCAAGAGCATTCTACCTACCATCATTTCTCGATGTTCTACTATTAAAATTTCTGAAAAACCCAACATTAAGACCAAAAAAGAAATCGAGATTACCGGTAATTTAATCAAAGATTTAACTCTCTCTGAAAAATTAGGCAAAAATAAAGAAGACATTTTACCTCTACTCGAAAACCAACTTTATTTTTACCAACAAGAATTGATCAAAAATCCAAATCAAAAAACATCCCATCTTATTGAAAAAATAATTAAAGCCATCCAAATGGTCAACGCCAACGTTGATCCCAAAAACGCCTTAGATTTTGTTTTCATAAGTTAACCAATTTCCGCATTTTCCCCTTATTGATTTTCAAAAATGTGATATAATTTAATCAGATGTTTTATCCGGTATTTTCAATCAATAATCAAATTCTAAAAAACATTGGTATCATCGAAGGTGCCAAAGCTATTATTGACGAAGCCCCTCTGATTCCCGCCTACGAAAAACAATTTCAACAAGAAGCCATCGTTCGTACTGTTCATTTCGGCACTCGTATTGAAGGAAACGACCTAACTTATCAAGAAGTCGCTAAACTAGTCGAAGGTCAAAAAATTACCGCCACCGACCGTGATATTCAAGAAGTTATCAACTATCGCAACGTTGTTTCTTATCTTGAAGAACTTTGGTCTCTCTACGATGCCAACATGCCACTACCAGAAGAAAAAACTGTTCCCGCTTTTTCCAACAGCCAAAATCGTCCATTTTTCTACAGCGAAACTATTATCAAAAGAATTCATAATTTAACCACTGCCAAAATTATTCCCGAAATCGATTGTGGTAAATATCGCCACCAACAAGTCGTTTTAAAAAATACTCGCACCGGTGAAATCGCCCATAGACCTCCTCCAGCCATAGAAGTTCCATATTTGATTGCCGATTTTATTGACTGGCTCAACAGTTCTTCTTCCCGAGAAATTCACCCAGCCATTCGCGCTGCTATTTCTCAATACATTTTAGTTGCCATTCATCCTTTCATCGAAGGTAATGGTCGTGTTAGTCGTGCTTTTGCTATGTTGCCTCTTTATGTTGAAGGTTACGACATTCGTCGTCTTTTTTCCTTAGAAGAATATTTCGATCGTAACGCCGAACTTTATTATAATGCTCTTCAAAGTACTCACGAACTTTCATCTGATATTTTTAAAAGAGATTTAACCAATTGGATTAGTTATTTTACCGAAGCAGTTTCTATCGAATTGTCACGTGTTAAAGCAAAAGTTCAATCTCTTTCTCGAGACATTAAATTAAAACAAAAACTCGGCGGCAAACAAATCCATTTAACCGAACGACAAATCAAGTTAGTTGAATACATGCAACAATTCGGTGGACTTCGCATGCCCGACGCTCAACAACTTCTTCCCATGGTTTCCGACGATACTATTTGGCGTGATCTTAAAAAACTGGTCGATAGCGGAGCTATTGAAAAACGTGGTTCCACCAAAGGCGCCTATTACTGCCTTGTCAATGCCTGATAAAATAGGAATATGATCACTCTCGATTCTCCTGAACTTAAAAATATTTCTCCTCAAAATTTAGGCGAACTTCTAATCGAAGCCAAAAAGGCCTACTACACCGACAGTAAACCCATCATGGATGACCACACTTTTGACACTCTTGAAGAGACATTACGAAAGATCAATCCCTATCATCGTATTTTCACCAAAGTTGGTACTTCCCACTTCAACACCGGTTTTGATAAGAAAAAACACTCCATGCCAATGGGCTCTCAAAATAAAGTCAATAAAATTGAAGATCTTATTCATTATTTTGAATTAAAAAAAATCCCATCCAATACCGACTTTGTCGTTCAGCCAAAATGTGACGGCATCTCTTTAGAAATTGAATACAAAAATGGCAAATTAGTGGACGCCATCACACGCGGCGACGGCGAAATAGGGGATGTTATTACCCAGAATGTGGTCAAAATGAAAAATTTTGTCAAAGAATTCAAAGATAATTTTTCTGGATCAGTTCGTTGTGAAATCGTCATGCTTGAACAAGATTTTCAAAAACTAAATAAATTAGAAAGTCTCCCTGTCAAAGGAGATGCCCGCAGGGCAGAGGGTTTATACAGTAATTGCAGAAACGCTACTTCCGGCATATCTCAAAGACTTGATGGTAAATTTTCCGAACTCTGCAGCCTCTACGCCGTCGACATTTTTTCCCACCAAAAACAATTTATCACCGAAGTTGAAAAAATTAATTTTTTAAAACACCACGGTTTTACTACCGTCGAAGATCTTCATTGTCAAACATTCAACCAAATCGAAAAAATCTATCAAGAATTTTTATTTGAAAAAAGAAAAAATTATCCTTTTGAAATCGACGGGCTCGTTATTAAAATCAACGACACTCAGTTAGAACACCAACTCGGTTCTAAAAATAACCGTCCCAAAGGTCAAGTCGCTTACAAATTTCCCGCCCGTTCTAGTCAAACCAGAATTATTAATATCAATTGGCAAGTCGGCCCCATGGGTACCATCACTCCAGTTGCCGAAGTCGAACCTATCGAAATTTCTGGAGCCGTCATCACCTTTGCCTCCCTCGCTAATTACGATTTAATAAAAGAAAAAGATATTAATATCAATGACGTTGTTGAGATTCAACGTCGCGGCGATGTCATTCCTCATGTCGAAAAAGTTGTCACCAAAGTCACCAAAAGTCATATTTCTGCTCCAACCCATTGTCCCTCCTGCAATACTAAATTAGTAGTCGATAATAAATTTTTAAAATGTCCTAATATTCAAAAATGCTCTGCTCAAATTCTTGGCTCTCTTAAATTGTTTTGCAACACTTTAGAAATTAAAGGTATTTCCGAAAAAACCATCGACAAACTCTACAAAGAAAAATTAATCCGTCTTCCGGGTGATTTTTATGATTTAAAAGTTTCCGATTTTGAAAAACTTTTTGGTCTTGGTCATAAATCTGGAACCAACATCATCAATGAAATCCAAAACAAAAAAAATCTAACCTTAAAACAAATTTTGGATGCCTCAATTATTCCCAACTTTAGCTCTCAACGAATTATTCAACTTATTAATGCAGGTTTCGATACCTCTGAAAAAATATTAAACATCACCATCGACCAATTAGAATCTCTTCCCGGCATTCAAATCACTCTAGCCAAAAAAATCTACCAGGGTATACAAGATCGTAAGGATTTTATTCTGTCTATTCTTACCCATGTAGAGACGCCAGATCTGGCGTCTCTACCAACAATATCAAAAAAATTATTTGGTAAATCATTTGCCATCACTGGAACTCTCAATAAACCTCGTAAAGAAATCGAAGATCAAATCACTTCTCTCGGCGGCCAACCGGCTTCTTCTGTTTCTAAAAATACTGACTATCTGATCACCAATGAAACTGAGTCTAATTCATCTAAATTTATCAATGCTAAAAAATTCGGAACCAAAATTATAACTGAATCTGAGTTTGAACAATTAGCAGTCTAGTACCAAAAGTGCTAATATTAGCCTCGATTTTACTTTTCCCTATCTTTAGGTATAAATAAGTATCAATATATATCTAAATACTATTAATATAGTATTATGTATATCAATCCATCAATGCTAAAATAAGCTATGAAACTAATCATCGGTCTCGGAAATCCGGATAAAAAATATCAAAACACTCGACATAATTTAGGCCAAAAAATTGTTAAAGAATATGTAGAGACGTTTTACAAAACGTCTCTAACCAATAAATCTAATCTCTCATCTCAAATTTATGAAATCGGGCAGGGGAGTGATAAAACAATTTTTGCCATCCCCACCGAATACATGAATAACTCTGGAATCACCGTCCAAAAAATTGCTCAATTTTATAAAATTTCTCCCTTAAATATTAATATCATTCACGACGATCTTGATTTACCAGTAGGGGATTATAAAATTCAATTTGATCGCGGACCAGCTGGTCACAATGGCATCAAATCTATTATTGAAAACTTAGGCACTCAACAATTTCATCGCATCAGAATCGGCATTGGTAAATCTCAAAACAACATTCCAGTTGAAGACTACGTTCTTCAACCATTTTCATCCGAAGAAAAAGATATAATCAACACTCTAACTCCTGAAATATTTGAAGAAATTAAAAACATTTAGGGCTCATAGTTAAACGGTATAACGCGTCATTCGCATTGACGTATTCTGGGTTCAATTCCCAGTGAGTCCACAATGGTAAAAACCACATTAAAATCAGTCGCTAAATCAGTTGGGCAAGGGATTAAAAATGACCCTGAAATTAAACGCATCTACAACAAACATCCAAAGTTTTTTAGATTCATAAAAAACAGACTTACTCCCAACGAAAAATATGGTCTCTATTTAACCATTGGTAGTTTGATCACTTTATTCTTCGTTTACTTATTTTTTGAAGTCATTCAAAGCTATATTGGGCAAGAAGCTTTAATCCGCGCCGACCTAAGAATCATAAATCTTATCAGTCATTTTCGCACTCCAAGTCTCAATCAATTCATGCTCTTTATTACTTATTTAGCTCAAGGTGAAATCATTGTCATTGCTATTATTTTTTCTCTAATAATCCTAACTCTACTTCGCAAGTGGTCCTATATCCGTAGCCTTTTAGTCTTTGTCATTGGAGGAGAATTATTTGTTTGGATTATTAAAAATATTATTGATCGCCCAAGACCTCCACTAACAGAAGCGCTCGTCACCGAAACCAGTTATAGTTTTCCCAGCGGTCACAGCTTCATTGCCATTGCTTTTTACGGTCTTATTGTTTTTTTTCTTTTTGATAGTCTCAAAAAAAAATCTCTTAAAGCCATCAGTTTAATTTTAGGAACTATTTTAGTGATTTTAATTGGTGCCTCCAGAATTTATCTTGGTGCCCATTGGCCATCAGATGTTTTAGCCAGTTATACTTCAGGACTCGCCTGGCTTACTATTATCATTACCATTACTCACATTAAGAAAAAATTTAATTCCAAAATAATTCAAGCACCCCGTTTACCACATAAAACCGTAGCCAAAATTAGTGTTCTATTAATAGTAATATTTTCTTTTTCTGTTTACACCTTCTACAAAAATCATCCACTTAAAAATATAACCATCACTCCAATTTCCAAAACAATTATTAAAACCAATGAAATTGACACCAAACTATTTGAAACTTTACCTAAAATCAGCGAAACCATCACTGCTGCTCCAGCTGAACCTATTAATATTATTATTGTTGCCAATAAAGAAATTTTAAATAAAGCCTTTATCGATTCTGGTTGGTTTTTATTAGATCAAATCAGCCCTAAAACTAGCCTAAAAATTATTAGTTCCATCACCAAAAACCAACCATATCCTCAAACACCAGGTCTTCCAGTTTTTTGGGACACTCGTTCCAACGACATCGGCTTCGGTAAACCAACACTAGAAAATCTTGCCTCCTCTCGCCACCACATCCATTTTTGGGAAACAAATTTCACCACTTCTGATGGTCAATCAATTTGGGTTGGAACTGCTCATTTCGACCAAAAAATAAAAACTATTGGTAAATTTATCTTACCCATTCATACCACTGATAAAATGGTCGACAACGAAAGAGAAGAAATTAAAAATAATTTAGAACAAAACGGCTTTATTAAATCATTTGAAAAAATTAATCTTACCGGTCTAACCTACGGATCCAAAAAAAGTGGCAACAATTTCCTTACTAATGGTCAAGCTTACATTTTATATCTTCAAAACAAATGACCAAAAACCAACCAACTGCAATCGGAGATCAATTATTCAAATTTAAAGAAACATTAAACCAGCGCCAAAAATATGTCAAAAACGAATTTCAATCATACGGGCTTGAATTAGCCAAAGAGTTAGGGGATTGGAAAAATAAATCTCTTTATCTTCGACTGGCCAAAACCGTCGACCGTAAAATTTTAGAACAAGCTAGATACTTCGTCAAAGATCAAAACCCCGGCACCATCAAAACTCCTTATAAGCTTTTTATGTGGAAACTTCGCCAGATTAAAGAGAATAAAATGTAGTATAATTCTTGTTATATGTCCTTTCTCAAAAAAAATTTTAAGAAAATAATTATCACGATTATCGTCATCATAATTGGATTCGGAATTTTTAAATTAAAAATTCAATCACAATCAAACATCGAAATAAAATTTAACTCCAAAACAGAAACCATTATTAATCCCAAAAGAGAAACTATTAAAGATGAAATCACCCTCACAGGATCAGTCGATGCCGCTCTAAAATCAGATCTACGTTTTCAAACCAGCGGTCAACTTGCTTGGGTCGGTGTAAAAATAGGGGATAAGGTTAAAAAATATCAAGCCATCGCCTCCCTTAATAAAGAAGAACTTAAAAAACAGCTCCAAATAGATTTCAATAATTACAAAACAGCTGCTTCCAATTTTTATGACAAAACCGATGAGTATAAAGATTCTGTTCTTACAACTGAAGTTAGAAGAATTCTCGATCGTAATCAAAACACTTTAGATAATTCCGTTATTAATTATGAACTCCAAGATTTAGCCATTAAATACGCCACATTAGTTTCACCAATTGCCGGAATTGTTACCAACATAGACCAACCAAGTAATGGTGTAAATGTCACCCCTTCGTCAGCTACATTTTCTATTATTGACCCCAACAGTATTTATTTCAAATCAAAAATTGATCAGGAAGACGTTCCAAAAATAAAAGTAGGCGATAAAGCCACTATCAAACTCGATAGTTTTTCTGACCAAACATTTGAATCACAAATTACTCATATTGCTTTTACTCCAGTCAGCGGTGAATCTAGTACTGTCTATGAAATTAGACTCAATTTACCAACAGATAATAATAACGATCTTAAATACCGCATTGGTATGGACGGCGATGTTTCTATTCCCCTTAAAATAGTCGAAAATGCCCTAACCGTTCCCACTGACAGTCTTCATCAAGAAAATGATCAATATTATGTTTTAGTCAAAGAAATCGACAAATCTAATCTAATTAAAAAATATGTCAAAACCGGTATTGAAACCGATACTATTGTTGAAATTTTAGAAGGACTCTCCGAAAATGACCAAATCGTCATCGCTAAATAATTCCAAAACAATTTTGGAATTAAAGAATGTTTCTAAGACCTATTTTTCTAATGAAGATCTTTTTTATGCTCTTAAAAATATTTCTTTAAAAATAAATGAAGGGGAATTTGTTTCCATTACTGGTCCATCAGGTTCCGGAAAATCAACACTTATGCATATGATTGGCCTCCTAGACAACCCAACTTCAGGCCAAATTCTTTTAAATGGCAAAGATATTTCTGGATTAAAAGAAAAACAATTAGCCCAAGTCAGAAATATTACTCTTGGATTTGTTTTTCAACAATTTAATCTTCTCCCTAAAACATCTGCTCTAGAAAATGTCATTTTACCTCTTCTTTATTCTGATGTTCCTAAAAAAAAGAGAATTGATCTAGGAATTGAAATGCTTAAAAAAGTTGGATTGGAAGACAAGATGAAAAATACCCCTGCCCAACTCTCTGGAGGACAACAACAACGTGTTGCTATTGCTCGCGCTCTTATTAATAATCCTCAAATAATTTTAGCCGACGAACCAACCGGAAATCTCGACAGTAAATCTGGTGCTAATATTATGGAATTTTTCCACTATCTCCACGAAAAAGAGGGGAGGACTATTGTTTTTGTTACCCACGATATGGACTTAGCCAAAGAAGCTAAAAGAATGATAATTATTAAAGATGGTCAAATAATCTAAATATGCTCAAACCAAGTTTCGATGATTTACTTAAATCCAGTGTTCGTTCGATTTTAAAAAATAAAAGTCGAACCGTATTAACTTCTCTCGGAATTATTATAGGAGTTACCTCAGTTATTCTTTTAACTTCAATTGGTAACGGTTTAAAAAGTTATATTAACCAACAATTTGAATCTCTTGGAGCCAATTCTGTCTTTATTTATCCTGGGCAAATCTTCAGCGAAAGCGGTGGATTTAGTAATAGTGGAGGCATGGTTGCCAACAACTTTACCCAAAAGGATGTTAGTAGTATTAAAAGAAAATTTAAAAACTTCACCGTAATGCCAACAAACGTAGCTTTTGCCGATCTTAGTTCTAGTAAGGCCACCAAAAAATCAGTTGAAATGGCTGGCACTGATTATCTCTACGGTCCCAATAATAACTTGACCCCATCGTCATCAAATGGTCGCTGGTTTACCAAGGAAGAAGAAGAAAAAAAGACCCCAGTTATTGTCCTTGGCTACGAAATCGCTAATAAACTTTTTCCAAGTGGAAATGCCCTCGGTAAAAAAGTTGTCGCCAAAGGCAAGAATTTAAAAGTTATCGGTATCCTAGACAAAAAAGGAGGTGGTATGAGTGGTACTAGTTTAGATGACCACGTTTTTATACCTATTTCAGTTGCTTTCGACATTTCTGGTAATGAAAATATTAATGCTATTTTTGTTAAAGTTCCAAATAAAGACTTAATTGAACCGGCCAAAAAAGATTTAAAAAAATTCATGTTGGAAAAATACAATGAGGATGCCTTTTCTGTTTTCGATAGTTCTCAACTTCTTAGTTCTATTAATTCCATAATAAGTGTTCTAACAATAGCCCTAAGTGGTATTGCTGCTATTTCTCTAGTGGTTGGTGGTATTGGTATTATGAACATAATGTTAGTTTCTGTTACCGAAAGAACCAGAGAAATTGGTCTACGTAAAGCTGTTGGTGCCTATCCTCAAGCCATTTTAATTCAATTCTTAATTGAAGCCATTATCCTATCCTGTCTTGGAGGATTAATCGGAATTATTTTAGGATTTTTAGGAACATTAGCCATAAATTCATTTTTTCCCGCCAAAATTACCATTTCATCAATTCTCCTTGCTTTTGGTGTTTCTTCTGCTGTTGGTATTATTTTTGGAGTTGCTCCGGCCAGAAAAGCTTCCAAACTCTCTCCAATTGAAGCTCTCAGATATGAATAATAGTTTTGCTATTATTAATTAGTGAAACAAAATTTTTTATTTGATTTACTACCAATAATTACTGTCTTTTTTATAGTTTCTATTTTTTGGGTTATCTTTGGCGTCTCTAATATCGAAATAATTTATCTTTTAATCGGTTTAATTTTAGGTCATATTTTTCTCGACGTGGATCACATTATTTACTGGTTTTATCGAAAACCTAACACCGACGAAAGTCGAACTATTAAAAACATCTTCCTCGAAAGAAAAGATTATAAATCATTTTTAAAACTAATAAAAGCCGCCAGAACCAGTCATGATAATTTAATTTTTCATCATTATTTTTTTCAAGTTAGTCTCAATCTTATTTCCCTTTTTATTTTTATTTCTTCATCAAACATTTTCTGTCTTTCATTTCTTTTATCTATTAATTTACATATATTAACCGATGAAATCCGAGATTATTTACGTAACCCCAAATTTCTTCAAAAATGGCTTTTTGCCCGAGAAGAAAGACAGTTATCAATTAAGTCTCTTAAAAATTACTTAATAATTTTTAATATTTTCTTCTTTATTTTCCTATTCCTTCTTGTAAAATCTAAAACATGATTATGTTACCACCCCAACTTTTCAACGATGCTAAAAAATTTTTATCTCAACATCAACAAAATTTACTGAGTGATGTTGAAACCGTTCTCAAAAGAGTTGATTCTACCGATAATATTCACGACTACTCCTTTTTTGTAGCCCCAATTTCTAAGGCTTACGAAGGATTTTTAAAAGATTTTTTCCTTAAAATAGGTATTATTTCTGAAAATGATTACGAAAGTGACCGTTTCAGAGTCGGAAAAACCTTAAACCCTTCTCTCCGCTACAAAAGATTTTCTGTTTTTCAAAAATTAGCAGATATTCATAATGATGGTGAAGAATTAGCTGAAAATCTTTGGACTGCTTGGAAATTTGGTCGAAATGAAATTTTCCATTATTTTCCAAACACATCCCAAGATTTAACTTTAAGCCAAGCCCAAGAAAGAATTGATTTATTGTTAAAAACAATTATTAGGGCAGGGGAGTTTTTAGTCAAAAACAAAGAAATTATTAATCAATCTCAATTAAATTATTATTAAAATTAAAAAAACTTTTACTATTTTTCCAAAAATTTAAAGGTCCCGGTACTTTTCCACACCCCATTGGAGCATCAATAACATAAGTCGGACAAGCCAATCCAGAAATTCTTTTTCTAAGTTCTGTCATAATTTCCCTTTCTTTTTCAAGGGGTACTATAAACTTTTTCAATCCAACCACCGGATCACAACGATAAATATAATAAGGCCTCACCCCCAACTCTAACAATTTTTCAAATAATTCTTCCAATTTTTCCACTGAATCATTAATTTCTTTTAAAAAAACAGATTGAGAATATAATATTACACCTACTCTTTTAAGTTTCTCAAAAACCTCAACACTCTCTTCACTAATTTCTTCCACCAAATCACAATGAATCGACAAATAAATACTTTTTTTTAAATTAAGAAAAGTATTAAAAATATCATTCTTTATTTTTTTAGGTGCTGTTATCGGCATCCGAGTATGAATTCTAATAATTTTTATATTTTCCAATCTATCTATTTCTTCCACTAAAAAAATTAATTCTTCCGGCGACATTAATGGGTCTCCGCCTGAAATTATTACCTCTCTAATTTCCTCATTTTCTCTTAAAAAAAACAAAATATCTCTTAGTTCTTTTTTACTTAATTGCCATTTTTTTTCTAAAAAAGTTTTCCTTTTTCTGGTGCAAAAAGGACAATAAACAGGGCAAATATTGTTTAGCTCTATTAAAACCCTTTTTGGATATTTATAAATTAAACCTCTAATTTTAATAAATTTTTCTTCCATCAATGGATCGTTTAAAAAATTTGTCATAGAATTTTTTTCTTTAATCTGCTATTTTAATACATATGACCAAAATCAATCTCGACCAAAACAAATGCATTGGTTGCAATACCTGTGTATTAATGGATCCAGAAACCTTTGAAATGGATACCTCTATCTATAAGGCTAAAGTTAAAAAACAACCAGAGACCATCACTGACACAATCAAGTCTGCAATTGAAGCCTGTCCTGTAAATGCCATTACTATCGAACAATAATTAATAATTAAAATTAATATGGTCAAAACCAAAAAATCAATTAAAAAAAATAGTTCTACAAAAACTATAAAAGAATTAAATAAAATTTATATAAAAGTACCCTTATTCGGGGTTATTCTTTTTTTAATACTATTAGTCGCTGCTTCTTTCGCTGCCGGTTTCTCCTTGTTCAAAGTTAAAAGTGATAATAGTCTAACTACTTCAACTGATACTAAATTAACTTCCAATAATGTTTTTGATGCCGACGACACAGAAAAACCAGAATTAGATTTTTATGTTATGAGCTTCTGTCCATACGGCAATCAAATAGAAACTACTCTTCGTCCTGTTTTTGATCTTCTTGGAGACAAGGTTACTCTTAGACCCCGTTATATTTTTGAAAAAATAGAGGGAGATCTAGCCACCTATTGCAAAAATAGTACTCCAGACGCAGCCAACTGTGCTACCTATGTCAAAAATAGCAATGGTCAACTAAAAGACATTGCTGATTGCAAAGATCAAATAGCCGCTATGGTTAAAAAATGCAATGATGAAAGCTTGTATTTAAAAATCGGCAACAATTTATATTCTTCTCTCCATGGACGAGTAGAAGCCAATCAAGATGTTCGAGAACTTTGTGCTTACAACTTAACTGATAACAAGAAACTTTGGTGGGATTTCGTTAAAAATGTCAACGACAACTGCACATCTCAAAACGCTGATACATGTTGGGAAGAACAAGCTAAAAAAGCCGGTCTCGACACCAATAAAATTACTGAGTGTTTTAATAAAGATGCTGCCACATTAATTGAAGCAGAAATTGCCGACACCACCAAAAATAAAATTTCTGGATCTCCAACTTTGATGATTGGAAATAAAAATTTTCCACCAGAAATTAGTAGTACTTCCACTGACCAAAATATTAAAATTGGAAAAGAAGTTTTTGCTTTAACCAACACTCGCACCTCAAACGTGATCAAAGCCGCTCTTTGTTCTGGTTTTAAAAATCAACCAAAAGAGTGTAAGACCAAAATAGACGAAGCTATTGCTACTAATGCTAATGGTCAGCCTGCTGCTGCTGCTGTCGCTGCCGGTGGTTGTGCTGCTCAATAATTTTCTTGAAATTAAAAACCCCGCACCTGCGGGGTTTTTTGTTATAATTTATTTATGAAGCTCAACTCCCATCAAATCCGTAAATCTAACCTAAAAGATTCTTTAAAACTCCAAAAGCAAATAAAAAGAAATCCGATTATTTTAGTTTTGGATAATGTTTTAGACACTTACAATATCGGCTCTTTTTTCCGCTTAGCCGACGCTTTAGCAGTTGAAAAAATCTGTCTTTGTGGCCCTGTTGTAACTCCTCCAAACATTAAAATTCACCGCGCCTCAATTGGTACTTGGAAATGGGTTCCTTGGGAACAATACCAAAATACCAAAGAATGTATCAAACAACTTAAAAAAGATGGTTATCAAATTATTGCTTGTGAACAAACTAAAGATAGTGTTGATTATTTAGATGCCAAATATAAATTTCCAGTGGCAATAATTGCCGGCAGTGAATCTTTTGGGATTTCCCAAGATGTTTTAAAATTAGTTGACAAAGTAGTCGAAATACCTATGTTTGGGGTAAATATATCCCTAAATGTTTTAGTTGCCACTTCAGTTATTAGTTTCGATGTTGTATCTAAAATTACACATAAAAAAGCCTAAGGTTAGGCATTTTATTAAAATCTTTTTTAGATAATTTTTAATAAAAATTTACCCTAAAGATAGGAGTAATTTGGTTATTGTAAAGCTAATTTTGCTTTGTTAAAATGAATTTATGTCTCAGACTAAGCAAGATTATACCGGTGAACAAATTGTCGTTTTGGAAGGATTAGAACCTGTCAGAAAAAGACCAGCCATGTACATTGGTTCCACTGACACCAGGGGACTACATCATTGTTTAACCGAAATTATCGACAATTCTATTGATGAAGCCCTTGCTGGTTTTGCTAAAAATATTTGGATTATTATCCACCCCGATAATTCTGTAAGTGTTGCCGATGATGGTCGTGGTATCCCCATCGACATCATGCCAAAATACAAAAAGCCAGCAATTGAAGTTATTATGACCACTCTTCATTCTGGTGGTAAATTTGAAGGTGCTGCCTATAAAGTTTCTGGTGGCCTCCATGGTGTCGGTGCTGCTTGTGTCAACGCCCTTTCTAGTCTTTTCCAAGTCGAAATTCGCCGCGATAATCAAGTTAATTTTATCGAATTTTCACGAGGTGCTTTAAAAACAAAATTAACCCAAATTCCCGAAACTAAAGTTGAAAAACTTAAAAAAATAATTCCATCCAATACGTCTGGTACAACGACTACTTTTTATCCTGATCCTCAAATTTTTAAAGAAACCACCGAATTTGATTCCAAGGTAATTATCAAATCTATCAAAGATCGTGCCTATCTTACCTCTAAAATCTTTTTTCATTTCTACGACGAAAGAAATAATACTCAGCACCATTATTATTTCGAAGGCGGAATTGTCTCTCTTATTCGCGAATTAAATAAAAATAAAAATGTTTCCCACGAACCAATTTATCTTCATCGTGAAGAGGAGGGGATTGATGTTGAAGTTGCCATCCAGTATAACGATTCCTTCCAAGAAAATACTCCATCTTTTGTCAACATTATTAATACTCATGAAGGCGGCACACATTTAAATGGATTTAAAATTGCTTTAACTAAAGTAATTCGTGACTATGCAACCAAAAAAGAATTGCTTAAAGCCAAAGATGATACTATTACCGGCGACGACGTTCGTGAAGGATTAACCGCTGTTGTTTCTGTAAAAATGGGATCAAAAGATCTTCAGTTTGAAGGTCAAACCAAAGGAAAATTGGGTAACAGTGAAGTTCAACCAATCGTCAATAAAGTCGTTAAAGAAGAACTTGAAATTTATTTTGAAGAACATCCTGATGTTGCTAAAACTATCGTTGCTAAAACTCTATTGACCATCCAAATTCGCAAAGCTGCCAAAGCTGCCAAAGATGCCATTATGCGTAAAGGCGCTTTTGAATCTTTAGGATTACCCGGTAAACTTGCTGATTGTCAATCCAAAGATCCTGCTGAAAGCGAAATTTATATCGTCGAGGGAGATTCTGCAGGCGGTTCAGCTAAACAAGGAAGAGATCGCAAATTTCAAGCCATTCTTCCGCTATGGGGTAAGGCTCTTAATACTGAGGGTATGAGACTCGATAAAGTCGTTGGATCCGATAAACTCAAAGATTTAATTGTTGCCCTAGGTATGGGAATAGGTGAAACAATGAATTTTGACAAACTCCGTTACCATCGAATTATTTTAATGTCTGATGCCGATGTTGACGGTGCACATATTGCTACTCTTTTATTAACTTTTATGTTCCGACATTTACCTAATTTAATCGAAAGCGGTTATGTTTACATTGCCATGCCACCACTTTTCAAAGTAAAGCAAGGTAAAAATATTAAGTATACTTACACTGAAGAAGAGCAAGAAAAATATCTCAAAACTATTGATACTTCCAAAGCTTTTGATGTTCAACGTTATAAAGGTTTGGGAGAAATGAATCCTCAACAACTTTGGGAAACCACCATGAATCCCGAAACCAGACTTCTTAAAAGAGTTACTGTTACCGACGCTGCTAAAGCCGATGAAATTTTTAGAATTTTAATGAGTGAAGACGTTCCGCCCCGCAAAAAATTTATTCAAACTCATGCTCATTTAGCAAAACTAGATATTTAAAAAAATATGGCCACAACTACTAAAGAACTAAATAAAACTAATCCTATCGGTAAAATTCTCGAAGTCGATATTGTTCCCGAGATGGAAACATCATACCTTGATTATGCAATGAGTGTTATCGTTCAACGTGCTCTTCCTGATGTTCGTGATGGTCTTAAACCAGTTCATCGTCGAATTATTTACGCTATGGATAAAATGGGTCTTGGTAGTGGTGGAAAAACTTGTAAATCCGCCAAAGTTGTTGGTGATGTTTTAGGTAAATACCACCCACATGGCGACATGTCCGTTTATGGTGCCCTTGTCCGTTTAGCTCAAGATTTTTCCATGCGTTACACTTTAGTCAAAGGTCAAGGAAATTTCGGTTCAATCGATGGCGACCCACCAGCTGCCATGCGTTACACCGAAGTCAAAATGGATAAAATCAGCACCGAGATAATCGCCGACATGAACAAAGAAACAGTCGATATGGTTGACAATTTCGATGCTACCGAAAAAGAACCTTCTGTCCTTCCCACTAAAATTCCAACTCTACTTTTAAATGGTACCGATGGTATCGCTGTTGGTATGGCCACCCGTATTCCTCCACACAATTTAAAAGAATTATGTCAAGCAATTGATTTTATTTTAGATCATAGTCGATTAGAAAAAATCGAAGCTCAAGAAGAACTAAACAACCTTTTAGCTCCGCCAAAAAACACCCAAGAAATGGTTTTAAGACCAGCTTTTGAATTAGCCAAAGAACATTTTAACTTTGAAACCAATGCTAATATCGAAGATTTGGTCAAATTTGTCCAAGGACCAGATTTTCCTACCGCCGGAGAAATTTACGGAAAAACTGGAATTGTTGAAATGTACAACACTGGCCGAGGTAAATTTATTGTCCGTGGAAAAACCAGTATCGAAGAAACCAAATCTGGCAAAATCAGAATTATTATTACCGAATTACCATACCAAGTTAATAAAGCTGAATTTGTCAAAAAAATCGCCGATCTCGTCCATGATAAAAAAATAATTGGTATCTCTGACCTTCGTGATGAATCAGACCGTCATGGTATTCGTGTCGTTGTTGAAATTAAAAAAATTGGTAAACCAAAATCAATCTTAAATAAACTTTTTAAATACACCGCACTTCAATCATCATATTCTGCCAATATGTTGGCATTAGTCGACAATGTCCCTCAAACTCTAAATTTGCGTCAAATGTTATTACTTTTCCTTCGTCACCGCGAAAATGTCATTCGTCGTCGCACTATTTTTGATCTTAAAGGAGATTTAATGCGTGCCCATATTTTAGAAGGTCTTAAAAAAGCTCTCGATGTTATTGATGAAGTTATTAAAACCATTCGTGGCACCAAACCAAATGAAGATCCAAAAGCTAAATTAATGGAAAAATTCGGATTCACCGATCTTCAAGCCCAAGCCATTCTTGAAATGCAACTTAAAAAACTCTCTGGTCTCGAAAGACAAAAACTAGACGATGAATATGATGAAATTGAAAAAACCATTGCCTATTTGACCTCCATCATTACCAAACCGGAAGTCATGATTAGTGTTCTTAAGCAAGAAAATAATGAAATCATGGAAAAATATGGCGATGTCAGAAAAACTAAAATTTATGCCCGAGGCTTAGAAGAATTTAGTGAGGAGGATTTAATCCCCAACGAAGCTGTTCTCGTCGCTCTTACCAAAACTGGCTACATCAAAAGAGTTGCTAAAGAAACTTATCATATTCAGAAACGCGGTGGCGTCGGTGTTGTCGGTATGACAACTAAAAATGAAGACGAAATTGAGCATATGCTCTCAGTCGACACCCACGACGACCTTTTATTTTTCACCAACCGTGGCCGAGTTTTCAAAACTAAAGTTTGGGATGTTCAAGAAGGAACCAGGCAAGCCAAAGGGCAAGCTGTTGTTAATTTAATCAACACTATCCAAGGCGAAACTGTTCAAACCATTCTTCCTATCAGTAAAAATACAAAAGCTAAGTTTATTTTATTAGCCACCAAAAACGGTGTCGTTAAGAAAACTTCCATCGATAAGTTCAAAAATATTCGCCAAACCGGTCTAGCTGCAATCAAGCTCGATAACAACGATCAACTTATTTGGGCTAAATTAACCGAAGGTGATAATCAAATATTTTTAGTCACTGCCAACGGTAAATGCATTCGTTTCGATGAAAAAGATTGTCGACCAATGGGTCGTCAAACCCGTGGAGTCCGAGGCATTCTTCTTAAAGAAGGCGATATTTTAGTCGGTATGGATGTAGTCCCAAGTGGTCTCGACAAAAAAGATAAAGGCACCTTCAGACATCTTCTCGTTGTCACTGAAAATGGTGTTGGTAAAAGAACCGATGTTTATCTTTATCCATCTCAAAAACGTGGCGGTATTGGTATTAAAGTAGCCAACCTCAGTGCCAAAACTGGCAAAATCGCTGCTGCTCAAGTTGTGTCTGAAAGTGATGAATTAGTTGTCCTAGTTTCCAAAAAAGCAGTGATTATAAAACTACCATTAAAAAATATTCCCACCCTTAGTCGCAACACTAAAGGTGTAATTCTCATGCGCTTTAAATCAGTCGATGATAAATTAAGCGCCATGACTGTTATTAACAAAAACGAATCCGCTCTAAAAGATGAAAAAGCAAAATAAAATTTGTTTTTTTAAATACTATAAGACATACGTATTTGATAAGCATATGTTAGCAGTTAAAACAATTGATTGCTAATATACCCCATTTTTTTATTTTTACCCTAATTTAGGGATAAATTTATTACCAACTAAATCAAAAAACATCAAGACGGTGCAGGGGAGTCAAATCATAAAATTTTGCCCTACTATAGGGTAGAGGGTAATTTTATTTTTCCGCTCGATTACCAGAATGAAATTTCTCATGAACTTCACGCAATCTAGCATCTGTTACATGAGTATAAATTTGAGTTGTCGCAATATTTTTGTGTCCCAAAAGTTCTTGGACTGATCTCAAATCCGCTCCCGACCTAAGCAGGTCAGTGGCCATTGAATGTCTCAATGTATGAGGTGTTGCCTCTACCGGCAAATTTGCCGCTTTAACATAATATTTCACTAATCTTTGCACCGACCTCGTGGTTAATCTGGTTTTTTCATCACTGGCTGGAATTTCGTTTGGTCTTAAACTTCTAATAAACAATGGTTTATATTTATCCTCTCTACTCATTAAATATTTTGCGACATAGTCAGCCGCTTGTTTAGAAATAAAAACCACTCTCGCTCTTCCGCCTTTTCCAATCACTCCAAATTCTCTTGTCTTCAAATTAATTTGGTCACGATTTAAATGAACCAATTCAGAAACACGCAATCCTGTCGAAAATAAAAGCTCTAAAATTGCTCTATCTCTAAAACCATTTTTCGAGGAGGGGAGTGGTTGCACCAAAAGCCTCCCTATTTGCTGAGCATCTAAAAATTTTAATGAATGATCCTTGACCTTAGGTACGTCTAATTTTTCTGGCTGCAAAACTTTGTAATCATTTTTAATCAACCATTTTAAAAACGATCGCAGGGCAATCACATAATAACCTTGAGTTACTAATTTCATTTCACCAGCAGTCCCTTTCTGTCGAGCCAAATACAACCTAAATCTCCTTACCACATCAGAACTTATATTATTAACTGTCACTTTTTTATCTTTATTTTCATCAGATAAAAATTTCATCAAAACTTCCAAATAATGTTGATAATTTCTAATCGTTAATCTTGAACAATTTTTCTCAATTTCCAAATGCTCCAAAAACCGCCTAATCAAAACATTTAAATCATTTTCCATATAACCTATCTTAACACTTTATTTAGAAAAACTTACTGCTACTGCTGTTAAATCATCGTGTGGCTTAAACCTGGGATACTTAACAAAATCCAAATCAGAATTTTCTATTTCTCTTACATAATTTTTCACTGCCTCCAAACCTCCTTGTAAAAACAATTCTGTCCATTTTTCAAAATCATCTTCTTTTTCCGGGGTAGGGTTGGGGATAAACATCCCATCAGTCAGACAAACAATATATTTAACTCCATTTAAACTCTCACTCCCCGACTTTAAAAAATTAATCATCATCTCGTCACCATCAATTTTTCCGTAAAAACCGGGTTTACTCATATTTCTTCGGACTCTTATCTTATCTTTTTCAAATAATTCATTTTTTTGAGGATTATTTTCTTCATTAAGTTTTTTCCACAAAATTAGGGATTCTTTATCATGATCGTAACCTTCAACCAAAAGTTTATATCTACCATCTTCATAAATCACCAAAATAATACTGTCATCAATTTGAACCCAATCAAAACTATTCTCTTCTAAATTCAACCTAACTACCGCCGCTGTAGTACAAAACACATTCAATTTATCCGACACATCAATCTTCAATTCTTCCATTTTAGCTTTTACGGTCTCATTAGCTTCTTTCGCCAATTCAATTAAATTCGCATCATCCCTTAAAAATACTTCTTTACTAATTTGAGCCGCTATCGCCCCACCAGAATTTCCATTTTCATCAAAGTATTTTATTAAACCAGTTGCTCCATCAAAAACTCCAAAAATATTTTCTCCGACCAAAAAAGCATCCTCATTAATAGAACCACTACCCTTATCACCCATACACTCTATAGAAATCTCTCTCTTATTTAATTTTTCATCAAAACGCTTTCCTGTCTCTATTTTCATTCAACATAAATTATAACAAACATTTACAAGTTTCTGTCGACAGATCCATTTAATTTATTAAATAAGAGGTTAAAGTAATCGGATATTTTTTAATCTTCATTTCTAGGGGCTCTGATGACGTCTTAGGTTCATTTTGCCTATCTTTAGGCATAATCATCAAAATTCCCTCCCTAAAACCACATAGGGGAGTCAAGTGTCAAATTTTAAACCCAAAGATCATTTATAAGGCAGGCCAGCTAAACAGGGAATTTATTCATTAATTAATTATTAAAAAATAAAAAACAAAAACATAACCAAAATAAAAGAAAAATAAAAACGTTTAAAAGAATCCAAAATAGCACTCCCCCTACCTAATTCTTTATATAATGTCGCAAAAGATACATTGTGCGACATAGCAAATTTAACCACCTACTGCTAGGAGATAGGCATTAAAACTCTTCTCTCCCCAAGGCTTATTTTCACTTAATTTATTAATTATCATTTATTATTTTCCCATTAATTAACCCTTACTCCTCCCTCTTGGGCAATCCTCTTTGATACATTCGGTAAAAAATAGGTTTTCCACATAGACTATATCACACTATATCACCTGCTCCGTGAAAACTATAGGATATTTCGTGAAAATATTATAGGATGTTGTATATTATAGGACTCCCCTCTGCCCTGCCTATCTGTCCTTAAAAAAATTAAAAAATTATAAACTTTAAATTAAAATACCCACTTTTAAACCTAAATCTGCTTTTTTTATAAAAAAATAATCCAAGATCTATCATCTACGACCTAAATCCTAATCAATCCCCAATTCCCCTATTTTAAAAACAAAACCATCAAATTTACCCTATTTTTCCAATTAAATTACCATTATTTAATAAATCCACCTACCTGTATCTCCCAAAGCTTTTTATAAACACCATTCTCTTTCTTAATCAATTTTTCATGAGTTCCATCTTCAACAATTTTTTTATTTTTTATTACCACAATTCTATCAACCTTCTTAATCGTCGACAGTCTATGAGCAATCACAATAACTGTTTTATTTTTCATTAATTCATTTAATGAATCTTGGATAAATTTCTCCGATTCCGAATCTAAACTCGAAGTCGCCTCGTCCATAATTAAAATTGGCGCATTTCTTAAAATTGCCCTAGCAATAGCCACTCTTTGACGTTCTCCACCTGAAAGCTTTATTCCTCTTTCCCCTACAAAAGTTTCATAACCTTTTTCCAGCTTCGAGATAAATTCATCACAATGAGCCAACTTTGCTGCCCTAAAAACCTCTTCATCGGTTGCATTAAATTTACCATATCGTATATTTTCCATTAAACTTCGATGAAATAAAATCGGATCTTGTGGCACTAAGCTTACCTTTTCTCTAAGACTTTTTTGAGTAACTTTAGAAATATCCAGCCCATCAATTAATATTTGACCTTCTTGAACATCAAACATTCTCAACAGTAATTTAGTCAAAGTAGTTTTACCAGCTCCCGAAATTCCCACCAAAGCTACTGTCTCTTTTGGCTGTATTTCTAAATTAAAATTATCAATCACCTTAATTCCATTTTCATAACCAAATCCAACTCCTTCAAATTTTACTTTTCCATTATTTACCGCCAAATCAACTGCATTTCTAATGTCAGTAATTTCATAAGGTGTATCTAAAATAACTATCATCTCTTCAGCTTCTGCCAATCTTTCATATATTCTACTAATCACCTTTCCAAAGTTCCAAACCATTCCCATTACCAAAATAATATACGACTGAATTAAAACAAAATCACCCACGGTTAAAATATTTTTATTCCACAATTGAATTGCAAAGTAAAAAATCCCCACTTCTAAAAATACAGACAAAAGCGACTGTAATCCGTAAAATTTCGCACTTAAATTCCAACAAAATTTTCTTATTCTATGCAATTTTTCTGCTAAATCAGAAAAACCCTTATTTTCTTTTTTGTGCCCGTTAAATAATTTAATATTTATATTATTAGTTACGGTATCTGCTAAAAAACTACTTGTCGCCGTCTCGGTCTCACTTCTTTCAATATCATATTTCAATTTAATCTTAATAAAAATCCAATTAATAACCAAAAATAAAATTATCCAAGCTAACATGCCTAATCCTAAATAAATATTTATCTTTGCCAAAATCACAGTAATCAATAATATTTTCGTAAACGAAGGCAATAATTCATAAAAAAACTGATCTGCAAGAATTTCAAAAGCAGACACAAAACCTTTAGTTTTTTTAACCACAGAACCTGTAAAAGTATTGGAAAAATACGCAAAAGAATGTTTATGTAAATAATTAAAACATTTTTTACTCAAATCAGCCATCACTCTCGATTCTAAAAAATTCAAGGTAAAAAAAGCCACTCTCCAAAACAACCACTCCATCAATTTTAATAATCCCATCATTATTAAAACCGACAACAACATTTTAACCACCAAAACCTTATCTTCACCACCAGTCAAGACATTAAAAAACTTTTTATAATACAAAGGAATAATTGAGTTCAAAACCGAACCAATAATTATCGATCCCATCAACAGAAACATCCACCATTTATAATTACTCATTGTCTCCCAATAATATTTTAGTGTTTTTTTAGTGTTTTCTTTCATTTTTGTGGAATCTTATTATATCTCATTCCATACTTATTTTTAATATATAATACTCCAATGAACCCTATTTTTGAAAAAATTTACAACCAATCCAAACTAAATTATAAAAAAATAGTTCTTACCGAAGGTAACGATAACAGAATCATAAAAGCAGCTAAAATAATTCGAGATCAAAAAATTGCCGATGTTATTACTGACCTTCCCTATTCTCAATATCAAGACCAATTTACTCAAACTCTTTTTGAACTTCGAAAAGATAAAGGTTTAACCCTAGACCAGGCTAAGGAATTAGTTAAAAATCCCCTTTACTTCGGCACTCTTATGGTTTATTCCGGTCTTGCCGACGGGATGGTTGCTGGCGCTAATAATTCCACTTCTGATACTATCCGCCCTGCCCTCCAAATAATTAAACCAAGACCTGAAGAAAAAATTGCTTCCAGTTTTTTTATCATGGAAGTTCCAAATAAAAATTTTGGAGAAAAAGGCGTTTTTATTTTTGCTGATTGCGGCCTCAACATCGATCCCGATGCTGAAAGTTTAGCCCAAATTGCCATCCAATCATCTAGATCTTTCAAAAAATTAATTGGACCTATTCCCAAAATTGCCATGCTTTCTTATTCCACCTACAACAGTGCCACTGGACCATCAGTTGAAAAAATTAAAAAAGCGGTTGAAATAGTGCAAAGTCTAGACCCAGAAATTATTATTGATGGTGAAATGCAAGCCGACACTGCCATTATTCCATCAATATCTGAAAAAAAATATCCTAATAATAAAATCCAAGGTCAGGCCAATATTTTAATTTTCCCAGATCTAAATTCCGGTAATATCGCCTATAAACTGGTAGAAAGATTAAGTGGTGGTCAAGCTTTTGGACCATTAATCCAAGGATTAAAAAAACCAATTAACGATCTCTCCCGTGGATGCAGTGTCGAAGACATTATTGCTACTGTTGCTGTTACTTCGGTCCAGGATTAACTTCCCGATAATCCTGTTAATATTATTCCCAACACCGTAGCCACCCCCACCCACACAAACACCAACCACGTTCTTTTAAACAATCTTCCTCTTAATTCAGCATGTAACAAGCCATTGATTATATAAACAATCATTACTAAATAAATCGATCCCTTAAAAATTCCTACCGGCCAAAAACTTAAAATCAAAGCCACCTCCGAAACTAAAAGAGAGGGCATTAAAACGTAATACCAAATATTCTTATCTTTTCCATCATTTGCTAATTCTATTGTCACACTAAAAAATATATACAAAAAAATTACTGACGATATTACAAAAACAAAAAGTATATTTAACCAATATACTAATTTAAAAGAAAATAAGCTATCAAACAAAAAAAATGAAGTCAACAATAATAAAATTAATCCCACCGTATAAGCCGCCCTATAAAGTGGTGGTGTTCTGGACCCAATTGCTACCAAAAAAACATTTTCAACCAAAAACATGGCATAGCAAATTAATCCAAAAAATAAACTATATATTAAACTTAACAATAAATTTTGAGGCAATAAAATTGCAAACAAGGCAAAACCAATAAAAAAGGCAGTTGGCATCACCATCGACATTAACCGAATATAAACACTCTTATCAAAAACAATTCCCAATCCAAACCAAAAACAAAAAACAATCAAAACCATTCCGATCAATAATCCATAATAATGAGATTCATAAGGCAAACTTAAAAAGAAATAAAAACCAATTGCTGCTAATAAAGATGAAATAAAATATCTAAATCTCTTTGACATTAATAAATTATACCTTTTTATAATCAAATCCTGCAAAAACATTTATTACATCATCGTTTTCCTCCAATTCTTCCACCATATCCACAACTTTTTCCACTTCTTCCTCTGAATTAAGCATAATCGGATTATTGGATCTTAAAACCAACTCTGACCTTAAAACTGATAAACCCATATCTTCAACATTTTTAACAAAATTACTTAAATCGTTTGGCTCAACTAAAATGGTATTACCATCAAAATCAATTGCTCCAGCATCGATTAATTCTAATTGTTTTTCATCACCGATTTTATCCTGTTCTATAAAATCCAACTCCACCTCCCCTAATCTTTTAAATTGAAACATTACTGAGTTACTTTCACCTAGACTTCCACCGTAATTTCTAAAAATCAATTTAATTTCACCCAAAGTTCTGTTTTTATTATCAGTTTCCAATTCAATTACTATTGGTACCCCAAAAGGACCATAACCTTCCATTGTCATCGCCATTAAATTTGCCTTTCTTGCCTCAAATTTAGCAATTAATCTATCAATATTTTCTTTAGGCATATTAACTTCCCTTGCCTTATCAATCGCCACCTTCAAACCCAAATTACCCTCAATATTAGTAACTCCACCACCAACCCTAATTGCTGTTAAAATATTTTTTGCCACTTTAGTAAACGCCTCACTTCGCTTCTTATCTTGAGCCCCTTTCCTATTTTTAATATTTGACCATTTAGAATGACCCGACATAAATTAATTTCTTTTTAAATAACTAGGGTATTGTATCATTGAAGCAAAATTATCACCAAAATATAATTCTACTTCATTCTCATTTAATGACTGGTTATATTTTTTATCACAATTTAAAACCTGATTTATCATTTTCCAACCATAACTTAAATCAACCTTGTCACCGTAAACAATTAAACATCTGTCTATTTTCGCTTCATTATTATCAGCTGAAACTACCGAAAACCCCGACCATTCTAATCTTTTTGCTATAAAATTAGCCAAACCACTTTCATTGGTGTTATTAAAAATTGACAATCTTAAATCTTCATTATTTAATCTACTTTCTGAAAAATCTCTTACCATAATCTCGCTTAAATATAATTCATTTTGGTCCAAACTACTATCTATTCTTTCTTCTTTTAAAAGCATTTTATCGTGATTAATTCTATATTTTAACCAATTCCAAAATCCTAAATTATCAATCAATACTGAATCTTTTTTCCAATCATTAACTGAATTCAAAACCAAAATCTTGTCCGTCAAAAATCCAAAATTATACCAAAAAATATTTTCATCCGCCAAAGCCTTGGCGGCGGCGGGCTCTCCGTTTTTTTCTTGTTCTAAAACATTTTTAATATTAGTATTGCCATACCAGGACATTCCAAAGGGTATCCATATCTCAACTTCTGATCCCAAATTTAACACATTAACCATTTTCCTTTCATTAGAAATTGATACTAAAGCAATCCCATCATTAGCAATTATTCCCAATTTATAATCTAAATTTCCATTAGTTTCTCTTTTTTTCAAAAAACCAATTAACACCAATAATGCTAAAAGTAACAACAAAACTAATCCCAAAAATAGCTTAAAATTTAAAGTCCTTTTAGATTTAACATTCCTCATATTTATTCAAAATTTCCATCAAATCTTCAGGTAAATCTATCTCCACATTAATCTCCTGATTATTAACTGGATGTTTAAAAATTATTTTATACGCATGTAAAAATGGTCTTTTCAAACCTTCCAACATTTCCCCTCCATAAACTTTATCACCCACCAATGGCCATCTTAAATGACTCAAATGAACCCTAATTTGATGTGTTCTTCCAGTTTTTAAATCAATATCCAATAAACTATAAAATTTTGCATCTTTTTTATATTTTTTAATTAATTTAAATTTTGTCAATGCTCTTTTTCCTTCTTCGCTCACTCCAAATCTAGCAAAAACATATTTAGATCTGGTAATTGGCATGTCAATTGTCCCCTCAAAAGAAGTATCCCCACCTACCAAGCAATAATACTTTTTAACCAAACTCCTATCTTTAAATTGCTTTTTTAGACCCAAAAAGGCCTCTTCTGTTTTAGCTACTAAAATTAATCCCGAAGTACCCTTATCTAATCGATGAATTATTCCATTTCTTGGTAAATTATTTGGCCTAATATCTCGTAAATAATCCTCAAGAGTTTCACTTTCCCCTCTCTTTTCCTTAGTAGTCGTCATCAATGCCGGCTTTTCCACCACCATCATTCCTTTATCTTCAAAAACTATTTTGACTTTTTCCATAATAAATCAATCAAACAAAATAAAACCCCTATCCCAATTATCCAATCATTAATATTATTATAAAGCCCTATCCCTAAAAAATTCCAATAATCCCTAACATATCCAAAAACCATTCTTTCGATTAAATTTAAAAAACCACCAATAAAAATCAACCAATACCATCCACCTTTTTTGACACTCAAAATCAAAAAAATAAAAACAAAAACTACACTCAACATCACCAAAAAAAACCCACCAATCCCAAAACTTATTCCATAATTTTTAACCATAAAAACTAAATTAACTTTCGCTTTCTTTACTGCACTTAATACAAGTCGTTGCTTCCGGTCTTGCTGCCAATCTATCAGTATCTATCATTTTCCCACATTTTTCACAAACTCCATACTTGCCTATTTTAATTCTAGTCAATGCAGTCCTAAACTGGGCAATCTGCTTACTCAAAAACTTAGATTTAATTTCATTATCAAAATGACCAATCTGTTCATCCACATCCTCCTCCAAAGAGTTTTCAGTGGTTCTGTTCTCATCTAAAAAAGGATCTTCGTTATTTAATTGTTTTTTAGTCCTCTTAAGCTTAACCAACTCTTTTTCCAAAAATAATTTAATCGGCGACAACAACCGACTAGGAAAATTTAAAATTACACTATTATTTTCTTTTTTCATATACATCTCCTAAGATACACAATTCTATTAAAGAAATCAAACTAATAATCCAAAAGAAAATCGAACCAATTATATTAATTTTAAAAAGCATTCCTAAAAAACCCAATATCAAAAATGACAAAAAAGCTGTCGATAAAAAGGAAAAACCTTTTTTCCCACTCTTATACCAAACAAAAGATCGATACTTTTTCTTAGTAAAATTCACAAAAAATATCATTGTTATCAACAATAACAGATATACCCCGGCCTTAAGATCAAATTTTGTCCTTAAAAATTCGTCCCCCATTAAACAAATTAATAATACTAAATCATTAATCAATCCATCTTCACAAAAAGGTATAATTTTCCAGTTATTTATTTTAGAAAAAATAACACTAGTCAAAATTAAACTTAAAAATCCACCAACATAATCAACTCCTGGTTTATTCCAAACCGAAAACCAACTTATCCAACTATCATTCCAAACACCAAAATTAACTAAACCATAAACAATTCTTCCGCCAACAAAAAAACTCAATAAAGCCAACCAAGAATACATCACCACTCTATCCTCTTCGTAATTTTCTTTTAAACTTCTCCAAGTTAAATACGCAAAAAGTACTATCCCTAAAACTCTTAAAATTCCTAAACTCATGCCCTATTTTACTACAATCTAATATCTACGATCTATAATCTATTTGTACCGAAGGAGGGACTTGAACCCCCATGGCATTGCTGCCACACGATTTTGAGTCGTGCGTGTCTACCATTCCACCACTCCGGCCTAAAAGTAAATCAATTATAACCTAATTTATTGCTTTTTCTCTATATCAAAGAAACTTACTTGTTTACCATTGAAATACAAATTAAAACTTCCAGTTGGGCCATTTCGATGTTTTTCCACACTGCAAGTTACCATCTCCCTAACTTCCTCGTCTTCTCGATACAAAAAGAACACCACATCAGCATCTTGTTCAATACTTCCTGATTCTCTTAAATCAGATAATCTAGGGCGTCCTCCTCTAGCCTCCATAGCTCTCGACAACTGAGCCAGTGCCAAAACCGGAACTTTTAATTCCCTTGCTAAATTTTTCAATCCCTGAGAAATTTCCGATACTTCTTGCACCCGATTATCACGTGTGCTTCCATGCATTAACTGTAAATAATCAACCACAATAAATTTAATTCCCTTATCCACTTGCAATCTTCTGGCTTTAGTTCTCAATTCTGTCACCGTTAAACCAGGTGTGTCATCAATATAAAGAGGAGCCTCAGCCAGCACCCCCATTGCTTCTGATAATGAGTCAAAATCATTAACCGACAATTGCCCTGTTTTTAATTTCCAAGCATCAATTAATCCCTGTCTTACCAATAATCTGTCAACTAATTCTTCTTTACTCATCTCCAAAGAAAACACACAAACTGGCAATTTCTTTTCCACTGCCACATACCTAGCAATATTTAAACCAAAAGCTGTTTTACCGACACCTGGTCTAGCCGCCAAAATCAATAAATTACTATCCTGCATCCCCGCCAAAATATTATCCAAACCATTAAAACCACTCGGAACTCCTCTTAACCCAGTTCCCATTTTTTGTAATTCATCCAATCGATCAAAACTCGCAGTTAACACTTCTTTTAATGAAGTTGGAATCGATTTTAAATGCTTTTGTGATAAAGAAAAAATTTCCTGTTCTGCAATATCTAACAATTGATCTGCCGGTAAACTTGGATCAAAAGCCTTTTCACTAATTCTTCCCGATGCTGAAATTAATTCTCTTTTTGCCGACAATGATTTAATAATATGTCCATAACTTTCCACATTTGCCGCCGTCGGCACCTCACTTGCCAATCTAGTTAAAAAACCCTTCCCTCCGATTTTTTTTAAAACATTAAACTCCTTTAATTTTTCCGCCACCGTCACAATATCAATTGGCATTCTTTCCTCATAAAGCTTCATCATTGCCTCATAAATTTTGCCATAGTTTGCGTTGTAAAAATGTTCTGGTCTTAGAAATTCCGACACTGCCAAAACCGCATCGTTATCGATTAAAATTGACCCCAATACACAAACCTCTGCCTCTTCCGAACTGGGCGGTAATCTGATTCCATCTATTGCCATAAACGTATTATACCTTTTTTAATACCCTCAATTCCAAACCGTCCGGCAAATCATTTTTATCAACTTTCAAAGATTCAATAGCCTCTAATCCCTCTTGGTCAACTTGGTCTAAAAACTTATCTAAATCAGCCTTATTTTCATCACCATAACCCATTGGAACTAGATAATTTACTCCCCATTTTTTAGCCCAATCCAAAATCAATTTTCCACTAAAATCCCCTTTAATTAAAACTGGAGCCAACAACACATCAACCGAATCAACTTTTTCAATTCTTTTATCACTCAAAGCCTCTTCTAAATCTCCTAAAAATACTACTTTAATTCCATCAATATTAATAATAAAAAAAGTATTCTCCCCACCAGCCGGATAACCATTTATTTCCACTCCACCAACTTCGTATTCCCCTGGAGCTCTTATTAAAATTCGATCACCACCAAAACCCATTCCGTCATATTTCTCCGAGGTAAATAAAAAAATCCTTGATGAATATTTAGAATCATCTCTTCTTTTTTCGTTCGGATTTATTAAAATATTCTCTTTTTTACCTTTTAAATAAACAGAATTTTTTTCTAAAACTTTTATTTCCATATGATTCAATTCTACCACCTAAGTTCAATTTTTTGTGATATCATCTATATCATCAGATGATAAAAGAATATTTTATTGCCATTACTCTCGGCACAATTTTAGGTTTCAGTACTACTAGCGCTTTTTTTATCTTCAATAAGAACAACACGAAATCAAATATTGCCGAAATCTCCCCTATTCCCACCGACACCCAAATGTCAACACAAGTTTCTGTCACTCCAATTTCCGAAAAAAAATCGCCAATTGAAATTACTTCTCCAGAAGATAAAGCTGTTGTTTCTACCTCTAAAACTAATATTAAAGGCAGTACTAAACCTAATAGCTTAATAATTATTTCCACACCATCTAAAACTTTTAGTAATAAAAGTAATTCTAATGGTGTTTTTGATATTAAAATCGAACTCGACAGCGGTATTAACCTGATTAAAATCAGTAGTATTGATCAAGACGACAACCAAGACGAAACAGAAATAACACTTACTTATTCAACCACAAAAATTTAATATGTATCTACTTTTTTCTTTTATTCTCTCTTTATTTTCCCCCACCCAAATACTCGCCAACGATGCTACTGTTTCTGCCTCAAATTCTGATAAAAATTTAACAGAAGAAGTTCGGCAAATGGTAGCTAAAAAAGTAAAAGAGATTCAAGAAAATAACAACACTAATAGCTCAACCATATCTACTAACACTCCCAAAGGTATTGCTGGCACAATATCAAAAATAGAAAAAGATCAAATTACTATCAACAATAAAAATAACTCTGTAGTAATTACCATTACCGATGACACTGTTTTTATTGATAGTAAAAAAAATAAAATAAAAATCGATAATCTAAAATCAGGCCAAGTAATTTTATCTATGGGTTATTATAATCAATACAACAGTTTTGATGCCAAAAGAATTATTGTCACCACCTCAGATGCTATCGAAAACAAAAACGAAATAGTTTTTGGTAAAATTGCTGACATCTCTCAAACTTCAAACGTGTTGGTTTTAATTCCTATTAAAAATAAAAATGTACAATATCAAATTAAAACCGATTCAAAAACAAAAATTATTGACCAAGATAACAATATCTTAACAATTAATAAACTTAAATCTGGGCAAAAAATCATTGCCATAATTCAACCAGACACTAAAACCACTAACAGTTTCACTGTTTCTCAAATAATTACCTTTGATTCAGTTTCCAATTCGACTTCACTAACCCCAACTCCTAAAAAATAAAATCGGTGTATAATATCAGTGTTTTTCCATCTTAAGTAAGCGATGACCTAAAACAAAGTTTTTTTGTTCTTTTACAATAAATAGGAGAAAGGGGTTGTTTTAATCGTGTTTAATTTTATTAAACGGTTTATTTTCTTTATTTTTTTAACTCTTGGTTTCTTTTTTTTATTTACTACCACCACTGCTAAAAACTCAACTGTTTTAAATATAAAAACACCATCTGTTACCACTACGACAATAGCAGTGACGACACCGACACCGACACCGACACCGACACCGACACCGACACCGACACCGACACCGACACC
>CAYRMT010000001.1:33232-35212 GCA_964425635.1 uncultured Gammaproteobacteria bacterium
GACCAATTTTAAAATCATTTATTCGCTTCCAAATTCAGGAATGATGTACCTCACTTTTGACGATGGTTATGGTAGTAATTACATTAAAACAGTCTTGGATTGTCTTCGCAAAAACAACGTTCAGTGTACATTTTTTATCATAGGCAAATGTCTCCAGGCTTATCCTGAACTATGGCAACAAGCAATAATCGATGGAAACGAAATATGCTATCACAGTATGAAACATGAAAATTTGATGACATACACAAATCAGCAAATTCTAAACGACATCGCGACCTGGAATTCCACCGCCAAAGAAATTTTAGGCGATGATTATGTTATTCCCAAAATCGCCCGCCTTCCAGGAGGAAACGGTAATCAATCTCAAAGAGTTTTGAAATTATTTAACAACCTTAACTACAATATCATTGCTTGGAATGCTGATTCTTATACTGGTGTTATTAAAAATAATAAAAATAATGTTTTTGTCATTAATCAACAGATTGCTGATTACGTTTTAAACAATGCTAATATCGGTACAATTCAACTTCAACATTTCAATTGTTACGACGCTCCAGCCGTTAGTTTTTATATTCAATCACTAAAAAATAAATATACTCTTGGAAAAATTTCCGATGCAATCATTACATTCTCTTCTTCTACTTAAGATTTAAAAAAGCACTGAATTTATTTTTACTATTTTAATAGTAAAAATCTCAGTGCTTTCTTTTTTTAAAAACACCCAAAGCTTGATATAATAACCAAGCAATTATCTTATGGTGGTATTAGCTCAATTGGTTAGAGCGCAGCTCTGTGAAAGCTGAGGTTGTCGGTTCAAGTCCGATATACCACCCCAAAATACACTTTTAATCAACCAAAATCGTTTGTCTCAGTTCTAATTTTGCCTTTGGACTTAGCATTGATTCCAAACTACCAAAAAAATTTTCATCCTTTTGCATTATTGGCTCTAAACAAAAATAATTTTTATCAAAAATTTTATCTCCCGATTCTTCCAAAAATGCAGTCCACAATTTGGCATAATTAAACCCAAACAATTGCCATTTAATTCTTGGTTTTCCAGGGATATTTAAATCATTTAGCTGTTTTAAATTAATAAATTCACTATTTCTTATCAATGTACTTATATTCATTCCATTTAAAAATACTTCATCCCACCCCAAATCACTCGACCAATAATTATGAATCGCCGCATTAACTGGCTTTTCTTGTTCACCAATATTCTCAATTATCACCTTTTGATCAAAAGACCCATTTATAAAAGCAAATAATTGTCGAACATAAAATCCATCCACTTCACAATCTATTTCTAGTAAATCATCATTTTGGCTAACAAAATTCCATTTTGCATTCCTGAAAATCCCATGAAATGGCAAACCATATTTTTCCACCCCATCCGAAGCAAAATTAGGCACACAAAGATGAGTATTGCCATTTTTTCCATCAATTCTTTCAAAACTTCCCAATATTAATTCTTCATTTTTTTTAAGTGATTCTATTCTTCCCCCATCTAAATCAATATTTAACTCCCAATCACTTGAATTTAATTTAATTATATTCATAACTCATTTTACTTCAAAGTCGCTTTGATTTAAAATACAGTCATGACCAATAAACCACAAACATTAAAAGGCTTTCGTGATTTTCTCCCAAAGGAAATGGCAGTTCGTAATTATGTCAAAAATACATTAACTGAAATTTTTGAAAATTATGGCTTTCAGCCTTTAGAAACTCCAGCTCTAGAATATGCCTCTGTTTTAAAAGGTAAATACAGTAATGAGACTGACGATAAATTAGGTTATTTTTTTAAAGACAACGGTGATCGTGACATTGGTCTTCGTTACGACCTAACTGTTCCCACTGCCAAAGTTTTAGCCATCTACAATAATGAAATTCAGCTACCATTTAAGCGATACCAAATTCAACCGGTCTGGCGTGCCGAAAATACTCAACGAGGTCGTTACCGAGAATTTGTCCAGTGTG
>CAYRMT010000002.1:0-34958 GCA_964425635.1 uncultured Gammaproteobacteria bacterium
CCGACAATGTCGTCAAACGACGTGATGTCGTTGGTATCGACGGTTCTATTATTACTCATCCTACCGTTTGGCAAGCCTCTGGTCATGTTAAGAATTTTGCCGATGTTATGGTTGAATGTAAATCATGCCATAAAAGATTTCGTCCCGACCTTCTCGACGATCCATCAAAATGTCCAGAATGTGGCGGTCAATTTACTGAAGGTCGTAAATATAATATTTTATTTGAAACCAAAATTGGTGTTATTGAAGGTGAAAAACAACACGCTTATTTAAGGGGAGAAGCTTGTCAAACTATTTATCTTGATTTTAAAAACATTGTCGATTCTTGCCGCGTCAAAATTCCTTTTGGTATTGCCCAAATCGGAAAAGCTTTCAGAAATGAAATCACTCCCAAAAACTTCCTTTATCGCACCCGTGAATTTGAGCAATGGGACATTCAATATTTTGTCCATCCAACTGAAATGGATAAATGGTTTGAATACTGGAAAGAAAATCGTATGACTTGGTATAAAAAAATATTTAATGATTCCAAAAATTTAAGATTTAGAGAACACGCCAAAGATGAATTAGCTTTTTATGCCAAAAAAGCTTTTGATATCGAATATAACGCTCCCTGGGGCTGGGCAGAAATGGAAGGAATCCATTGGCGTTCAGACTATGATTTAACTCAACATTCCAAATTCAGCAAACAAGATCTTTCTTACCTCGATCCAGTCACCCACGAAAAATATCTACCCCACATCACCGAAACCTCCGGCGGTGTCGATCGCAGTTTCTTTTTTATACTTCTCGATGCTTATCAAGAAGAAAAAACAGAATCAGGTGAAATTCGTACCGTTTTAAAAATAAACCCCAAGATTTCTGCCTATAAAATGGCCATTCTTCCACTTGCTGCCAACAAACCAGAATTAATCAAAAAAGCTGAAAATATTTTTGGGAAATTAAATGAAAAATATTCAGTTGATTGGGATGATAGCAGTAATATAGGTAAAAAATATCGTCGTCAAGATGAAATTGGTACTCCTTGGTGTCTAGTTGTTGATTATCAAACCCTAGACGACAACACTGTTAGTATTCGTGATCGAGACACTATGAAGCAAATTCGAATCAAAACCGATGAAGTTGACAATTGGTTGGAAAAACAGTTAAATAAATAGTATGAAGAAACCAATAATAATTTTTATTTCAATTGGTATTGTTGTTTTAGTTCCATTAATTTTATTCCTAAATTTAGGTAAAAAAAATACATCTGATAATAAAACTGTTACCAAAACCACTACTCAAGCTACAAAAAAGATTGAATTATCAGCCGACGAAAAACCCTATATTAATCTTATTCCAAGTTCTGAAGGCCACAATTTAACATTTAAAATTAAAGATATCCCTACTAAATTTACCACCGCTGAATACGAATTAATTTATACCGCCAAAGACGAAAATATAGAAATTGAAAAAGGAGTCAGTGGCACAGTTGAACTATCCGGAGGTACCCTTGAAAAGGATCTTTTATTAGGCACCGCTAGTTGTACTAATGGTTGTAAATACAAATATGATGAAGGTGTTACTGGAGGAATTCTAAATATAACCCTAAAAACAAATAATAAGGAGTATTTTTCATATGAAACCCCATTTGTTCTGACAAATTCGGCCGATATTAATAAAGAAAAGAAAATAACTCTAGCTGAAGAAAATTTTATTATCAACTGTACTACCACTTCTAAAAGTGACTTCTTCGTTGCTCTCAAAAATTTCCAATCAACTTATTCTGTCTTCTCGAGTGGTAATGGTAAAGGCAAAATCACTTCAATAGAACCCACCACTATTACCAAAACAGATCTCACTTCAATAACTGGTGACTATACTTCCCAATAATGGATTTCCATACCCCTGTCTTATTAACCGAAACCATTGACCTTCTTGATGTCCAAAAAAATAAAATTTATATTGATTGTACTCTTGGTCATGGTGGCCACACCATAGAAATTCTCAAAAGAGGCGGTATTGTTTACGGTATAGATCAAGATCCAAAAAATTTAGAAATCGCCACCAATCGAATCAAAGAGGCAGGTTTTGAAAAACATTTTTTTCCAATTCATAATAATTTTAATCAATTAGAAAATATCGTTATTAACGATATTAAACAAAAGATCAATGGTTTAGTCATCGATCTCGGCCTTAGTCAAAATCAACAAACTGATCAAGATAGAGGATTTTCGTTCAACGACAAAAATTCTCTCGATATGAGATTAGACCCAGAAAATCAAGAACTTACCGCTGAAGAAATTATTAATACCTATGACTATAATGAACTTTTCGAGATTTTTAGTAAGTACGCCCAAGAAGTGTATAGTAAACCACTAATTCTAAAAATAATCCGTGAACGTCAAAAAAAACCTATCAGAACAGCCACAAGACTGGCAAATATTATTCGAGATTACTATAAAGAACATCATCATCAATCTAAAATTGATCCCAGCACCAAAATATTTTTAAGTTTAAGAATCATAGTCAATGACGAATTCAACAATTTAAGAGACATTCTTAATCAAAGTCTAAAAATTGTTATTCCAAACGGTAACGTTTGTATTATTTCTTTTCATTCTGGAGAAGATAGAATCATTAAACAATTTATAAAAGATCACAATTTCCCCTCAAAGCCAATCAAACCCTCTTTTGCTGAAATCAAAAAAAATCCTCTCTCTCGCTCAGCCACTCTAAGATCGTATAAAATAGTATAAGATGTTAAACAAACCTCTTTTTTTATTTATCTTTTCTCTAATAATTATTCAAGTAATTTTTTCATTTTTTTATTCCAGTGAAATTATCAATCAAAACAATTTAATTAATCAAAATCAGACCAATCTCCAATTACTCAAAATTAAAAATCAAGAATTAGAAAAAGAATTAGCCACTCTTTCATCATTATCAAGAATCGAGGCCACTGCCAGTCAAAAAAATTATAAAAACTTAAAAGAAACTATTAATATTCAAAACTAAAGTGCAAAATTCAAGACCAAAAATATTATCTATTGCCCTAACTTTTTGTTTTATGGTCGTTTCTTTTCGTTTTTTTTATTGGCAAGTTTTAAAAGCTCCAGAATTAAAAGAAAAAGCTAAAAATCAAACTTATAAACTTGAAAAAATATTGCCAGAACGCGGGAAAATATATTCTTCCGACAATTTTCCTCTGGTTCTCAATCAAACAACCTATCAGCTTTCCCTTTATAAACCAAATTTTAAAGAAGATTTGAATACAATTTTAGACAAAATCGAACAAGTCTATACAAACTTTAAAACTGAAAATAGCGAAGCTCTAGAAAAATTTAAAAATAATCCCAACCAAAAATGGATAACCTTCAATTCTGCTCTAAATGAAAAACAAAAAGATTTACTTAATATACCTGGAATTGAATTTCAAAAAATAGAAAAAAGATTTTACCCAGAAAATTCTATGGCTAAAGATATTTTAGGAACCATCGGTAAAGATTTTAGTGGAAACCAAATTGGATATGGCGGACTAGAAGCTTTTTATCAAAAACAATTACAGGGAAAAACCGGTTTTATTTGGGGACCTCAAGATGCCACCGGAAAAACTATTTTAAATAAAAAAAACTGGAGTTCTGATGCCATCAATGGTAGAAATATTTTTACCAACATCAATCGCAGTGCTCAATTTTATGTAGAAAAACTTCTTCAAAAAGGCATTAATGATTTCTCTGCTGATTCCGGTTCAATTACCATCATTCAACCAAAAACTGGAGCGATTTTAGCTATAGCCTCTCTTACCGCCACCAGTTCTGCTACCCCAAGTTCAATTAGAAACCCAGCTATTTCTGACCTTTTCGAACCTGGATCAATTTTTAAACCATTAGTAGTTTCTATGGCTCTCGACACCAAAACCATCGACACTAATTATACTTGCATCAAATGTAACCAACCTCATATTATTGGCAAATACAATATCAGTAATTGGGACAATGAATTTCACGCTAACTCTAGTCTTCAAGATATTATAAAAAATTCCGATAATATCGGCATGAGTTATATTATTGCCAGACTTGGCCTTGATAATTTTTTAAATTATTATCAAAAACTAGGACTCACCCAAAGAACTGGTATTGATCTTCAAGGCGAAGCCAAACCAACCGTCAAAACCGAATGGCCAGAAATTGATTTAGCCACCGCTTCTTTTGGACAGGGGGTTGTTGTTACTCAAATCGGGATGCTTCAAGCCTTCAATGTTATTGCCAACGATGGTATTTTGGTTAAACCTAAAGTTGTCAATTATTTCACCGAAAATAATAAAATTATTAAAAATAAAAATCAAAAAGAAACACAAGTTTTTAACCCACAAACAATAAAAGAAATTAAATCTATTTTAAAATATTCAGTCGAAAACGGTGTTGTGGCTAAAATGAAACCAGAAAATCTTGAAGTTTGTGCTAAAAGTGGCACTGCACAAGTAGCTATTAGTGGTAGTTATGAAAATAATTCTTCAACCATTGCTTCATACATTGGTTTTTCACCTTGTTATAATCCTAAATTTACTATGATTGTGACTATTAATAACCCAAAAACATCACCTTGGGGATCAAGTACAGCCGCTCCAATTTGGTATGAATTGGCATCAAAATTAAACGATTTGTTATAATTGAATACTTTCAATGGTTCAAAAATTCAAAAACGTCCTTATACATTTACCAAAAAGTTTTTTTTACAATTTAAAGTACGGTTTTCCAAGTAAAAAATTAACTTTAATTGGTATCACTGGAACAGACGGCAAAACTACTACCTGCACCCTAGTTAATGAAATATTAAAACAATCTGGGCTAAAGACTGGATTAATTACTACTATTGGTGCAAAAATTGGGGATAAAGAAATAGATACTGGGTTTCACACCACCACACCAGACCCGTCTATTCTTCAAAAAATTTTCAGCGACATGGTGAAAGCTGGCATTACTCATGTTGTCTGCGAAGTCACTTCACACGCCCTTGATCAATATCGTTTTTGGGGTTGTAACTTTGAAATTTCTGGTATCACCAACACTTCACACGAACACCTTGATTATCATAAAAATTTAGAATCGTACATTGGAACTAAATCTAAACTTTTCTCAATTTCTAAAAGCGCTATTCTGAACAAAGACGATCAATCGTTCGACTTAATAAAAAAACAAATTAAAATTCCTTTTAAAACATTTGGTATAAAAAAAACCTCAGATTATCAAGCCCAAAAAATTAAATTAGACTCAAATTCATTAAGTTTCCATGTTAATGGCCAAAAATTTATCACCGATAGTAATTATGAATATCAAGTTTACAATATCCTTTTAGCAACCGCAATTTGTTATAAACTAGGAATAAAATCAGAAATAATTCAACAGGTAATAAAGCATTTTCCAGAAACAAAAGGTCGTCGAGAAGAAGTCCAAAATGAACTCAAATTTAAAACCATTATCGATTTTGCTCACACCCCATTTGCTCTTGAATCATCGCTTTCTTCACTCAAAAAAACTAATCCAGGAAAAACTATAGTCATTTTTGGAGCCACTGGTGGGCGAGATCAAAGTAAACGCCCAATAATGGGGGAAATCGTTTCTAAATTGGCCAATATAGCGTTAATCACATCCGACGACACCAGAAATGAAAAAATAGAAAATATCAACAAACAAATAATAAATGGTATTGATCCCAAAAAATCAGAACTAATTGATTATCAAGAAATTAAAAATAAAAAACAAATTCAAAAAGTAATTGAATTATCTAATAAAAAATTTATATATTTCAATATTCCCAATCGTCAAGACGCATTTAATTTGGCCATAAAATTAGCTCAACCAGACGATGTCGTTATTGCTTGCGGTAAAGGCCACGAAACTACTATTCTTCACGGAAATACCGAGTATCCCTGGTCAGAAGCAGAGGCCTTCAGAACCGCTTTCAGGCTTCGAAAAACAAAATAATATGACAAAATTTAATTTAAAAAATACCAAAAGTATTGATCAAAATTACCAAAATGGTCTTCTTCCTCAAAGGAATGACAAAAATTTATTTTATTCCCAAACCAGTTGTCGGTCTAATTTAAAAAATTTCAACTTAAGTTCTGAAAATCGTCGAATTTTAAGAAAAACAGAAGATTTCACCTTCGAAAAAATAAATCTAAAAGATTTCAACTACGATTCAAAAATTCAAAAAGAAATTACCATCTGGATAAAAACACTCGGTTGGAATTTTCCAGTCAGTTCAATAAAAAATGTTTTTAAAAACCATATTTTTAATTATCTTTACATATGGAAAGATGAACAAAAAAATATCATTGCCTATTCTCTTTGCTATTTTTCAAAAAACATTAGTCATATTGCCTATGTTTTTTATAATCCAGAATTCACCCATGGAAATCTACCTATCCGTTTAGTTTTACAAGTCATCATCGACAGTCAAGAATTAGGTTTAAATTTTTGTTATCTCGGTCGCTTCTCTAAAAACACCGGTTTTTATAAACGTAACATGCCAGGTTTTGAATATTATAAAGATAATCAATGGACTAAATTATGAAAATACACATTTTAGGAATCGCCGGCACCATGACTGCTTCTCTAGCTGTCGCCCTTAAAAGAGAAGGTCACATTGTTTCTGGTTCCGACCAGGAAAAAATATATCCACCTATTAGTACTATCCTTAAAAAAGCCAATATTAAAATTAATTCATCCAAAATTGATTCCGATATAGATTTAGCTATCATCGGATCATCGTTCTCTAATTTTAAAAGAACTAAAGAAGAATTTGATCAAATTAAAAAATTAAAAATCAAATATGTTTCTGCCAGTGAATTTGTTGCTCAAAATTTGGGTAAAGAAAATTCAATTTTAATCGCTGGAACTTATGGTAAAACCACTATTTCCTCCCTTGTTTCTTGGATTTTCGATCAAGCCAATTTAAAACCTAACTACATGTTTGGCGGGAAAGCCTTAAACCGCTTCCCATCAGTCAATAATTCACCATCAAACTGGTCTATTATTGAAGCAGACGAATCAATTAATGGCCTCGATACTCAAGCTAAATTTTTATACTACCCGGTTAAATTTTTACTTTTAACCAGTGCTGATTGGGAGCACAAAGATTCTTATTCCACTGAAATCGAAAACTTTAATGCCTTCAAAAAATTAATTTTAAATATCCCCAAAGACGGCATTTTGTTTATCAATTCAAAAGGATATCAAACTAAAGAATTAAGTCTTTATTCAAAATCAAAAATAATTACCTACAATTCATCCACATCAGACTATTTTATTAAAGATATAAAAATTAAAAAAAATTATACTATTCTATTCTGTCAAACTCCTAAAAATATTATTGAAATTAAAACCAAACTTATTGGTCAATTTAATTTTGAAAACATTTTGGCTGCCATTACTATCACTGATAGTTTAAACATTCCTCAAACTAAAATTAAACAGGCTATCTTAAAATTTAAGGGTATCAATCGTCGAATCGAAAAAATTTATGATTATAAAAAAATTATAATTTTTGACGATTTTGCCCAATCTCCCAATAGAATTAAATCAACGATTGAGGCTGTAAAATTACATTTTCCTAAAAACAAAATAAAAGTTTTATACCAACCCCACGCTTCTTTTATTCAACACAAAAAAAGTTTAAAAGAATTCAAAAACGTTTTTGATTCAGTTTCTGAAGTTGTTTTATCAAAATTAAGTTTTAATAATAAAATTAAAAAAAACAATCGTGTCACTGCCAAAAATTTTAAAGAGGTTATAGGTGATAAATTAATTTATCTTCCTGTTGACGAAGATATCCCTTCCTTTTACCAAAAAAATTTAACCCCAGGTGACATATTAATCAATATGAGTTCTGGTGGTTTAAGTGGAAATAAAATCATCAAATCAATTATTAATTCTTTAAAATAATTTATGTCCAGATACATTATTAATGGCGGCAAACCACTCAAAGGTGAGGTTTCGATTAGAGGTGCTAAAAATGCCAGCTTTAAACAAATAATTGCTTCCATGCTAACCAATCAAACTGTCCGATTAAATAATGTTCCTCAAATTTCTGATGTAAAAATAACCACCAGTATTGCCAAAAATCTTGGTTGTCGAATAACTCAAACAGGGGATCATAGTCTTGAATTAACTACTCAAAAAATTATTAATTCTACTGTTCCTAGTGGTACTGGTGAAAAATCTAGATCATCATTTATGTTTGTTGCTCCTTTACTTACCAGAACTGGAACCGCCATCGTTCCAATTCCAGGTGGTGATAAGCTTGGCGATCGACCATTGGACCGTCTTTTCGACTGTTTCTCTCAAATGAATATTAAAGTGTCTGAAAACGAAAACATTATTACTTTTAATACTGACAAAATTATTGGTACTCACTACACTTTTACCAAACCATCACACACCGTCACTGAAGCTATTATCATGACTGCCGTTCTTGCCAACGGTGAAACAATCATTGACAATGCCGCCCTTGAACCAGAAATTGACGATTTAATTTTAATGTTAAATCAAATGGGGGCTAATATTCAAAGAGATTCCCAAAATAATAAAAGAATAGTTGTTCAGGGAGTTTCTAAATTGAACGGAATAGAACACAACGTAATTTGTGATCGAAACGAAATTGTCACTTTTGCTTGTGCTGCCTTAGCCACCAAGGGCTCCGTTTCTATTTTTAGAGTCAAACCAAGCGTTGTTCAAACATTTTTAGAAATTATTAAAAAAATGGGAGCCAAAGTTAAAACCGGTAATGACGAAATTTATGTTGAATGGGTTAAACCACTAACCAGTATTAATATTGAAACCGAACCAGAACCAGGATTTATGACCGATTGGCAGGCAATTTTTTCAGTCCTTTTAACTCAAAGTGTCGGTTGTAGTTCCATTATTGAAAAAGTCTATCCTAGTCGATTTCAACACATCGAAAATCTTAAAAAAATGGGAGTTAAAGTTAATTTTTTCAATCCAGAAATAAATAATCCCAAAGAATACTATCAGTTTAACCCAGAAAGTGACCGATTAGAATATTTCCATGGTGTTAAAATTTATGGCCCAACTAAATTAAAACCAGCCAATTTCATTATTAAAGATCTTCGGGCAGGAGCTTCAGCTACAATTGCTGCTTTAACCGCATCAGGAAAATCAACTATTGATGGAGTTGAATATATTGAACGCGGATATGAAAAATTAGCCGAGCGTCTTTGGTCTTTAGGTGCTAACATAGAATATATAAAAACATAATTTTATGATTCATTTATACTTAGGTCTACTTCTCTTTTCTTTTTTAATAACCAGTATTTTGGTTGTCCCTTTTATTAATCTCCTTTATAAATTTAAATTTCAACGACAAACCCAAAAAACTACCGATTTTCAAAACAAAAGAGCTACTATTTTTGACAAATTTCACAACCAAAAATCAGGCACGCCAGTCGGTGGTGGCTTATTGATCATCGTTACTGTTTCTATTCTTTTTATTTTACTTTTCCCTATTCTCAAATTTTCCAAAATTTTTATTTCATCAAACTACACCATCACTCACGAAATCGCCATTCTATTTTTTACTTTTATCAGTTTTGGATTACTCGGTCTTTACGATGACATTCTAAAATTTTTTGGATTCAAAAAAACCGGATTTTTCGGATTGAGAATGATCTATAAGTTAATATTACAATTAATAATTTCCCTAATCATTTCTCTAATGATTTATTTTCAACTAAGAATTGATTTTATCTATTTGCCCTTTTTTGGAGTTATTAATTTAGGGTGGCTTTTTATTCCAGTTTCAGTCGTTTTTATTACTGGGTTTGCTAATTTCTTTAATATCACCGATGGTCTTGATGGTTTATCATGCGGTCTTCTAATGTTTGCTCTTTTTGCTTTTTGGATTCTTGCCAGCACTTCAATGGACACTGTTCTTTCATCTTTTTTAGCCCTCTGGATTGGATCTCTAATTGCATTTCTTTATTTTAATGTTTACCCAGCCAGAATCTGGCTCGGCGATGTTGGTTCGCTTTCTTTTGGTGCCACTTTTGCCGTAATTGCTTTACTTCTAGGCAAAGTGGTTCCTTTACTTATTGTTGGGTCCCCATTTATCATTGAAGGATTATCCAGTACTATTCAATTATTCAGTAAAAAATATTTTCACAAGAAAATTTTTCCAGCTGCTCCAATTCATTTAACTCTTCAAAATTTAGGATGGGAAGAGCCAAAAATTGTTTTTAGAGCTTGGTTGGCTGGAATTATATTAGCAGTTTTTGGACTATGGTTAGGACTAAATTAGAATTACAACAAGAGATAGAAAAATATATTGGCCTACCTTATAGTAAAAATATTCTTAAAGACAGAAAAATAATCAAAGAACAATTTCTTGGAGGTAAGGGTAATTGTCTCCAAATTGCCACTGAAACCATCAGGCTCGCTCAAAAACAAAAAATAGATTTAACTAAATTAAACAATCAAGAATTTTATAATTTCCAAAAAAAGAATCATATTGGTATCGATTGCTCTGGTCTTGCTTGCCAATTATTAAACTTTTATTTTAGTTCTGAATTAAATCCTCGCAAAACTTCTGCCAATATGCTCACTTCCGCTCCAATTTCCAAAAAAATAAAACCAAACGAAATTAAAACAGGGGATTTGGTTCGACAAAAAAACGGTCATCACGTTTTATTTATAATTGAAAAAGAAGGCGATAAAATTCTTTATGTCGACAGCTCTCGCGAAGGCAGGGGAGTCAAATATAGTGTCGCCAATATCACCGACAAATCATTTATCCATCAAGGCTTTTTTAGATTGAATTAATCTATTATTTCTCTTCAATTAATTCCCTGTATTTCAACGGTTTTAAAGATAAAATCTCAACCTCAGTTCCACATTCAGGGCACTCAATTATATCTCCAACCATCGTGGCTTCTATTAATTCAATTTCTGTTTTACAATCAGGACAAATAACTTTTTCGTTCATATTTTATTAAAATTAATAACTAGTATAATTAAACTATTATATGGCAAATACACCTTTAATTAAATTAGAAAATGTTTATCTCAAAAGAGAAGACTTAAACGAAACTGGTTCTGCTAAAGATCGGGCTATGTTTTTTCAAATCGAAAATTTAAAAAAACAGGGTTTTAAAAATGCCGTAATTTCTAGTACTGGTAATGCTGCTATTTCTGCTGCCCATTTTTGCCATTTAAATCAAATTGATTTAACTATTTTTGTTTCACCAAAAATCAATAAAGCTAAATTTGATTTACTTAAAAAAGATGGTGGTCAAATTTTTATTACTGATCAACCCATCAGTGAATCTATAAAATTTTCCAAAAAAAATCATACTTATCTTCTTCGTCAATCAACCGATCCTAGTGCCCTAATTGGCTACCAAGAAATCGGCAAAGAATTAATGAATGAATTACCCCAAATTACCAGTATTTTCATCCCAGTTGGTAGCGGTACTACTCTTTTAGGAATCTCCCAAGTACTGCCATCATCAGTAAAAATCTATGCCATTCAACCAGCTAGCAATTGCCCCTTGTCTAAATTTTTTGATTCAAACTACCAATCAGAAACAGAAAATATAACCGATGCCTTATCTGCTAAATTTCTTCCTTTAAAATCTCAAATAATTTCAACCATCAAAAATAGTGGCGGAACTGGTTTAGTTATTCAAAATAATGAAATTTTAGAAGCCCAAAAAATACTAGATTCAAATGAAATTAAAACATCTCTTGAGGGTGCCATGGCTTTAGCAGGCTTTAAAAAAGCTATCAAAAATAACCTAAATATTGGTAATTATCCAGTCATAATTTTAACCGGATGTCAAAGATAAATTTAGAAAAAATTATCAACAATTCTCCTTATATTTTCTTTTTTTTAGTGGTCGATAAATATTTAGACATTGATATCCCTAAATTAAAAAACTTTGAAAAAATCTATCTTTCAGACTATCCGTCGATCAAAGAAAAAAACAGTGGCAAATTATTATCAAATTCAAAAGTTATTGATTTTATTCTTAAAAAATCTCAAAAAGCCAAACTCACACCTGCTATCATTCCTTTCAAACCATCTGCCAAAATTGACTTGATTTGTCAAAAAAATAATTGGGTAAGTATTAGTAATCCAGGCCCCATTAATCGTTTTTTGGAAGACAAAATTAAATTTGCCAAACTTTGTCAAAAATATAAATTATCAACTATTCCTTTTTCTATCGATACTTTCTCACAAAAAAATTTTTTGAAATACCAAAAGCTGTACGGTAAAAAATTAGTTATTCAAACCCATTTTGGTTGGGCAGGTAATAGTACATTTTCGGCCGAATCTTGGGATGAAATTAAAAACAAAATTTCTTCTGGTATCATCGTAAAATACAGTCCTTTTATTCAATCTTCTTACTCTTTACTAAATAATTGCTGTCTTACCAAATTTGGTTTAATTCAAAGCCCGCCCGCCCTTCAATACACCGGAATTTCTCCATACACCAAAAATCCTTTTACCACCGTCGGTCGCCAATGGCCATCCTTTGCTCCATTAAAAACAAAAGGTGAAATTAATAAAATAACTGAAAAATTCGGTAAAATTTTAAAAGAAATTGGCTACAAAGGTTTTTTTGGTCTCGACTTTTTGGTCTATAAAAACAAAGTTTTTTTATTAGAATGCAATCCTCGTTTAACTGCCTCTTTTGGTTTTTACACAACAATAGAAGAAAAACAAAATATTACCCCTCTCTTTTATTTTCATCTTGCCGAATTTTTAAAACTTGATTATCAAATCGATATTAAAAAAGAAAAGACCAGATTTAACAATAAAAAAATTATCGGTTCAGAACTAACTCCTAAAGATAAAAATAATCATACCTGTCAAAAATTAAACTTTAATTTTCCTTTATCAAAAACCACTAATCCTATTTCTCTAAAAATTAAATGAAAGAAACTAAATCCCCACTTTTATTTTTAGTTTTCAGTTTGGTCTTTATTGGACTAATTTTTATTTCCATCTCATCATTAAGTGAAGCCAGCTCATCAATTGGAGACAAATTTTTTTACATTAAAAAACAAGTATTTTGGCTAATTTTAGGAATATTTTCTTTTTATATAACTTCCAAAATAAATATTAAAACCATTAAAAAATTTTCTTTCGCTCTTTATACTATTTCCATCCTTGGACTAATATTAGTTTTAATTCCAAGTTTAGGCAACGAAGCCCTCGGTGCCAGACGCTGGCTAAATTTAGGTTTCACCAGTATTCAACCTTCAGAAATTTTAAAATTAACCTCCATTATTTATTTTTCTTTTCTTTTTTCAAAAAAAGAAAATCTTCATATAAAAAATCTTATTTTTTATCTTGGTTTGCCATTCATTTTAATAATTATCGAACCAAATTTAAGCACCGCTATTTTAATTTCAGCTATTGTCAGTTCCATTTATTATCTTTCTGGAGGAGATATTGTCCCTTTGTTTAGTATTTTTAGTATTATTCTAATTGTCAGTATTCCCTTAATTTTTTTATCACCATACAGATCAGCCAGATTAAAAACTTTTTTAGAACCGCAGCAAAATCAAGAAACTTCCTCATATCACAGCAACCAAATAATTTTAACCCTATCTTCTGGAGGAATTTTTGGTAAAGGTTTTGCCAATTCAGACCAAAAATACAAATTCCTTCCTAAAATTTCCACCGATTCAATCCTTGCTGTTATTGGTGAAGAAGTTGGTTTTATAGGAATTTTTGCAGTTCTTTTAATTTATCTTTCTTTAATAAATTATCTTTTAAAATTTTCTCAAACAATCGACGATCCATTTCAAAGTTTAATAGTATCCGGAAGCGCCTGTTGGATTGCTTATCAAAGTTTAATCAATATTTCTGCCATCACTGCTCTTATTCCACTCACCGGGGTCACTCTTCCATTTATTTCCTATGGCGGCTCTTCACTTATTACACTTTTTGTCGTTATTGGTCTGGTTAGAAATATCGAAAAAAACCAAAAAAAATTGTTATACTCAAAGAGTGAACAAGACAAAAAAGACGATCATAATCACCGGAACACATCTAACACCAGCCCTAGAACTAATTCGTCAATTGAAAGCTGATAAAAAAAATGATTGGCAAATAAATTACATCGGTCGAAAAAATAATTCTAGTGTCGACAAAAATCCTTCGATTGAATCAAAAATTATCCCAAAAACAGGTATTAAGTTTTATTCAATTAATTGTGGTAAATTTGATCGCCGTTGGGTTCCTAATACTATTAAAGGTCTTCCGCAAACCATTAAATCATTATTTGAAGCCTCAAAATTAATCAAAAAAATAAAACCAGACATAGTTATTTCCTTTGGTGGATACGTTTCTGTTCCGGTTATTATTAGTAGTTTTTTTAGAAAAATACCATCAATTACCCACGAACAAACTTTAACCAACAGCTTAACCACTAAAATCAATAGTTTTTTTGTCAACAAAATCGCTCTTTCTTTTAACAATCAGCAACAAAAAGAAAAACTACCAAAAAACAAAATTGTTGTTACAGGAAATCTCTTAAGGCAAGAATTGTTTCACCCTCAAAAAAATAAAATAGGGGACAACATCGACATTTTTATAACTGCTGGCAATCAAGGCTCTCATGTAATAAATATTTTAATTAAAAAAATTCTTCCTGAATTAAAAAATTATTATATTATTCACCAAACAGGTAAAAAAGATTTTTTTAGTTTTAAAAAATTAACTAAAATTCATCCTAAATATAAAGTTTTTGATTATCTAGAATCAAAAGATATGGCCTATGTTTTAAACAAGACAAAACTAGTTGTTGGCCGTTCCGGCGCCAACACTTGTCAAGAAATTGTCGCCCTAAACAAAAAATCTATTTTAATTCCCCTAAAAATCAGTCAACAAAATGAACAATTACTAAATGCTCTTTGGGTTAAAGAAAAAAACCCAAAAAATACCCAAATTTTAGAAGAAAAAGATATTACTGAAAAAAATATTTTAGAAAAAATTAAAAAATTAATTACCAATAAAAACAAAAAAAACATTTCTAAAAACACTGATAACCTAAAACTTTTAAATTTAATCCATGAAATTCTTTAAAATTTTTCTTTTTATTGTCTTTTTTATAAGTCTTTCATTTTCCATATATTCATACAACATTTCTTCTGTAGAAAAAATTAATCCAGTTTCTGATAAAAACAATTTTTATTTTCAATTAGAACATGGTTTTAAAATTGCTCAAATCAATAATACAAATAACCTTATTAAGGATTATCAAAATCAATTAGAATTCTATATAATTAATGAAAGCAATAACCCGACAAAAATTATTTTGTCTACTCAAAAAAATCCTTATTGGCAAATTGCTTCTTTACAAGAAATTTTAAAAGTAGCTAAAATTAACAATAAACAACTACAATTAGTTGATCTCAGTATCAACCATCCATATGCAACATTCAAAAATAATTAATGTAATCGATATCGGTACTTCAAAAGTAACCACACTAGTTGGACAATATCTAGACACTGAAGACAAATTTAATATAATTGCTGTTTCTTCAATTCCATCCCTTGGTTTTCGTAAAGGCCAAATAATAAATTTAGAACAAGCCTCTCAAACCATCACTCAAAGTATTGAATCTGCTGAGAGAATGGCTGGTTTTCAAATAAATAGTGCCCATATTTCTATTTCCGCTCCCCACATCGAATCAATTAATTCTCATGGTGTTGTTGCTATTAGTAATCCAAATGGCGAAATAGATATCAACGATATCACTCGTGTTACCGAAGCTGCTAAAGCTATTTCTTTACCAAGTGGTAAAGAAATAATCCACATCATCCAAAGAAAATTCACTGTCGACGGTCAAGAAGGAGTCATCGATCCTATCGGAATGAACGGCATTAGACTTGAAGTTGAGGCAAATCTAATTTTAGCTTCTAGCCCAGCTCTTAAAAACCTTAAAAAATGTCTTGAAGATATTGGTATTAAAGTCGAATCCTTAACTTATACTGGTCTCAGCACTGCCACCGCTGCTTTAACCGACACTGAAAAAGAACTCGGTGTCGCTCTTGTTGATATTGGTGGAAGTATTACCAATATCACTATTTTTATCGAAGGTTCGCCGGTATTTTCATCTGTTGTTCCAATTGGTGCCAACAATGTTACCAACGACCTAGCCATTGGTCTTCGATTTTCAATTGAAGATGCTGAAAAAATAAAATTAAAATTGGCTAAATTATTTGAAAATAAAAAATTCGAAGACGAAGTTGAATTGTCTCATTTTGATATTCATTCTGAAGATAAGAAAAAGATTTCTCTCCAGACTGCCATCAATGGTATTATTAAACCTCGATTAGAAGAAATATTTAATTTAATATATGCCCAAATTGAGTCCAGTGGTTTTCATCAATCAATTCCCGCTGGAATCGTTTTAACTGGTGGTGGTGCTATGACTGTTAACGCAAAAGAAATCTGCAATCGAACTATTCCTCTCCCATTAAGAATTGCCAATCCACCAAAAGTAGGTGGTATAGTTGATGATATTATGAATCCAGCTTATACTAGCACTATTGGTCTTTTACTTTATAATAAAAATGCTAAAAAAAGCAGTGGTTCAAGTACTAAAGGTATAAAAACCCCAAAAATTTCCATGGGCGGAGTTTTTGAAAAGATCAAAAAAATACTAGAACCGCTCTTACCCTAAATATGGGATTAATTAAAACTCTTACCGGACAATTTGCCAAAATAAAAGTCATCGGAGTCGGTGGCGGTGGTAATAATGCTATTAATTCAATGATAGCCGAAGATGCCATTAAAGGTGTCGATTTTATCGCTGTTAATACCGATTCTCAAGCTCTTTTAAATTCTCTTGCTTCCATTAAAATTCAAATTGGTGAAAAATTAACCAAGGGTCTTGGCGCTGGTGGTAACCCTCAAATGGGACAAAAAGCTGCCGAAGAATCAAAAGAAAGAATCAAAGAAGTTCTACAAGGCATCGATATGGTTTTTGTCACTGGTGGTATGGGTGGCGGCACTTGTACTGGGGCCGCTCCAGTTATCGCTCAAATTGCTAAAAAAGAACTAGGGATCCTAACAATCGGTGTTGTCACTAAACCATTTTTATTTGAAGGCACTCGACGTATGACCAATGCCGAGGAAGGAATTTCTCAATTAAGAGAAAACGTTGACACTCTTATTGTTATTCCCAACCAAAAGGTTATGGAGGTCGTCAATAATAAAGCCACCCTTTTAGAGGCCTTTAAAATTGCCGATTCTGTCTTAAGTAAAGGAACCAAAGCTATTGCTGACTTAATCACTGTTCCCGGATTAATAAATCTAGATTTTGCCGATATTAAGGCTGTTATGAGTAACGCTGGTTCTGCCCTTATGGGCACCGGTGAGGCCGAAGGTGAAAATAGAATTCAAAAAGCTGTCGAAGATGCCGTTGATTCTCCTTTGGTCGAAGTCAATATTGAAGGGGCTAGGGGAATCCTGATTAATGTTACTGGTGGTCCCGACATCACCATGGCCGAGATTGAAGAAGCAGCCAGAAACATCACTGAAAGAACAGCCCCAGATGCCAATATTATTTTCGGAGCCACTATCGACAAAGAACTTAAGGGTAAAGTTAAAATTTCCGTTATTGCCACAGGCTTTGACACCAACCGTGCTAGTCTTTATCAACATATTAAAAAACCACAACCAACTTTAATAAATTTACCTAATCAACCAAAAACTGAAACTCCAGAAGTCAAAAAAACAACCGAACCAAATGAACTAAATAATAATCAAATAAATGAATTCTTAAAAAATAAAGAAGTTCCTACTGGTATCGACATTATCGATGAATATGACATCCCCGCTTTTTTAAGAAAAAATAAATAAAAAACGGCCAAAAACTAAAAACAAATAACACCTTTCGGTATCAAATGCCTCAGCTTTCAGCCGTTATTTCCTATGGGTGTCCAACAAAATACATATTTTCTGCTCTTTTGATAGTTCCTCCTGTTAAATCAGACATTTTTTCATCACATTGCAATAAAAGATTATCTGATTTAATCAAAAATTCGTAATCTTTTGGAACATAAATCCAAACAGCTCCCTTAGAAATCACATATTTTTTTTCGTTAAAAATAACAACTCCTCTAGAAATAAACCCATCTGATTGTTTAATTTGATCATCCCCTGGTAATACCAAATTAGAATCTACTGACGCAATCAAAATCGACCCTTTTGGAATAACCCCATTAATTGAACTCATTTTTTGCCAACCAGGAACGATATCTACTGTTCTAGGACCAAACAAAAAATTAACTAAAAAAGCTCCAATACAAGACAGGCTCAAGATTAAAATAATTGTTAATAATATACCTATTTTTTTCACAAATAAACACTTCCTTTCATTTTTGGACACCAATTTTTCAAGAGCTTCTTTTATATCAAAACTCAAAAGCTTAATCATGAGTTTTATAAAAGATTGTATTAGTTTAATAACTTTCGTCACCAAACTACCCTATAATATATCATATAAATATTAATATGTCAAGAAAAACGGCCAAAAACTAAAACAAATAACACCCTTCGGTATCAAAGTTTCAGCTTTCAGCCATTATTTTTTATAAATACTCGAGAAGTGGACTATGGCCTATATATAAAACATAAACACTAATTAGTCCCACCACTAAAACCATTACTATCATGCCAACAATAAAAACCTTACAATCGTTTTCCATCTCAAAAAAACACTCCTTTCTATTTCCAAACACCTAAATTTCAAGTATCATTTTTGTGTAACAATTTAGAAGCTTTTTTCCAAATTAAAAAACACGATCTTATCGTATCACTTATTATTTTCCAAATCAACATATTAGCTTTAACTATAGTGTAAAATACTACTATGTCTAAATTTAAAAATCTTCCAAATAATATCAATTTTCCTTCAATGGAAGAAGAAATCAATTCTTTTTGGAAAGAAAATAAAATTTTTGAAAAATCAGTTGATCAAAGATCAGACGACAATGCCTACACTTTCTACGATGGCCCTCCATTCATAACTGGTTTACCTCATCACGGACATTTATTATCCAGTATCGCCAAAGACATTATTCCTCGTTATCAAACAATGAAAGGTAAAAAAGTTAAACGAGTTTGGGGTTGGGATTGTCATGGTCTTCCTGCTGAAAATAAAGTTGAAGAAAAACTTGGTTTAAAATCTAAAAAAGATATCGAAGCCCTCGGTATAAAAAAATACATCGATGAATGTTATGCCTACGTTCAAAACGTATCTCAAGAATGGCCCTGGTATATTGATCATGTCGGTCGTTGGGTAGATTATGAAAATGCCTATAAAACCATGGATTTAAATTTCATGGAGAGTGTTATGTGGACATTTTCCGAAATTTACAAGAAAGGTTTAATTTACAAAGGCCGCCGCATTTCTCTATATTGTCCTCGATGTTCCACCCCACTTTCTAATTTTGAAATTGCTATGGATAATTCCTACAAGGAAGTTGAAGATCCAGCCATTTCCATTAAATTTAAATTAAAAGATCGAGATGCTTATATTTTGGCTTGGACCACCACCCCCTGGACTCTTCCGGGAAATTTAGCCCTAGCTGTCAATAAAAACGAAACTTATGTTGAAGTTTCTGTAAATCAAGAAAGTATAATCTTAGCCAAAGATAGGATTGAATCTGTTTTAAATAATCAAGAATATAAAATAATTAAAGAATTTAAAGGTCAAGAATTAATTAACCTTTCTTACGAACCTCTTTATAAATTTTTCGAAACAACAGAAAAAGATTATAAAATCTATCATGCCAATTTTGTTTCTATGGCCGATGGTACTGGAATTGTTCATATCGCTCCAGGTTTCGGTGAGGATGATTCCGCTTTAGGTAAAGAAAATAATTTATCAGTTATTGATCATATTGATGATGAAGGAAAAATAATTGATAAAGTCACACCATTTGTCGGTCTTTTTGTTAAAAAAGCTGACCCCTTAATTATTGATGATTTAAAAAACAGAAATTTACTTTTTAAAGAAGAAAAAATAATCCACAGTTATCCTTTCTGTCATCGATGTGCCACTCCATTAATCTACAAATCACAAACTGCTTGGTATCTCAATGTTCAATCTATAAAAAATGATATGAAGACTACTAATCAAAAAATTAATTGGATTCCAGAACACATCAAAGATGGTCGTTTTGGACAAGGAATTGAATCTGCTCCAGATTGGTGTCTTTCTCGATCTCGTTACTGGGCATCACCAATTCCTGTTTGGGAATGTGATTGTGGTGAAATTTATGTTCCTGAATCAATTGCTGATTTAGAAAAAAGATCAGGTAGAAAAATAACCGACCTTCATAAACCAGAAATTGACGAGGTTGCTATAAAATGCTCTAAGTGTGAAAAGGAAGTTCACCGAGTTCCAGAAGTTTTAGACGGCTGGTTTGAGTCTGGTGCCATGCCTTATGGTGAACGTCATTATCCATTTGAAAACAAAGAACAATTTGAAAAAGAATTTCCAGCTGATTATATAGTTGAGTATATTGGCCAAACTCGTGGTTGGTTTTACACTCTTCATGTTTTATCAAATGCTCTTTTTAAATCAGAATCTTTCAAAAATTGTGTTGTCACCGGTACTATTATGGGCACCGATGGCCGTAAAATGAGCAAACTCTTCAAAAATTATCCTGACCCAAAAGTAGTTCTTCAAAAATATGGTGGTGAAGCTATGCGTCTCTATTTAATGAGTGGCGTCATTATGGTCGGTGAAAATATGAATATGAACGAAAAAGAAATAGAAGATAAAGTTAAATTTGTTCTTCTGCCTCTTTGGAATTGTTTTAAATATCTCACCACTTATGCTCAAATGCACAATTGGACTCCAAACTTAAATTCTATTAACGGCTCTACCAATATTCTTGATCAGTGGATTATTACCAGAACCGATCAATTAACTCAAGAATTTGCCCAAGAATTAGATAAATATATTATTCCCAATGCTGTTAAATTAATAACTCCTTACATCGAAGATTTATCTCGTTGGTATATTCGTCAATCACGAGATCGATTTGTTAATGGAGATAAAGAAGCTCTTCAAACTTTATGGCAAGTTCTTGTTCAATTTACTAAAACAGCAGCTCCATTAATACCATTTATCACTGAATATTTTTATCAAAATTTAGTTTTACCTTTTGATTCAAAAGCCTTAGAATCTGTTCACTTAGAACTTTATCCAGAAACAAAACCAATTAATCAACAATTATTAATTGATATGGTTTATGTTCGAGAAATTTGTGAGCAGGGGAACATGATAAGAAAAACTAATAATCTAAGTACTAGACAACCCCTATCAAAAGCCATTATTAATAATTCTCAAAAAATAGATCTAAATTTAAATTTAATTGAAATTATTAAAAATGAATTAAACATTAAAGATGTCGAAATTATTTTAGGAAAAAATAATTTAACAGTCAGTCTTGACACCAATATTACTCCCGAATTAAAAGCTGAAGGTGATGCTCGTGATTTAATTCGCCAAATTCAAAGTCTTCGTAAAGAAAAACAATTAAATCTAAAAGATCAAATTAAAATTTTTGCACCAACCTGGCCAGTTGAATTTGAAAAAGAAATTTTAAACAAAACATTAGGGGTTAGTATTGAAAAATCAGAAAATGTCACGATCTCTATGGCTACCAACACTAATTAGTTTATTAATCCTTTTTTGTATTAATATTTTAATGGTCAGTTCAGTGGCCCCAAGTTTGGTCGGTAAACAATTAATTGCTTGGGGAATTGGAATAATTTTATTTTGCGTCGGCAAACAAATAAATTTAAAACAATTAAGTTCCTACAAATGGCCAATTTTTATAGTTTGTAATATTTTTTTATTCTTACCAATTATATTAAATAGTATTACTCGCGGTTCCCGTAGATGGATTTATATTGCCGGACAAACCATTCAACCATCAGAATTCGTTAAACCTTGGCTCATGTCATTTTTGGCTAATACCAACTTTCCTCTGCTTCATTTTATACCCGTAACTATTATCATGGCCCAACCAGATCTTGGGAGTGCTATTTCCGTTTTCTTTTTAATTATTCCTGTTATTTTATATAATAAAAAGTTACTTCGATTGTCGATCGTTTTGGGATTAATTTTTATTTTAGTTTCACCATTAATTTATAGATATGGTCTTCATGATTATCAACAAAAACGAATAAGTACCTTTTTAAATCCAAAAGCTGATCCTCTAGGCGAAGGCTATAACGTTATTCAATCCCAAATTGCCATTGGGTCTGGTGGCATTTTTGGCAAAGGTTATAAAAAAGGAACACAAGGACAATTACTTTTTTTACCCGAAAAACACACCGATTTTATGTTTGCAACCACCGCTGAAGAATTAGGCCTAATTGGTATTTCCATTGTTTTATTCGCTTATTTTCTATTAATCAACACCCTTTTTAATAAAGCTTTTTCCACTAAAAATCGCCCTCTTTTTATCTTTACCCTCGGCATTGCCATTCAAATCTGGATGCAAGCTTTCGTAAATATTGGTATGAATATCGGCCTGCTTCCAGTCACTGGCATACCTCTTCCTTTTATTTCCGTCGGAGGTTCTTCACTCATGGCTTTATTGTTTTCACTTGGAATCGTCTACTCTTCCTAATATCTTTATCTTGCTTAGATTTTTTCCTATGCTATAATCAAAAAGTATGAAATACGCAGTTATTGCCATCTCTGGCACCCAACATCAAGTTGAAGAAAATCAAAAAATTGTTGTCGATAATTTAAATCTTAAAGAAGAAGAAAAATCCTCAACTGATCAAGTTTTATTGACCGTCAATGAAGATAAAGTTACAGTTGGAACACCAACAGTCAAAGGTGCTTCTGTTGAATTCAAAGTTTTAAAAAACTTTCAAGGTGAAAAACTTAAGGTTTTTAAATATAAATCAAAATCTCGTTATCGTAAAACCACCGGTTTCAGAGCTCAATTAACTGAAATCGAAATTACTAAAATTAATTTCTAAAACATGGCACATACAAAATCACAGGGTAAAACCAATCAAAAATCAAACCGACCCGGACAAAGAAGGGGGGTAAAAGTTTTTGGTAGTCAAAAAATTAATGTTGGCGAAATTATAGTTCGACAAGTTGGTTCCAGTTTTCACGCTGGTAAAGGCACTAAAACCGGTAAAGATTTCACTATCTATGCCATAAGACCAGGTGTTGTGAAATTCTTGAAAAAATTCGGCAAAAACATTGTTTCTGTAGTCAAAGCTGAAAAAACTAAAAAAATAGTCACCAAAGCATAAATTTCAATTTGACGTATTCTGCATCACTTTTTCTCACTTTTTTCACGAGCCTTTTCATAGTAATCTTTTACTACTATGATGAAACAGGTTACCCAAATTCCAACTAATCAATTAGAGCCAAATCCATTACAGCCCCGAGGTATTATCAACCAAGAGTCAATTTCCGAATTAATCGAGTCTATTAAAGAGCATGGAATACTAGAACCACTCATTGTCGCTAAAACTCCAGCCGGATACCAAATAATTGCCGGAGAAAGGCGCTGGCGTTCCGCTAGAGCCCTTAAATTAGAATACGTTCCAGCCATTATCAAAGAAAGCACTCCACAACAAATGTTGGAAATGGCCATAGTTGAGAATGTTCAACGAAAGGATCTAAACCCAATGGAACGAGCTAAAGCATTTTTAAGACTTAAAGAAGAGTTTAGTTTCGATAACAACCAAATAGCCAAAAGAGTTAGCAAAAGTGTCCCTTATGTTATTAATTGTCTTAAATTATTAACTCTCCCAGATGCTATTAAGGATGGACTTTTGTCTGGCCTCATCAGCGAAGGTCATGCTCGTGCCTTATCCAGCATAGGAGACACCAGATTAATGATCGAAGCCTATAAAATTATTTTAAAAGAAAAAGCTTCTGTTCGTCGTGCCGAAGACATTGCCAGAAGAATGAGAAAAAAAATTGAAGAAGGCGATGTTCCAATCACCAAGGAGAATTTACCTCAATTTTTAAAATCAAAAATTGACAACATCAGTCAAGACCTACAATCTGTTTTTAACAAAAAAACCACTTCTGTAAAAATTATTCAAACTAATGTTTTAACCAAGGTAACTTTTCAATTTAAAGGACCAATCGACCAAAGATTTGACGAACTAAAAAACCTTTATAAACAAATCTGTAATAAGGATCTACAAAATTAAAACTTAACTTTTGGAACTAAACCCACCGAAGATATTGGCCAATATTTAAAAAACGCCTTTCCTACAATTAATTCCTTTTTAATTGGACCAAATTCTCGACCATCTCTAGAATGTTGCCTATTGTCACCAAAACATAAATATTCACCACTAGGTACTATTTCTTCTTCACCCTCTTTAGAATATTCCCCCTCAACAGTGACAACTCCATTTGGTAAAAAAGTTTGATCTAATAATTGTCCATTCAAATAAACTTGACCTTCTCTAACCATCACTCTATCACCAGGAACACCAATAATTCTCTTAATATACTCACATTCATCGGCAGCACAAGGCTCACTTGAAGGAGCTTTAAAAATAACCACATCTCCTCTTTGCGGTTCACCCAAATAATAAGAAATTTTTTCTGTTAATAAAAATTCTTTATCCACAAAATTTGGCAACATAGAACTTCCTTTTACCTCATTGGGCTGAGCCACAAAAAGATACAATAACACAAAAACTGCCAAGGCCAAAACAATCGATTGAATAAAATCTAAAATAAAACCACCAATCGACCCTCTCTGATTTTTATAAATTTCACTCTTCATAATTATCAATTATAGTGGAATTTTGGTTGACTTGGTATAATCTAATTCATCAAGGTTGTTTAGCTCAGTTGGTTAGAGCGTTCCGTTCACATCGGAGAGGTCACAGGTTCGAGTCCTGTAACAACCACTTCTTAAAAAAATCCTTATTGTAAGCTTTAACTAAAACCTCCGTACCATAATTCAATGCAGTAAAATTATTCGCGCATACGTCAACATAATTTTTCTGTTTTATTTCATTTTGATTTAACTCCAAAATTTCATTCATTTTCTGATAACTTATTGCTGCACTTTCATTAATTTTAAAATTTCTTTTATTTCTATTTAATTTAATCAAACTATCAATCAAATCTTGATAACCATCAACAATTTTAAAACCTTTATTTGCCTCGTTTTTTGAACAACCAGTAACCAAAGACAACCAAACAGTTGCATTATTAATAATTTTTCCACTAATAATTGTTTCGTCCTTTCCTTTCCTAAAATCAAAAACATTTCTTATTAAAATTCTAGGCTGATTTTTGTCTAAAGATTTTAAAGCTTCCTTTAATTCTCTGCTATTTTTATTCGAGATCAATAAAGAGTTGATATCCTCTTTTATTAAAGATTTCAAAAATGAAATATTATTTTTATCATTAATAATTTTCCCATCAACTGGATTAATTTTAATATTATTAATCTCTCCATTAGAAATATTTTTTTCTAAATAAGACCAATTACTATTATCCGTATTTCCAAACACCACATGTATTAAACCATCACCATTCCCAACCAAATTAATATTACAAGATTTATAATTTTTATTTTTTATCATCACAAAACCATCATTATCGTTAACAGGGGATTCGTTGTCGCATTTAACCGAATAATCTACAGGAGAACCAACAAAAACTACTAAATTATTACTCAAATCTTGAGATTCATTAATTATATCGACTTGACTCAAACCAATCTCAGTTATTACCTGATCAATTGTCTTATCAATAATTTCTCTATGTCTACTTTTTATTTCAACAAAATTAGCCTTTCCATAATTCGCACTTTTAACCAAAACTGTACCATCTCCACTAGTCGAATACAAAAACTTATTAATTCTTCCATCCGGCCAAATCCCTAAAACATTATCAAAAACATTATTATTTTTAAGCTCAACCGAATCAATTGTTTTAAAATCACTACCAACAAATAATTTTAAATTTATTCCAGAATTAGTATTGTTAATATTTTTATTTTTCAGAAAAGTATTATTCGTCTCCAATTTATCATTGCTCAAAATTTTCCCATTTTTACGTATATAATCAAAGGTAGGTAACAAATCTTTAATTACTGGCATATATTTTCTAACAGCTTCCATGTCTGTCTTAGTGGTTAATCCTTGAATTTTTAATAAAATTTCTGAAGCAATCGAACCTATATTAGATAAATCGGATATTTGGCCACCATTCCAAACTTCATAAGCATTAACAGAACCTAAATTAGGACTTCCTAAACTAATAACCTTTTCTAGTCTTGAATCATCACTATTATCCTCCGCCCAAATTCTTGAAACCAAACCACCCAAACTATGTCCAATCAAAATAACTTTTTCATCATTTCTAATTTTTTGATTAATAAAATTATCCAAATCAGTAACAGTTTCATTTACTGATTTTCTCCAATCATAATTCCAAATATAAAAATCAATATTTTCTTCCAGGCCATTTTTCTTCAACGCATCCACTAAACCATTAAAATCTTTAACAAATGGCGTCATTTTCCACTGATCAGCACCAACTGATTTGTTGTAAACAATTGCATCTGTGTTCCAACTCGCCCCAAGCCCAGGAATAATAATTATCTTCGGCTTAACAGTAGAAGATTCAACATCATCATAGACAAAATCCCCAACAATTAAATTATCAAACAAGTTTTTAGTTGGTCTTTGATAATAACTACCACCCCAATTATAAAAACCAAAACTCCCCGTTAAAATTGGATCATTTTCATCATTAATATTAATTATTAAAATTGAATCAAAATAAACCTTTATATTAGAATTATTTGCTTCAATTTTAATTTTATGTACTTCATTTTGAGTCAACTTTATTTGATTTAGATCCGTAAATGTTGATAATTTCTTATATCCACCACTAGAGTTGTACTTCCATAAAACTATTTCTCCACCATCCTGAGGCCAAAATGAATCCTTAAATCTCAAATTTAATAAATAAAATTTATTTCTATCCTCAGAGACTCTAAAAACAATATTTTGATCAACACCACTTTCATTTAAAGAATCAAGCCTCATCGAATAGTCCGGTAAATTCCAAAAAGACTTAGCTAATAAAAAAGAATAACCACCATGCATTACCTCTCCTACAATCTGTTTATCGACAATTTTCCAACTTTCCTGACCAGAATTACCAGCAACAAAAAGCCAATTATCTAAACTATTTTCATCAAAGTTATCAGAAAAATAATTAACAGCTTCAATTTTTTTAACACTACATATAAATGATAAAATTAAAAAGAAAATTAAAAATATTTTTGTTTTAATACACACAATTTAAATGTAAATTATTTATCAAATATGTCAACAAGTGAAAATACCAGTTTAATAATAGTAAATTACAATTCCTCACAAAATACAAATAAATTGCTTTTATCTCTTAAAAAATATTTTTATTTGGGTATAAACGAAATTATTATTGTTGATAATAATTCTAAAGATATCAAAAATTTAAACACAAACGATTCAAGGGTAAAACTAATTAAAAATAATAAAAATTTTGGATTTGCCAAGGCTGTAAATCAAGGAATTAAAGAATCAAGAAATAATTTTTTAATTTTATTAAATCCAGATACCACCATTATCAATGGTAATGTTTTAAAAACTATTAAACTAATTAAAGATGATAAAAATATCGGAGTAATAGGAGGAAAAATAAAATATAAACATAAAAAAATATTCACAGCTAACAACACTCCAACATTTTTGACTGGTCTTTTTGAATTTACAAATCTCAAAAAAATATTCCCTAATAATAAATACACCTCAAATTTTTGGCCAGAAAAAAATCAAAAAATAACAAAACCAATAGAAGTATCGGGGATTTGCGGCGCTTATTTGATTTTTAGAAAATATGATAAAAAAAGGAAAATAAATTACTTTAATGAAGATTATTTTTTATATTTAGAAGATTTAGATTTTTGTTTAGACATGAAATCTAAAGGTTTCAAAATCATTTTTGACCCGAGATCAGAAGTGTTTCATATAGGTGGAGCAAGTAGTAAAAATAAGTACAATATGGCACTAAATCACTGGTATAAATCAAGAAAAATATTCTTTAAATCGCATTTAAACAGGTTTGAAGGTATAATATTAAATATAATATTCACAATAGAAGAAATAATTTTAAAAACCCGCCTATCGATATTAAACCATGATTAAAAAACGACACATCTCCATTCTTCTTCTCACTAAAAACGAAGAATCAAACCTTCAAAAATATTGGACTTGGTTGGATCAATCTAAAACCATCAACGAGATAATCGTTATTGACGATAACTCCACCGACAAAACCAAAGAAATTTTAAAAAAATTAGAAACTAAAAAAGTCAAAATTAAAATTTTTGAAAGGGGATTGGAAAATAATTTTTCCGACCAGCGTAATTTTGGCATCACTAAGACCAGTAATAATTGGATCCTCTGGCTCGATGCCGACGAGAAACCAAGCAAGAGTTTAATCCGATTTTTAAATCATATCGATAATCTTCAATATAAAAATTACGCATTCAAAAGGAATGATATTTTCATTGGCCACGAATTAAATCATGGCGAAAATGCCAACCAATATTTTCTAAGATTTTTCAACAAAAAATACGGTTGCTTTGCAAGAGCAGTTCATGAAGTTTGGCAAACTCCAAATAAAATTGAATATAAAAAATTACACATTCATCATTATCCACATCAATCTTTAAAATCTTTCATCAAAAAAATAAATTTCTACACTGACATTCGTGCCCAAGAATTATACGATCAAAATCAAAAAAGTAATTTGTTCCAAATAATTTTTTACCCTTTCGGTAAATTTATCCAAGACTATTTCTTTAAACTTGGATTTTTAGATGGCACTTCCGGAATTATTATGGCTCTTGGCATGAGTTTCCATTCATTTTTAGTCCGAGCTAAACTATGGCATTTGTCACACCAATAATTTATTTATCCACAATCATTGCCTTCTTTTTCGGCCAATTATTAAGAGTTGATATAAAAGGTATTTCATTTCCTTTAATAGATGTCTTTATTGCCGTTATTTTTTGTCTAAATATTTTTCAAAAAATAAAAACCAATGAATTTAAGGTAAAAAATAAATATTTACTTTATTTCTTAATTTTTGCTTGGCTCAGTTTTATTTTTAATTTCTTCAGATATCATTTTGACGTAATCAAACCAATTTTATATTTATTTCGACTAACTTTTCTACTCTCATTTTTTATTTTTCCACCAAAAATAGATAAAAAAATAAAAAGATTTTTCTATTTAATTATTTTCAGTAATGTCATTTTTGGTCTAGTTCAATATTTTTTCTGGCCAGATTTTACTAATTTCAAATATCTAAATTGGGATCCCCATTTATATCGTTTAATCAGTACCTTTTTTGATCCAACTTTCACTGCTTTAATCTATTTATTTTTCATCATCATTGTATTTTTAAATAAAAAAATTCCTTTTAGAAAAACAATTTTAGTAATTTCATATCTAGCTATGGCTTTAACTTATAGTCGTTCCAGCTACATTTCTTTTTTTATCGCTTTCTCTTTTATTGCCTATCAAAAAAAGAATTTTAAAATTTTTATTTTCAGTTCTCTTTTAATTTTTTCCACTATTTTTTTATTACCCCGTTTTGAAGGCGAGGGGACCAAGCTTGAGAGAACTTCCTCTGTTTCGGCAAAAATTGAAAACTACAAAGAAGGGTTCCGTTTATTTTTAAAATCTCCAATCATCGGTCATGGTTACAATAATCTTCCATATATTCGTCAAATCGACAATCCTAACTCTCACGCCAATTCTGGATTTGACGGATCACTAATGACGATTCTAACCACATGCGGCATAATCGGCATAATTCTTTTTATTTTAGGAATCAAAAACATTTTTGTTCAAAGCGGATTAACAACAAAAACAATTCTTATCTCTGTTTTAATTCATTCCCTTTTTGCCAGCTCACTTTTATATCCCTGGATCCTAATCTTCTTTATTTTTATTTAAATATCGTAAGTTATGGAGATCGTCTTTTTAGACTCATTTAAAGCTGTATCTTTTACTACTATTTGAATATCGTTCTTACCAGAATTTAATTGTATCTTAAGTTTAAAATTACCATCACTATCAACTACTGCTACCTTACCATTAATTGTCACATTCACTCCTTTTTCACTCTTTCCAGCAACATCAAAATCGGCCGAATCAACCGTTAAAGAATCTTCGCTTGGATTAGACATTGTCAATTCCGGCGGTACGGTATCAAAAACAACTGAGACCACTTTTGAAAGCTCACTGCTTCCACCTTTTTCTTTAGTAGCTTTTGCTGAAAAATTATTTTCTCCATCACTTAATTCCACATTTCCAAAAGAAAAATTTCCATCCGTTGTAACATCGGTCTTGCCAATCGATTGATCATTTTTAAGTAATTCCACCACTGACCCTGCTTCAGCAAAACCATCTATTTGAATTTGACTACTACTCGTTGCCTCAAACGGAACTATCAAACGTGGAGCCAATGGAGGCACAATATTTTCGTTTGCAGTTTCTTTTTGACTTTTAGTATTACCCAAAAGAATCGAAAATTTAATTAAAAGAGGCAATCCAAAAACAACAATTAATACAAAAACAACAACTGTCAAAAAACCCATAAAAACGGTTTTTTTAGTTATCTGTTCATCCTTTTTTCTTTCTAATCTCGATCTTTTAAATTCTGGCATACGTTTTTATATTATACATCATTTACATAATCCCTCCTTTTTTAAGGGAGGGGAAGTCAAAATTTTGGACTGGGTGGGTTTCACAAGAGCCGAAGGGGAGATTTGAACTCCCGACCCCAGCTTTACGAAAGCTATGCTCTACCAACTGAGCTACTTCGGCGTGTGAGCGGCTAAAGAGAATCGAACTCTCGACCTATCCTTGGGAAGGATATGTTTTACCACTAAACTATAGCCGCACCAAAATATTTTATCACGCCTATAGCTTTGGTATCTTAATTGTCATTCCAATTTCCAACAAACCAGCGTGTGGGATTATTGCTTTATTTTCTTTCCAAATATTTACCCACTTATACCCATCACCATAAGCATTGACTGCAATTTTCCATAAATTATCACCTCTAACTACTTTGTAGTCACTTCCTTGATCAATTTTTTGACTAATTTTTTCTGTGGTCGGATTAGAAGTTACAGATGTTTCTATTATTGGCATTTTTAATTTTTGACCAACATAAAGCACTGATGCATTTTTAAGATTATTTGCTTTTGCAATTTTTGACCAAACATAACCATCATTATATTTTTTCTCTGCAATTTTCCATAAATTATCACCTTTAACCACGGTATAAGAATTTTCATCTTCTTGTTTTTGTTTAATTGCCTCTTCTGATAAAGTAATATCACTAGCCCCAGGAATTTCAACTGTACCCTTCTTTCTTTGAATAAAATTAAAAATCAAAGATACTATCACCACCATAATTGCCAACCCCAACAACATACTCACAAATTCTTCTGAAGATTTAAAATATTTTTTACCTGCTTTAAACATATTTTTTATTATAAACAGCAACTAATAATTTTTGCTGAACTTATAATAATGTACAAAACAATTTTAAAATAGTCAATGTAGCTATTACTTTCTTGTTCTAATTTCTATTTCAGAAAAAATATTTTCTCCTAAACTTCCAATAAATTTACATATGTTTCTAGTAAAAATCTCTAATGGTTCTATATTCAACCTATAAATTCTTTGTTTTCCTAAAACACGATTTTCTACCAACTTTGCTTTTCTTAAAATAGACAAATGATTAGATAAAGTTGCCTGAGTTATGTCAAAATTTTTCAACAACTCATTTACCGACATTTCCTTATTTTTTAACAAGGTTAAAATCCTCCTTCTATTAATATCGGCCATCGCCTTAAATATTTTATCCATGCTAGTATTATATCGACAAACATCAATATATTCAAAGCAATAATATCAACTTGATTATTAAAAATCTTTCAGAGAAAATAAACCATATGAAAAACTTTGATAATAAACAAGAACAAACTTTAGTTATTGTCAAACCAGATGGCGTCCAAAGAGGATTGATTGGAGAAGTGATTAAAAGATATGAAACTTGCGGTCTTAAATTAGTTGCCTTAAAAATGTTGATTCCTGCCAAAGAATTAGCGCTCAAACATTATTCTACTGATCCAGATTGGGCCTTTAAAAGCGGCACCAAAGCTTTCGAATCCTACAAATCCAAAGGTTTAACACCTCCAGGAAATGATCCTGTCGAGTTTGCTGAAACTATCAGAAAAAAAATAGCGAATTTTATGAGCAGTGGACCAGTTGTAGCTATGGTCTGGCAGGGCATGGGGGCGGTTGCTGTCGTCAGGAAGATTACTGGCTCAACTGAACCATTAACCTCAGCTCCTGGCACCATCCGTGGTGATTACACTATTGATTCTTATTCAGCATCAGATTTAGACGATCGTGCTGTTAGAAATATTATTCACTCATCCGGTTCTGTTGACGAAGCTTTAAAAGAAATTCCAATTTGGTTTGATGAAAAAGAAATATTAAAATTCCGACTCATTTCAGAAGAAATTATCTACGACGTTAACCTCGACGGAATCCTGGAATAAACCAAAATTAAAATTTAGTAAACAATTCAACCTCTCTTTTACTGCCAGTTACTACCGGACTTCTTTGATGAAGCGAACACGGTATCAAATCTAATATTCGATTATTACCATCAATTGCCATACCCCCAGCTTGTTCTACAATAAAAGACATTGGATTTAATTCACAATTTAATCTAAGTTTCCCTTCAGACTTTCCGATTTCTTCTGGATAAACAAAAACTCCTCCTTTAAGTAAATTACGATGAAAATCAGCCACCAACGACCCTATATATCTAGCACCACACTGATCTTCATCTCTCGTTTTTAAATAATCAATATAGTTCTTAACATTTGAATTCCATTTACCACTATTACCTTCATTAACACTATAAATTTTTCCTTTTTCAGGAATTTTAATTCGAGAATAACTTTCTGGTAACACAAATTCGCCCACACTAGGATCTAAAGTAAAACCATAAACTCCATTTCCAGCTGTATAAACCAACATGGTACTGGCTCCATATAAAAAATATCCAGCACACACTTGATTACATCCCGGCTGAATAAAATCTTTTTCATCAACTAAATCCTTTATGTCAGAAACTCTCTTGTAGATCGCAAAAATTGAACCTATGGAAACATTGGTATCAAAATTAGAAGATCCATCTAAAGGATCAAACCAAACTATATATTTCCCTTTTTCGTTTGGAGAAAAAGCCACAAAACTTTCTTCTTCTTCAGACGCAAATCCTGCTACATACGGATTTGAGCAAAGAACTTCTTTAAACTGTTCATTAGCCCTTTCGTCTAATTTTAAAACCGCTTCCCCTTGGACATTAAATTCTCCGGTTATACCATAAATATCTTTTATCCCCGCAGTATTTACTAAATAAGAAATTGATTTCGCTACTCGTGACAAATCAGTTAATATCGATGTTAAAGCACCCGTAGCCTCAGGATGTGAAGCTTGTTCCTTGCGAAAATGTTCCTGAATATTCACAGGAAGATAATTTTTATTTATTTCTTGACTATTTACTGCTTTCTCAATAGACATCAACGAATAAGATACACCCACATTTTAACCACGTCAACATTTTCACATTCCAAAACACTAAAAATCACCTAAGATTAGACAAATATTTAAAACTAATCTAAAACCCTCTTTTTTTTAATTAAGAAAACAAATAAACCAACGATTACCAAGAGTATAAAAAGTTCTATTAGAAAACCCAATAAAATACCAAATTTCAAAATAAAATAATTAATTAACAATCCAAAAATAATGAAACCAACTAAAAATCTAACAACATATTTTTCTGAATATTTTCTAAAAACAAAATCTATCAATGCATTAAAAGTCATTCTTTTTTCTATAGTTTTTATATCTGGAAGACAATCACTTTCAACCCTTTTCCATTTTTGATCTTTAAAAAAATATTTATTTTCGAAAACGTGACAACCAATATCTGTTAATAAAATTCCATAAGGGGCTCTAATATCTTGACAATATTTATTTAATTGTTTTATTGATTCTTCATAGATACCTTCCTTATATTTTTCTATATTTCTGGATAATTTTAATTCGATTACTATCATTGCCCTCTCAAAATTATCATCTGTTCTAACGACTATATCTGCACAATTCGACAAAGAATAATCAAAACTTGTAGTAATTGATTGTCTGTCAATCTGGCTTGGTTTAATTTTAAGCAATTTAATTAATCTAGAAATAACATATTCTTCAAATTCTTTCTCTGACTTGAAATGTCCATCTCCAATTAACCATAAAAGTTGTTGTTTTGTAATTATTTCAGACATCAATATAATTCTACACCTCATCAAAAAATCCCCTAAAATAGGGGATTAATCCCAAATTTTATGTCTCTTTGCAAAACCTCGACCAGCTCCAGTTTTTAAATATTGTTCGAATTCAAAAGCTTTATGTTCACTATCAAAAATAAAACATGATTTTAATTTCCATGGAACATCATTTTTTGTAGCATCAACTTGTTTTGAATTATGTCGTTTCAATCTATCTTTTATACTATTTGTACAACCAATATAATGTTTATTTTTTAAATTAGTTAGAAAATATACATAATAAAACACAATTAAATAATATCATATAAGCGGGTTTACCGATTTATACGCACTATTTTATAAAATTCGCTTCGATAGGGAATGAGTCAATTTCAAACAATCCACCGCCGCTAAAGCTTTGGCGGATAAAGCGGGCCCGATGGGATTCGAACCCACGATCTTCCGCGTGACAGGCGGATGTGCTA
>CAYRMT010000003.1:0-19267 GCA_964425635.1 uncultured Gammaproteobacteria bacterium
AAAAATTGGCAAAAAAGAGAAAAAAATAAAAAAATTGAATAGTATTCCAAGCAGTTCCCTTTTGAACAAAAAGAAGTGGGATAAAGAAAGAAAAAATAAAAATAAAAAAAACCAGTTTATCAAAATCATTAATTTCTTGTTTAACTTTTTTAGAAAAAATGGTGAAAAATCCTAAGACTCTAGTCCCAAGGTTGCCAATTAAAAAAATAAAAACTAATCCGACTTCTAAAATTGCAGAAATAAAAATATTGGTTTGATTAAATCTAAATGAGGCTAATTTGGGTAAATAAAATTTATCTAAGGATTCAATCATAGAATGAGTGAACCAAAAAGGTTTAAATTCTAATAATTGATCACCTTTTAAAACTCCTAAACTAAAAAGGATTAAAAATGAAATTATGCCCATAACTAGGCAAATAACGAAATTAAACCCAAAAAACTTTTTAGAATAGATAGCATTATAAAGCCAATAAAATGACAATGCTAATCCAACTAAAATTCCAGCATAAACTTTAATACCGCTTAAAAGAGCAAATAATAAACCGATTAGAATAGCACTTTTAATTGAATTTGAAGAATGATGTTTAATCCAGAAATTAAGGCCAAACAAAATTATTATAAGTGAAAGAGCAAAAGGTGGATTTAAAAGAGTCGAAGCTGATTGCATTGACCAAAACAAAGATTCGCCACCAATTTGGTGATTTTTAATAAGGGTATAAATCCAACCAAAAGAACCGGCAAAATAATTTAATAAAACAAAAAAAATACTAGTAATATTATTTTTGGTAATTAAAAAGGCAAGTTTAAAGGATAAAAAACCAATTAATAAAGAAAAAATAATTGGTAAAACTTGAAAATAAAGCAAACTGGAGTCGATGGATGTTATTTTAGAAATGATGGCAACTAAAAAATCAAAACCCCAATGGTAATTTTGCAAATTAACGCCAGAAAATATGGGATTTTGAGGAGGAATTTGTTGTTTTAATTGATTAATTAAACTTAGGTGCCAAATGGCGTCGTGGCCATTTGGGCCCCAAAATCCTATTCCAAACTGGTATTTTAGACCACTTCTAAACATGGTAAGGGAAAATAAAACCGTACTTAAAATAATTAGAATTAAGGGGAATCCTTTTATTTTTTTGTTTTTAAGCATGAGAGTTGACGCCAAAACCAAATAATTTCATTTTTGGAAAAAATAAGAGTGTAAAGGCTGTAGACTAAAATTGAAATTAAAATTTTACCAAAAATATTAGCTAAACTGCCTAAATTTAGTGATTGAAAGAATAAACAAGGAACAATCATTAAAATGGTGGCAATAGTAGGGTTGGAAATGGTTTTAACAATATTAATATCAAAAACTTTTTGAGCAATGAACCAAACAATAAAAGAACTAAGACTAACAATTAAAACAGCATAGGCAGTGCCAATATAGCCAAATTTAATACTTAAAAGAGGATAAAAAACCCAAGTTAAAACAGTCCACATAATCATAAACTTGGTGGTGAGAGTGATTTTACCAATAGCATTAAAGGCGTTGGTTAAAGGAGTAGTAATTGAGGCGATAATAATATTGATGGCATAAAAATAGAGAGGGAAAATGGCTGGTGCCCATTTAGTATATTTGGGAATCAAATTAATAATATCAGGTACAATTAGAGCAATCCCGACAGTCATAGGAAATACAACAAGAGCAATAAAATAAAGGCTTTTTTCAAGTGATTTTTTTAAAATTTCTTTGTGGTCTTGAAGACGAGCAAAAGTAGGAAAGGTAACTCTCATAATGGCATCCATAAAACTTAAGGGAATCCTGGGTCCTTTTTGAGCCCAAGAAAGAATACCGAAATCGGTTCGACCGATGATACCAGCAACCAATAAATTTGATAAACGATCTTTAGCCATGGCAATAAAAGAATTTAACTGAAAAGGAATACCGTATTTAAAAAGTGATTTAACTGATTCCCAATGAAAAGAAAAACCAATTGACCAAAAACTATATCTATAGATAATAATTAATCCTAAGAAACTACGAATAAAAGTGGCAACGGCATAAGAATATACACCAAAACCTAGAAAGGCAAAAAGAACAGCAAAACCATAAAAACAGGAATTTTCAATAATATCGATAGTGGAAATTAACTTAAAGTTAAGTTTTCTTTCGAGCAGAATTGAAGGAATGGTTTTGAGTGAAGCACAAATAAAAGAAAAGCAGAGAGAAATAAAAATCCAGAATTCTTTTGATCCGTAGCCTTTTATTAGACTGTATTTAGAAAAAACAAAATAACCAATAATCAATCCTAAAATAACTAATATTTGTTGAATTGTGAAAGTTGTTTGTAATTCTTTTTTAGTGACCTCATTTTTCTTTTGAATAAGAGCAGCCGCTAAACCAAGATCAGAAAAATACCCTAAAATACTGACAGATTCAGCAACAATGGCAAAAAGACCGACTTCGCTAACTCCTAGTAAAATAGTCAAAAGGAAAAAACCAACTACAGAAATTCCTTGAATTCCTATATTTCTTAAGGATAAGAATAAAACATTTTTGGTAGTTTTATTTTTTATTTCTTGTAAATCAATTTCTTCCATAGGGGTGTTAATAAATAGGACATTAATCCTAGCCAAGCAAAAAAAGAAATATAATTAGAAAAGGTTCTGATTGGAGTGTTTTGGAATTTCACATAAATTTGATGATCACCAGCCTTTAAATCAACTACCATTCGGCCAAGTTCTGGTTCAATTTGATAATCAATTTTTTGGCCTTTGTTGGTGATTTTGAAATCTGGAAAAGCTAATTGAGAGATGGTGACCTTAGCATCTTTGTTTAAAAATAAGTTGAAATATAACCAATCTGTCCCCTTTTTTTGACCCGACATATTGATCAATGCTTCTTTAGGCTCAATACTATCAATGTAGGGAGTGGCTTGGGATTTGGCGGCAGTACCAGCAGTTTTTGGTAAATAATCGTAAATGCCTGAAGTTATTTGATTGGTCCAAGCTTTTCCTGAAAATTTTTGTTCGTCTGTTAAGGGGCCGCTGGTGATGGGATGAAAATAATTTATATTGAGAATTATTACGGTGATAGCAATAATCGATGTGGTAATAATTGATATTTTTTTATTAAAATATTTTTTTAGAAAAAAAGGTAAAACACCGATTGAAAGTGAAAATAAAAAGGCAGTGTGATTGAGAAAGCGCCAAGGAAATTGAATTTTTTGGATTGGAGTAAAAATCTGCCAGATAAAAGTTGATTTATTGTGAACCATAAAAACACTGAATAATCCAAGTGTAATTAGAAAAAGCGAAAGTATGATTTGTTTGTCTAATTTTTTCTTTCTGATCAAAAAGAAAATTGATAATAAAACTATTAATAATGGAATAATCCAATGAAGATAACCTACCATAAACGACATACCATCGTTTGGCCCCCAAACCGATGGGCCATCACCCCAAAAATTACTGAAAAAAAGTTGAGAGATTGAAGCAAAATGAACCGACCAGGTGTAATAGCCTTCAAACATAGATTCGACTTGAGTGTATTTGGTTTCAAAAAGCACTGGTAAGGTAAAAAAGGCTGTTAACGACAAGGCAAAAATACCGGAAAATAAAAATTTTAAGAATAAAGGCAATTGTTTAAGTATTTTTTTAGAAAAAACAATTTTCTTTTCGATAATTAACCAAAAAAGACACCAGGTTAAAAAAAATGGAGTAAAGGTTAAAACCATTGGGTTGTGCGATAACAAAAGGCCGGCATAACCAAGGGCGATACCAATTATATTTTTAAATTTGTCGTCTTTGATAAGTTTATAAGCAAAATAGAAAATTAATGGAAAAAAGACAGCCGCCCATGCTTCGTTGTAAGCACCACGAACATAAATATTGAGAGCGTGATAAGGAGCATAAGCGTAAAAAATGGCGGAAAGAATACCTCCAATTTGACCAAAAATAGCACTGGCAAGAAGATACATAAAAAGGGTGGATAGAATAATTTGAGTAACAGCAATTAACTTAGCTGAAGTGACAAAGGAAAAACCAAAAGTGCGATAAACTTGGCCGACAATATAAGGCATGGGTGGATAAAAATTAAAAAGCGGGTAACCATATTCATAACCTAAATCAGGAGACCAACGACAAGGAATTTGTCCGTCTTTTAGGCATTTTTCCATTTCTAATTGACGAATCATTTGCATGTCGTCGTGCATGTTGTAATAACCTGGCTTGAGCAAAAAAACAAAAGTAGGAATAATTAAAATGAAAAGAATTATAGGGAATAAAAAAAATTTATTTATTTTAAATTTCATATAAAAGTAGTTGATCACCGTCCGGCTTGTCGAATGATTTAATTAGTTTTAATTGATTCAATTGGTTAGAATTAACCTTAATGCGTGATTTGTTGATTAATAAATAAACTTCATCTCCATGATTTTTGGCATCAATTAAACCATTTGGTAATTCAGTAAAACCTAATCCTTCTCCAATTATTGTTAATCTAGGAATTTTGTTGCAATAAATTTGAAGACCGTCGGGAAGAGTACCAAAAGAACCTTCGGTGCCAACAATTATATTAGCAACTTGCGATCTTTGTTTTAAAAAATTAGAAGATTCTTTAATCCCCCATCCAGAAGTCCAATCAGAAAGATAACCTTGTTCTGTGGAGGTTAATTTTTGATGGAATGGATCAATAGAAATTTTATAGATGAAGTTGATATTTAAACTGAAAACTGTAATTAAAAAAATTAACCTTAAAGTATTAGATTTAATTTTGGTTAAAAAATTAAAGAAACCGATGGAAATTAAAATAATTAAAGGTGGTAAGGTAAAAAGAATATAACGAGCAGTAAAAACTTTAGCCATTGCAGCGTTAGCAATTAATGGCAGGATCCACCAAAAAATTAAAATTAGATATTTTATATTTAATTTTTTAGATTTTTGGGTTCTAGTGAAAAATAAAATTAGACCAACAAAAGCAAAAATTAAAAGTGGCCAAGAAATATATTGATTATATAAAGAAAAAGTATTTAATAAATGTGGGATTAGTGGATCAAATGGATGTTTTAAAATTTCGGGGATCGACCAGACGTAGTCTTTGTTGCGAATAGCGATTTGGCTAAATTGAGGACCAAGGCGAAGGATGTTGTAAATTAAAAAAGCGACTATAGAAGAAATTAATGGGAGAATAATCAATTTAAAATTACGATAGTTGAATAGTAAAAAAGTGATGAAAGATAAAACAATAAAATATATTGCGGGTGATTTAGTCAGCCAAGAGAGTCCTAAAATAAAACCTAAAATTAGCGATAAATCTAATCTGGGATATTTTGATAATAAAAAAGAAAATAAAAGGGTTGATAGACCAAAAAAAGAAAGTAATGTGTCGGCTAAGGCTATACGATCAAAAAAGAAAGAGAACGGAAGAAGACAATAGATTAAAGAGGATAAGGCTGCTTGGTAAAAAAAATTTTTAATACTAGAACTAATAAATTTAAAAAAATCTTTTTCTTTATTCTCGTAATTTAAAAAAATGGCGGTAGTGAAAAAAAGAAGTAAAAGTAAACCAAAGCCAGCAAAAACAGAAATGATTCGACCAGAAACAAGTGGGTCAGAAACTAATTTAAAGGTGACAGCATTAATCCACATAAATAATGGCTGCTTACCATCTGTTTGGGGGATAAATCGCAAAGTTTCTTCTGATTGAATTATTTGAGCCCAACGAATATAAATAGCTTCATCACCAAATACGGGTATAGAAGTTAGATTTTGAAAACGAGAAAAAAAATAGAATCCAAAAATTAAAATTAGAAGAAAAAAACGAAAAAAATTATTCTTTATCATAAACACCTTGAATGTTATTTCGAATAATCCTAAATATCTCTTGCAACATTTGTTGTGATTCCTTTTTGAAACGAGCTGAATCATCGCCTTTAGTGGTGCTTAAATCTTCATTTTTCCAATCAACTTCAACTTCTTTTATTTTATAGCCCCATTTTTGAGCCATAAATAAAAGTTCAACATCGAAAGCAGAGACACGCCAACCCTTTTTTTCTGATTTGTCTTTAAAAAATTGTAGATTAGGAAATATTTTTTTAGCTAAATCAGTTTTCATAGCTTTAAAACCACACTGAGTGTCTATTATTTTAGGAAGCAAAACCAAGCGACGACCAAAAAGAAATCCCCTGGCCATAATTTTTCTGATTAAAGAATTACCTTCACGAGAAATACCCCGAGAACCAATAACAACATCATAACCTTTATTAAAAAAAGGTAATAATTTAGTTAATTCTTTTAATGGGGTGGATTGGTCCATATCAGTAAAAAGAATAATTGGGTATTTGGCTTCTTTAATACCGCCCCAAACGGCTGATGGTTTACCACCGTGAGGTAAATCTAAAACACGAAAACCCTTATGTTTAGTAGCAAAATTTTTAATTAACTTAAGACTTTTATCTGTGGATTCATCATTGCAAATAATTACTTCCCATTGAAATTTTTGATTTTTGAGAAAATCATAAACTTCATCTAGAACACCTTTTTTGAGATTATTTTCTTCGTTGTAACATGGAATTATGATTGAAATCGATTTCATTATTGAATTATACAATCAATTTGGTTGATTGAAAAATAGACAATATGTTAAGATTGGACCAGTGTTAGAAATAAAACACAAGTTTAAAGTACAAACCTGGGTAATATTGGGGGTAATTTTGCTGATTGGTTTGGTAATGAGAGTTTATAATTTTGAAAAATCATTTGCTTTTGCCCATGATCAAGATTTGTATTCTTGGATTGCTAAAGATATTGTGGTTGATAAACATTTACGAATAGTAGGACAAATAACTAGCGTGGATGGTGTTTTTATAGGACCTTTGTATTATTACATGATGGCATTTGCCTATCTTTTATTTGGGATGGATCCGGTTAGTGCTATTGTTCCGCTGACATTGGTTGGTTTGTTGACAATAATAAGTTTTTATATTTTAGGTAAAAAGTATTTCTCTAAAAGAATTGGCTTAATAATGGCTTTTATTTATGCTGTTTCTTGTGGAGCGGCTATTTATGACAAATGGTCATGTCCGACTGAATTGGCGATTCTTTGGACGGTTTGGTTTTTATATGTGATATTTGGAATGTTTAGAAAAAATTTAAAATTAATGCCACTTTTTGGTGTTTTGGTTGGACTTACATATCATATTCATATTGCTTTAATACCTGTTCTTCCGATTCCAGTTTTGGCTTATTTTATGTCTGGTGGAAAATTTAAAGAAAATTTAAAGAAAATAAAAGTAAAAAATGTTTTCATAACTTTTTTATTATTTATGTTGGTTAGTAGTCCTTTTTGGGTTTTTGAATTGAAGCATAATTTTTCTCAAGTTGAAAGTGTAATCGTTGCTTCACAAAAGGATATGGGGCAACCAGAGGGATTTGTTAAATTTAAAAAAGTGGTAAATGCATCTGCGATTGAAATGCAACAGCGATTATTAATTGGAACGCCAGTTAAACCTATAGAAATTATTTGGCCTATTTTTTTATTAATGACTTATATTGTTTATAGATTTAAAAAAATAAAAGGAAAAGAGTTGGTTGCGTTTTTTTGTTGGATTCTAATAATTGGTTTGGCTCAGTTTACTTCAAAAAGAATAGTAAGTGAGTATTATTTCACCAATTATTTGGCTATTTTTGTGGTTATTACTTCTTTATTTTTAGATATATTTTGGAATAAAAAATATATAAATAAATTGATTCTGGGAATTGGTGGTCTTTATTTAGTAGCTAATTTTGTTTGGTTGGACGAAATTACTAATCAAAATAATGATTCTTATTTATATAAAAAACAGTTAGTTGAATATATTCGAGCTGATCAACTAGAAAATGGTTATCCTTGTGTTGGAATAAATTATGTAGCTAAATTTGGAGATGGAGTGGGTTTTAGGTATTTATTTTGGTATAAAGGGGTCGAGATAATTAAACCAAGCGGGTCGGTGCCAACATATAATGTGATAATACCCTGGGAAATAAGTGGTGACGAAGTTAATGAAAAATTTGGAAGATTTGGAGTGGTATTACCAACACAAAAGAAATCTTCTAGTGATGAATGGTGCAGGGCAAAGGAAAATCAATTGGATCCACTATTGGGATACGTGGATTAATTTAAAAATTTTTATACCATTAACTTCCCATTGATTATCGATTTTTGCCCAACCAAAGGCAGCCACTGACCACTCAGGATTATTAATAGGATTACATTCGATTTGGAATGGCTCACAAACAACAAATAGTTGGTCTGCCAATTTATCTGGAAGATTGACGATTTTGGCATGTTTATTACCTAAAACATAACGATATGGAAGATCATAATTTTGCTTGGCAAGCAGGGCAAAATTAAAATTCTGGTTATTAGAATTGGCAATGATTAGGTCGCCAATTTGGGTGACAGTTCTTAATTGACTATTAGGTTGGTAACGGAAAGGGTTTTCTAGAAAAGAAAAGATGGTTATTAGAATTAGAAAAGGAATACCTATAAATTTAAATTTATTAATTAAAAACCCAGCTAGAATAAAAACAACAGGAAAAAGAAAGGCAAAATAATGGGCGTAAATGTGTTGTTTGTAAAGAGCTAAGACGATTAGACCGGAAAGAAACCAAAAGAAAATAATCCAATAATTGGGTTTTTGTTTTTTAAATTTAATTAAAGTTAAAAGTATTAAAAGCGCAAAAATAATACTAATAATTATGCCTACTGTTTCATTTCTGCCAGCAAGAAGGTCTGTGTTGACTTGATTAAACATTGCAGGCAATCCAGGAAGAGCTTTGTAGGCTTTAATATTGACAGTGGTTTCACGGTACATGAAAAAATTTAAAAGAGCCTTAGAGTTTTGACCGTTATGTTTGATGTCAAAAAGAATTTGAGGAGTTAGAGATAAAATAAAAATAAAAATGGCTAAAAGACTATTTTTTAAAAAGGGTTTCAACTGTTTTGATTTAGTTTTAATAAATTTAATGAGATTGTAAAGCCAAAAAATACCAATAAATGGGAGGAGGGCTAGGCCGAGATAATGACTGTTGATGACCATAATAAAAGCCAATGATGCATATAAAAAGTAGTGGTATTTTTTAGATCGGAAACTTTCAAAAAAGAAATATACAAAAAGTAAACTAAAAAAAGGCATAATATTAGGATTCCAAATAAAATTAGAATATTTAATTACTACTGGAGAAATAGCGAAAAGAAAGGCAGAAATTAAACCGGTTTGACGATTAAACCAGCATTTGCCGACAAAATAAATTAAAAAAACTGTGGCAATATTAATGAGAGCAATAAAAATAGCTGGGCCAACTGGATTAAAGTTAGATAAAAGCAGAGATGGGGCAATTAGATAATAAAACCAGGGACCGAGATACATATTACCAATACTGGTTTGAGGTCCAATGAAAAATAAATTACCGTGTTGGAGAAAGTCTTTAATGATAGTAACATCTCGACCCTGGTCTCCTAAAAATTCCATGTAATCAGAGATGCGATAGAAACGGAAAAAAGAAGCTAGAATCAATATAATAATTAAAAGCCAATGTTTTTTTAAAATAGTTTTAATCACGGTGAAAATTAATTTTAAACCAGAGCCTAAAAAGGTCGCAAAAACTTTTGATAATTACTTTTATATTTCGACCAGTAGCTTGGCCTTCGAGACGGGGATAATGATGAACACCTATTTCAACAATTTTAAATCCGGCTTTTTTTGATTTGATTAAAAATTCACTACTAATGAAAGCTCCCCTTTCTGCTTCTAATTTAGGAATAGTATCAATTACTTTTTTATTAATTAATTTAAAACCACAATCGATATCGGTAACATGAAGACCAAAAAGAATAAAAACGACTAATTCCCACATTTTAGAAGTGATAACGGTAAACTTAGAAACCTGACGACTTAAATAATAACCAATAACAATATCGGCTTTAGTTTTTTGCTGCTTTTTGATGAATTTAGTAATTTCGGTAAAATCGAACTGGCCATCGGCATCAGTGAAAGCAATCCATTGATATTGAGAATTGTAAAGACCACTCTTAAGGGCGGCTCCATAGCCACGATTAGGATCGTGAGTTATTATTCTTATTTGTTTTGGATATTCTTTTTTAATTTCCTCTAGAACTTTGGCTGTGTTATCTTTGGAACCATCATTTACTAGAATTATTTCCCAATTTTGGGCGATTTTTTTAAGTGTAGGAACTGTTTTTTCGATAGTATTTTTAATATTTTTATCCTCGTTGTAGCAAGGAAAAAAGACTGAAAGCTCGTTGATTAGAAATTTAGTCATAGGTAGATTATAGAGGAAACTTGACAAAGAGGCAAAGTGGCAATATAATAGCCTATAATTAAATATTAATAACGCAGGTGGAACACAAAATAATAAATTTTAGTCTTGCTTTGGGTGCGATGGCGATTTTGTTTTTATCGCTTTTTAATCCCACTAAGGCTTTTGGGTATAATGATACCGATAATACAAAGGTTATTTCGATCGATAAAAAAGTTCGATCAACTGATGATTCTCAATATTATGACAACATCGAGTCTTCAAAAAAGACTTTTTACGAGAATGATGTAGTTGAGTTTCAAATCGAAGTTAAAAATATTGGAACCCAAGTCGTCTACAACATCAATATTAAGGATATGCTACCAAAATATTTATCTTTGGTTTTTAATCCTGGTAAGTTTGACAGTGATCAAAATATTGTTGAATGGAATATTGATAAATTGGAAGCTAATGAAAGCAAGAATTATTTAATTAGAGCTAAAATTAATAACAGCACTAAGTTAAATGTTTCTACAAAACAAACCAATAAAGCTGAAGCTTGTGGGGCTGGTCAATGTGATGTAGATACCGCTAGTTATTTTATTGGTAAGGTTACTGTACCAGCTACTGGTGCTTCGGATATTGTTATTAAAACAATCTTGGTTGCCTTATTAGCCATTGGTGGATTTTCTTTAAGAAAATTTGTTAGAGAATATTAAGCTAAATTAAAAACTACTCCTACCCCTCCCTTAAAAAAGGAGGGGTTTTTGGTTACCACATTAGACGTATAGTATTAATACGACTAATTGAATAGTGATCATTAAGATCTTGATCTGGTCCAAACCAAGGATCATGGATTTTGTAATTACCATTACTTCCGCTAATTATTACGACAAAATGTGTTCCACTAAAGGCAGATAATTCTGCTATAACATAGTGTCCTGCTTTTAATTCTGAATCGACCACGGATGCATTATATTTTTGAGAGTTGTTTTTTATTTTATTTAATAAAACTTTAGAATAAATATCAAAATTATTTGGGTCAGCAGCAATTGCAGAAGGAGAGATATCGGTTCCTTTTTTTTTCATGACCATTGCATAACTACTAATAGCACATCCTATTCTTCCAATGATATCAGTAGGGTCGCTGGAGATACCAATAATTTGTTTACACCAACGGGGATCTCTTTGGGAATAAAAATTACCATCACTACCAGTACTAGGAATAGAGTCTAAACAACTACTTCCACCAGCATAGCTAGAAAAGTTTTTAAGTAAAGCTAATTGTCTTTGGGCATCGGCGAGAAGTGATTGATATTTTTTTTCATCATTTTTAGTTGTAGCCAAAAGTTGATCTTTAGCGGCTCTTTGATTGTCAAGAGTGGTTTTTTGAGTGGCCAATGTTTTTTGAAGTGCTTCCATTTCTTGCTGTTTTTGAGTTTTAGCCGTTTTTTGAGCATCATAATTGGATCTAACTGTTTCCATGTTAATTAAACTGGTTTGACTGGCTTTTTGAACATTTGAAACATATTTATATTGTTCTAAAAAGTTGTTTAAATCCGATGAAAATAAGAAGGCAAATGGAGGAACTTTTTTTTGAAGTTTATAGTTTTCGATTATTTGAAAAACATAAATTGAAGAAAGCTGATTTAATTTACCATTAAGACTGTCTATCTCAATAGTAAGATTGTTAATTTCTTTTTCGAGATTTTTGATGGAATTTTCAGTTTGGTTAATTCTTAAAAGAGTTAATTCGTATTGAGAACTTAAAATTTTTATTTGATTGGCAAGAGTGTTTTTGGCAGTGCCTAGTTCAGAAAGTTTTTGAGTGTATTCAGTGATTTTTTTTTCTAAATCTTCTCTTTCATCGGCGTATGAAATAATCGGAGTAAACAAAAAAAAGGAGAGTACTAAAAATAAAAAAAAATTTTTTTTAAACATTAAACCTTAAAATTTAATATATCTTTTAGCTCCGATCCAACTTGCAATGAACCCTAAAAGTGTCCCTGTGGTAATTTCGACAAAAAGAAGAATTAAGTAAAAATTGGCATTAAAGCTTATAAAGTCTATTGGTTGAAAAAAAGAGTTAATTGATTTTTGAAAAATTAAAGCGAGTAAAAAACTAAAAATAAAACCAAAGATGCTTCCGAAGAGACCATAAATTATTCCTTCTAAAAGAAAGGGTTTTTTAACATAAAAACTTGAGGCCCCTAAAAGTCGGCTGATTTTAATTTCATCTTTTCGATTGGTGATTTTCATACCAATAATAGTGATTATAGTTAGAAAGGAGATGGAGGCAATTATTATAATAATTGCAAAACCAATTTGCCTAGTAGCATTGGTCCAATTTAATAAGGATGTAATAATATCTTTTTGATAAATAATTTCATCGATAACATCGTTTTTAGTTGAATAATTTTGATAAATTTTTTCCAACACTTCTGGTTCTGAAACTGTGATTTCAAAGGACGCTGGTAAAATGCTGGCGGTGACCATTTCGGTTAGAAGTGGATTGTTTTTATTTTGTTCTTTGTAGATTGTTAGGGCTTTTTCTTTGGAAATAAAGGTGATTTCTTTAATTCCTTGGTAACTTGATAAATCTTTTTGTAAATTTTCAACAGTGGTAGCATCTAAACCATCTTTTAGAAACAAAGTAATTTCTGGTTTTGTTTCAAAATATTTTAAAACAGTAGAAAGACCGGAATTGATAATGATGAAAGTAGAAATAAAGAAAAAACTTAAAAACATGGCAATAGTAGCAATAAGACTTTGAAATGGAGAACGTCTAATGTGATGCCAAGTAGTTTTTATTGAACTCATGATTTTTTAGAAATATTATAATCTTTAACAATTTCACCTTCATCAATTTTAATGACTCTTTTACCCATTGATTCGACAATTTCATTGTTGTGGGTGGTCATAATAATAGTTGTATTATTTTCTTTATTTATATCTTTTAAGAGTTTAACTAGATTCCAAGAATTTTCGGGGTCTAAATTACCGGTTGGCTCGTCGGCTAAAATAACTTCGGGTTCAATAGCTAAGGCTCTAGCAAGAGAAGCTCGTTGAAGTTCACCACCAGCAAGTTGAGAGGGAAATAAAAAACGACGAGTACCCAGATTGACTTCTTTGATAACTTTATCGATACGTGATTGAATTTTTTCTTTTGGATAGTTAACAATATCTAATATTAAGGCAATATTCTCTTCAATAGTTTTATCAGAAATAATTTGATAATCTTGGAAAACTACACCTATTTTCCTCCTAGTGTTATTAACATCATCTTTATTACTTTTAGTTAGGTCAATGTCCCCTAACAAAATTTTTCCAGAAGTGGGTTTTAATTGATTTAAAATAAGTTTTAAAAGGGTTGATTTACCAGCTCCGGAATTACCAATAATAAAAACGAATTCCCCTTGATTAATTTCAAAACTGATGTCTTTTAGGGCATAAACAATACCAAATTTTTTATCGACTTGATCAAAAATAACTTTCATAATTTATTTTATTCTAAGATTTTGATAATACCGACGTCAAGAAACCATCCGGCTTTAGTGGAAGCATTTGTCTCACCTTTAATTTCAACCTTTTTATCAACAAAAAGATCTAAATCAACAGTTGATGAAGTTAGGGCGGCATACTGAGATTTACCACCTTCTCTTTGTAGGGTATGAGTGCCTTCGCCATTGATACCACCTTTAACAAGGGTGCCTGTGGCAGTGTCGGTAAATGTTTTACCAGTGTCACCATAAGATTGTCCAACTACTAAATCTTGGGCGCTTTTGATGTTTTCGGCTGAGGTAACATTTCCTTGAGTGATGGTGGTTACAAGATTAGTATTGGGACCGCTAAGAGGCCAAAGACGAGAAAGACCAAATCCGATACCGATAGCTAAAACTACAATTATAATATAGGGAGTTTTTGAATTTTTGTTTTTTTGAGGAGTGTTTGAAGTAAAGTATGATGTTTGAGTATTTTGAGATAAATTTTTGATTTCCATTTTAATTTTAAAATCTAATAATTCAGTATAACAAAAATCAGTTCATCAAGTCTATTAAGTTGTAGAGTTTATTAAATTAATCAATTTATTTTTTCAGAAATAAATTGATGGAAGCTTTGGTATTTGTCATCGTTAGTAGTAAAAATCCATTGTTTGGTAAAATTGGTTTTTTCAGGGTGATAGATTATTCCATTGGTGTTATTGGTTCCGATTGGTATTTCGATTTTATTAAGAGAAATATTTTTTAAGTTTTTGTTTAAAATTAGGCCAATTTGCAAAACGTCGGTATCGGAAAGAGTTTTAGATATATCATATTGCCAAAAAAAGTAAAAATTTTTCAATTGATCTGTGGAGTTAATAAAAGTTCCGGATTTTATTTTATTTAGAAGAGTGTCAATTAAAAGTTGTTGACGTTGAATGCGACCAATGTCAGTGCCACCTTGGGCGGCAGTTTCGGCACTTTTTCGAGAACGAACAAATTCAGTAATATTACTGGAATCTAAATGGATCCACCCTGATGGAAATTCTATGGTTTTATAAATTGGAATTGATGATGTGGGATTTTTAATATATTCTGGATTTGGATATTGATCGTCGACAAAACCTTTTTCTAAATATAAATCAACTCCGCCGATGATGTTGACAAAATTAATTAAATTATCAGTGGAAATTACAATAACATGATCAATGGGTTGTCCGTACAATTTTTCAAAATTTGATTTTAAAAACCCGAATGTATCCTGACCCTGTTCTAAACTTAATGGATATAAATTATTTATTTTGACTTCTTTCTCATAAAACCAAAGGTCTCTTGGGGTAGAAATTAGATTTAATTTGGAAGTTTCTAGGTCTAGTGAGGCAAAAATAATAGTGTCTGTAGTAGTTGTTTTTTCAAGAGCATCATCTCGCTTATCAAGACCTAAAATTAAAAAATTAATTTTAGTTTGGGATTGATAGGGATTTAATTTGACTGAATTATAGATAGTTTCAATCAAATAATTCGGAGATTTGTCAATAGATCTGGATATTATACTGGAGACAATAGTGGCCAAAAAAATAATCAAAAAAATTATACTGAAAATAATTTTGGTAATAATTTTGATTAATTTCATATTTATAATTTTAATTCAGCTTCAATAAAAGCATCAAGATCACCATCGAGAACTGCGGTGGTATCGGAGGTTTCGTGTCTGGTGCGCAAATCTTTTACCATTTTGTAGGGATGCAGAACGTATGATCTAATTTGATGACCCCAACCGGCAACTATATTTTCACCTTTAATGTCTTTTTTTTCTTGATTTTGTTTTTCTTGTTCGAGAACCCAAAGTTTTGATAACAAAACTTCCATGGCTGTATTGCGATTTTGCTCTTGAGAACGTTGACTTTGAGAACTAACGGCAATGCCTGTGGGTTTATGAACAATACGAACAGCGGTGCTAACTTTGTTGACATTTTGTCCACCGTGACCACCAGACCTGAAAGCAGAAAACTCAATGTCTTCTGGTTTGATATTGACAGTTTTATCATTTTCAATGACAGGACTGACTTCAACTTTAGCAAATGAAGTTTGACGGAGCTGGTCAGCATTGAAAGGAGAAAGTCTAACCAAACGATGAGTTCCAGATTCATGCTTAAGATAACCATAAGTGTGATCTCCGTAAACTTTAAAATAGACTGATTTAATTCCAGCTTCTTCACCGGGGGTAATATCGATTAAATCAAATTTCCATCCTTTGCGTTCAAAATATTTCATATACATACGCTGCAGCATTGCAGCCCAATCCATAGCTTCGGTACCACCTTGCCCTGAATGGATTGAGAAAATAGTATTATTTTTATCGTATTTACCAGAGAGATATGTTTGCAATTCTAATTTAGAAATTTTTTCTTCTAAATCTCTTAAATGGGATTCCATTTCGTTTTCTAGAGTAACATCGGGTTCGTTTTTTAAAAAATTTTCAAACTCTTCCAAATTTTTAATATCAGATTCAATAGAATCAATATTTTGAATATTTTTTTGAAGATCAGAAATATTTTGAAGAATTTCTTGGGCCTTGTTTTGATCTTTCCAAAGATCCTCTTTTTCTGATTTTAGTTTTAAATCATTTAATTTTATTAAAATGTCATCATAAGACAATTTTGATTTTAATAAAATTAATTTTGATTTAAGATCGGAAAGTGAAGACATGGTTATTGTGAATCGATACTTCTGAGAGTGTTTTGATAAATATTATTGACGATCATTTTTTGAATTTCTTTAATTTGTTTTTGAGGGAATCCTTGACTTTGGTCTTTAATTAAATTTATTTTTTCTTGAATTAAAATTGTTGTTTGGTTTTGGTTAAAATTTTCTAATTGTTTTCGACTATTTTCTGGGATTGATTGATAAATATCATTTGAAATTTCACTTGTTTTTTTTAAAATAAAATCGGGTTTTGGTTGTTCAACGGTTAGATCAGGATTAATAGTTTGAAATGAATTTATTTTTTTTCCGGAAATAAATGAAATTATTAAAAAGACGATGACACTAAAAACGGATAACCTTATTAGGGATTTGGTTGTGAATTCTGTATGTTTCTTTTTTTTGTGTTTGCGACCTTTAGACACAAAATAATTTTATCATTAAAAAAGCTTTACTTTGATTTTTCAGTGAAATATTGAATGATTGGACTGTCGCCGGTAATACACTTCTTATCTTTTTGGTCGATAAGAAAAGGAACAGGTATGCCGTTATTGCTTAATTGATCAGGGCAAATTTCTTGAACAGTATTTATAAATAGAGTTGAATTAGACTTATTTTCATAAACCTCAAGTTGACTGATTTTTAATTTTTGATCAATTTGATTAGTAGAAATAAACTCTTCAACAATTTTACAATGAGGACAGGTGTCGCCATAAAACAGAATATAATCTGAAGTTGGATTTACAGTGGAAACAATGGACGCGGGTTTTTTAGAGGTTAAAAAATAAAAACCAATAAGAATGGTGAGAATAATCAAAAAGGTAATAATTTTTTTAATCATTTGGTTTTAGTGGCAATATCAATGATTTTGTCGCCTTGTTGGATTTTGTCTAGAATATCGAGACCTGAGACAACTTCACCAAAATTAACATAATCACCGGTTAAATGTTGACAACCTTCAGTGGTGAAACAAATAAAAAATTGACTGTCGTTGCTAACCTGATTGGTTTCAGCGGTTCTGGCCAGACCAAAACTACCTCGAACAAAAGGAATATTATTTAATTCAGAGGCTTGTTTGTCACCACCCATGCCGGTTCCAGTAGGGTCACCGCCTTGGGCCATAAATCCAGTAATAACTCGATGGAAATTTAAATTTTTATAAAAACCAGAATCAGCTTTTTTAATAAAATTGGCAACAGTGTTGGGTGTTTCTTTTGAATATAGTTTGGCAACTATTTCACCGTCTTTGGTTTTAATAGAAATAAGAGTGTCGGCAGTATTTGTTTTAGCAGAATCGGTTGATGGAGCTGGAGTTTGGGTAGTTACAGGATTTTGTGGAGCAGAATTGTTATCTTCAGGAGAATTGGTGATAGTGTTTTGGATTGTATTTTGGTTCATATTTAAATCTAAATTGGTTTCTGTATTTTGGTTGGTGCAAGCAGAAAACAAAACAGAAGAAAGAATAATTAAGCTGACGAGTTGAAATTTGTTTTTTAAATTCACAACAATTATTTTAACAAAACCAGAACTCTTTTGGGACCACTGTTAATATCTTCCTTTTGTCCAGACGAAGGAAAATCATGGATACTCTCTATTAGTAAGTTATAGGAATATTTAAAATAGGCACCGGCTTTGGTGCCAACATCATGGGTAGTAAATTGCTTTTTATTATCATCGTAGCCAAGAATTACTAGACTATGGTAATAAGGTCCACCGGAATTAAAATGTTTGTTTTCTTGGTATAAAGTTTTACCATTGCCGGTGACTATAACTGGAATATTTTGGACTAAATATTTTTTAATATCTTCAATTGTGGGATTTTCAATAATTTTGGTTTGATAACCTAAATATTTTTGAGCCACTAAATTCATTTGCTCAACATTTATGTCGTGAGTGAAGCCTTGTTGGTTTTCAAATTCGATCATTTTTAAAATGGCGTCGCGATTTTCCGCGATGGTGATATTTTTTATGTTTTTATAAAAATAATCGACGGTTACAAGAGAGGCTTCTTCGCAAGCGTCTTGCCAGGGTTGATCCCAATTTTTTTCTGGAGCTTGTTGGACAAATGCCGCTTCGATCAAATATTTATCTGGCAGACCAGATTCCATAATCTTGGTTGGTTCTGGTGCAATTGTTTCTTTAATTTCTTCTATCTTAGTAACTGTTTGAGTAATTTTGTTTTCAATATTTTCTTTTGTTAATTTTTTAGCAAAGATAAAATGAAGTAACAATAAAATACCAACAATAACAATCGCCTTTACAATAAGCCTTTTTGGATTAAAAACACCCATAAAATCTATTATAAACAAAATAATTAAATAATTTTAAATTGAACCTAATTTATTGACAAAATAGTGATTTAGTGATATTATAGGTTGTTATAAGGAAAAATTTGGGACGGTTCTTTAATAAATCATTAACAATAAGAGGGAAAGGAGAGGATATTTGTGTTGGAATTTATAGTATTAAAATGTTTGACTATTTCTTTTAGTATTTTTTGTTTTTGTCATAAACAAAAAAAGAATTTTACACCGATGCAAAAAAAATATTGGAATGATATGTTTTTAGTTGGGATGATTTTATTCCTAGTATTCTCTTTACCATTATTATCAATATCTGCAATACTAGACCTATTATTGTTTATGTTTCTTTTGATTATAGTACTCATTTTAATGAGAATTTCTCTCTCGCTGCCTTAAAACTCAGTGGCACTGTTTTGTAAAAAAAATATTTAATTTTACAAAATAGTGCCTTTTTTCTTGCAAAATTTCAATATTATAGTACAATCTACGAATGCCCAA
>CAYRMT010000003.1:19367-32993 GCA_964425635.1 uncultured Gammaproteobacteria bacterium
AGTGCCTTTTTTCTTGCAAAATTTCAATATTATAGTACAATCTACGAATGCCCAAATTCAACAATATTAGAAACATTGCCGTTATTGCCCATGTCGACCATGGAAAGACCACATTGGTGGACGCAATGTTGAAACAAACCCACACTTTTCGCGAAAATCAGGCAGAAATGAACGTGGACAGAATTATGGATTCTAATGATTTGGAAAGAGAAAAAGGAATCACTATTTTATCCAAAAATACTTCTGTTTTTTATAAAGACACTAAAATTAATGTAATTGATACTCCGGGGCACGCTGACTTTGGTGGTGAGGTTGAAAGAGTTTTAAATATGGCCGACGGAGTTTTATTGATCGTTGATGCAGCTGAAGGACCATTGTCTCAGACTAAATTCGTTTTAAAAAGAGCTTTAGACTATAAATTGAAAGTTGTTTTAGTGATTAATAAAATTGATCGAAAAGACGAACGTGTTAAAGAGGTAGTTTCTGATACTGAAAATTTATTTTTATCTTTGGCTGACGATCCAGAGCTTTTAGATTTTCCAATCATCTACGCAATCGGGAGAGATGGAAAAACATTTTATGAAATGCCAGAATCGATGGACGTGCCTGGCGATATGACTCCCCTTTTTGAAACTATTTTAAAGACAGTGCCGAATGCTGAAAAAAATGTTGACGAGCCTTTTCAAATGTTGGTTTCGGCTTTTGAAAAAAATGAATATTTAGGACGATTGGCTTTGGGAAGAATTAATCAAGGAACGGTTAGAAAGGGAGATTTTATTTCTTTGGTTAAGCCTGATCAAAAAGTGGTCGGTAATTTTAGAGTGGAAAAAATGTATGTAAATGAAGGAATTACTAAGGTTGAGACTCAAAGCGCTAGCACTGGTGAAGTGGTTTATATTTCAGGAATTTCAGAAATTGAAATTGGTCAAACTTTAACTTCAGTAAATTACCAAGTGGCAATGCCAACAATTGAAGTGGCAGAACCAACCCTTAAAGCTAGTTTTGGGCCAAATACATCTATTTTTGCCCGAGATGAGTCAAAATTTTTGACCAGTCGAGAACTTAAAGAAAGACTAAGAGAAGAAGTTGAAACTAATTTGGGATTAAAAATTGAAGATGACCCAAATGATAGTATTAGAGTTTTGGTTTCTGGTCGAGGAGAGTTGCATTTGGCGGTTTTGATTGAAAAATTACGACGTGAAGGTTATGCAATGGAAGTAGGAAAACCGGAAGTTATTTTTAAAACAATTGATGGAAAAACTTATGAACCATTTAATGAAATGACTATTATTACTCCGGAAGAATACGTGGGGGCAGTGACTTCGGAACTTGGAAAAAGAAAGGCAGAAATGTTGGATATGCAAACTGATGAAAAAGTTGGAACTAAAATAACTTATAAAATTAGTGAAAGAAATGGTTTAGGTTTACGTAATACTTTGATTTCTGAAACCAAGGGAACTGTGTCGATTAATACTTTGTCTTTAGGATATGAGCTAAAACAGGAAGAAAATAAAAAAGAAAGAAATGGAGTTATGATTGCTTTTGAAACTGGAAAGGCTTTGTCTTTTGGGTTGGATTTGGCTCAAAAAAGAGGCATTAATTTTATTAATCCAAACGAGCAAGTTTACGAAGGACAAATTGTTGGTTTAAGGCCAGTTGAAGGAGATTTGGAAATTAATATTTGTAAAGGTAAACATTTAACCAACACACGTTCTGCTGGAAATGATGATAATATTGTTTTGGCTCCAGCAGTGAAATATTCAATTGAAGAATCATTGGATTTTATTAATAGTGATGAATTTATAGACATTACCCCAAAAACTATTCGATTGAGAAAGAAAATATTGAGCAAGGTAGACCGAGTTAGAGCAGCGAGAAAAAATTAATTAATTTCTGTGTTAATTGTTTGTTGTTGGATTGTTGTGGTTTGAGGGGCAACAACTTTTGTCCAATTAACTTGACTCATAGTGCTTTCTATCCATTTGGAAATTGATGTGGTGAAATTGAATTTAGAGAAAACATAAACAAAAGCTGAGGCAATTATTAATGTTCCAAAAAGAGTTCCAAGAGAACGAAAAGTGCCAGCTAGAAAATTAGACCAAGAAATTTTAAACGGATTAGTGTAGTTGTCTATTTTTTGGTTTATTTTTTGTAATTCAAAAATTATTTCTTGATTTTGATCCATATTATTTATTAATTGAACTTTTAATTGTGTTAGTAATTTCTAAAAATTTTTCCTCAGAAAATTGTAGATGAGGAATAGATTTAAGAACAGGTTCGATAGAGTCACCTAAATTTCTAGGGATAATATGAATATGGGCGTGTTCAACCTCATTACCCATGGTAATAAAACTAATATATTCGGGGTTTAAGGCAGAATTTTTAATATTAATGGCTAATTTTTGAGCTACTTGCCAAAGTTCGCCACAATTTGGAGAATCGTAAACCCAACGAAAATGAGTTTTGGGGATTAAAAGAGTGTGGCCAACAGCGATTGGATTAATATCGAGAAAAGCTAAAAAATTTTCATCTTCATAAACCTTGTAACAAGGAATTTCTCCTTTTGTTATTTTACAAAAAATACAATCATCCATAGTGTATAATACAACAGTTTTGGTTGTTCTTTAAATTTGAAAAGAAAGGTGTGATTATTGTGAATACAAAACAACTTTATAATGGTAAGGTTGAAATTTGTTCTTTGATTAATGGGAATATGGCTAAAATTTTGGTTAAACTTAAAAAACCAGGTATATATAATCTTGGCCAAACGAGTTGTGAAAGTACAGTAACTGTTGTGGTTGGTAAAATAATTATAGATGGGGTTGTTTTAGTAGGAGGTCAAAAAACGACGATGTCAAAGGGTAAAAGAATTGATGTGCAAACTGATGTTTATTCTGAGTATAAAATGGAAACAGACCAATATCATTCAAAATGATCAAAACTGAGACTAGATATGGAATTTTATTAATTTATTAATAAAAATTCATCTCTAGTCTAATTATTTTTCTAGACCTGGATAGACTAATTTAAGATTTTTTAAAATAATGTCGGTGGCCTGGGCTAGGGATCCATTAATGGTAGCGCCAGCAGCGGCAATATGACCACCACCACCAACTGCGGCTGATATTTTAGTAAGGTCGTATTTACTTGCGTCTCGAGTTCTGAAACTGATTTTTACACAATTGGGTCGATATTCAATCATACTAATTCCAATATCCCATCCAATAATTGATTTAACTAAACTGGAAACTTCGGAACTATTGATAACATTGTTGTTAATATCTTTTTCTTTTATAGTTTCAAAATCAAGAGAAGCGATGGCAACTTTTCCAGAAAAATAGGTTTTAATTGAACCAAGTATGATAGATAAAAATTTGAGACGATCGGGATGATCGTTATTTTCAATTTCAAAAATAAATTTATCGAATTTGGGATTTATCTTAGAAAGATTGGCAACGGCCAAAAATGTTTTGTAGGTGGTATTTATATACTTGAAACCACCAGTGTCGGTGTAGATGCCAACAAATAAACAGGCTGCAATTTCTTTGGTTATTTTTACATGATTGTCTTGGAATAAATCATAAACTAATTGACAAGCGGCTGGAATTTTAGCATTGACTAAATTTATATCGGCAAATTTGAGATTGCTTTGATGATGATCAATAATGATGGTCTTTAGATTTTTATCAAAAACAATTTCCCCTTGTCGAGAAATTAAATTTGGGCTGGCAATATCGGCAATGATAAATAAATCAAAATCATTTTGATTAATTTGGAAAAAATTCTTGGGTAAAATTTTATCAGTGCCTGGGAGAGTGGAAAAATTTTTAGGGAATTCTGAATCACCACCAAGAAGAGTGACTTTTTTACCCATTCTAGTGAGAGCATGAAATAAGGCTAAATTTGCACCAATTGAATCGCCATCAGGACTAGGATGGAGAGTGAGTAAAATACTTTTTGCTTTTTTGATTTCTTGCCAGATTTTTTTATTCATATTTTTAGCCGAATTTTTAGTAATTTTATTTAAAATAAAAACGATAAGTTAATCATAGTTAATATTATAACCTGATAAATTTTGTTATTTTGTAACCAAAACTGCGTTAGCGATTGGTCTTACTTGAGGTTTGCCGGTTAATGGGTTTTTATTGTAGGATTTTGTATAGGGAATAATATTAACCACTTCTCCTGCCCACAAAGTTGCTGATCCGCCTGGATCAAAACCCATTGCCACCTCTGATCCTTCTTTTTTTAATATTTCTGCTATTTCTCTATAAGTAGCACCAACTGATTCACGAATTCGACTTTCAACAACAACACAAATAAGATCACCTGATTTTGTAAGACCACATCCAATTTTGGGTCCACGCTCATTTTCACGATCTCTTCTAGCAGCCTGCGTTTTAATGGAATGATTTAATAACCAGCCTTCCTCTTTAAGATTAAGTAAAATCTTACCTTTATCGATTAATTGCGGACCTGCACCAAGAGCTTCGGTTACATTAAACCATTTCGACGGTAAATCAAGTTTAAAGTTTATTTCATCATTTTCTTTAAGACCGTTTAATTGATCTTTCATAGAAATTGGGAGGGAGAATGTACAGCCGGCGGGAAATAGGGGTGTTTGATTGCCTAGACTATCATAATGAATTATTTTTAGAATTTTTCTTCCTCCAACTACTACTAAAATACGATTATTTGTGGGTATTTTATCTAACCCTGACAAAGGAGTATAAACAGCGACTTTATTTTGCGGAACGATTTTGGGATTAATACAAGATGCATCCCAACCAAAAAGTACTTTTTGTTTCCAGATAACTTTTCCAGGGAAATTTAATTTCAATTTATCAATTATTATTTTGCCTTTTTTATTTATGGCGAATATTGGTCTATTATAAAGAGGAAGACTGTTTATCTTACTATTTGCAACAACAAAACCAAGAAGTGTTCCGACATATTCTTCCGATAAATTAAGCTTTCCCACCAATTCATTATTTAATATATAGCCGCCATTCCAACCCATGACAACCTTTTTTTTGGTTTTATTCTCTAATGTTTTGACGAACTGTAAAAGATTTTTTTTCTTTTTGGAAGAAAGTACATGAAAAGAAACTTTATTACCTGATAATTTTAATTTTGTAGACACTCCAGTCCAAGCATAACCATCGGAATATTTACCGGATAAACGTCGGGTTTCAATAATTGAATTATTACATTCTCTATTCTTGTTTACTAAAACTGCATTTTTTAGCGATGTACCATGTTCATCAAGATATTCTTTGTATTTTGTAAGCAATTTCTCAGTAGATTCTAAATTATTAAAATCATAAATATTATTCAATATTTTAGAAAACTGGAGCGGTGTTTCGGTTGTTAAAGGAAAGGAAAAAAAGCTACGAAATCCAGCTGGGATAAACTGAAAAAAAAGTCCACCTTTTGGTATGTTGAATACTGCTTGAGATCGAATCGAGTTAATTGTGCCATATCTAAAACTAGGAATATCTAACAAATCAAGGCTAAAATAATTATGTTCTCCTTTCGCTAAAACATGACCATTTTTTTTCTTAGTCAAATAAAGAGCTTTTTTTAATTCTGGCGAGATATTTAGTAAATTTACAGATGAACCTTTTGATCCGACCGGAATTATTTTTATTAGTTTTTTTTGATAAGCATTATATAAAGACGGGTAGATACCTGATTCTAAAATTTTACAAAAATCTCCTAGACTCGTATCTTCTTTAACTTTCTGGTTATTGCATGCAAAATTTAAAAAGTAGGGAGCTTTTTTTTGGTCCCATGCTTTAACGATATAATCGTAAACAAGTAAATCCAGAGCAATATCTTGATATTTTCCAGGAAAAATAACTAGGGTTTGAGGTTTTTCTAAAATTCTTTTGGCAAAAATATTCCAATCGCAAATCACCATTGGCGTTTGCAATTTATTAACTATTTGGTTTTTTAAAAATTTTTCATTATTGTTGATGACATTGAAGTCTTGGGCTAGAGTTTGTGCTTGATGATTATTAATTTGCTTGATGATTTCAGTATTTTTGATTAAAGAAGTTGCTTTAGATAAAAAGTCTGATAAAGTTTCATTTTTATTAATAGGTTTTAAGATTTTATTTTCAATATAAGAAATGGCACCGAAAAATTCTGGTTCTGTTAATTCTCTCCACGGGTAGAGAGTATTATCTCTGTAGCGATAATCAAAAGTTGTATCTAATTCTGTTTTATATTTACCATTATTGACGGAAAACAATTCACGAATAGAATTAAAAAATAACTCTTTCTTGTCTTCTGAAATTTCTGGCGTTATTCTAGATTTAGCATATCTATAAATCTCACTGAGTGTTTCTTTTTCTTCAATACGAAAATAGCATGGATCAATAATTGATTTTACTTGCGACAAAAATCGATATTTCATTACCCCTGGAATGTATGTTCTGTTTTTATTAAATATTAAATATTTATCAGGTTTATTTTTTTGGTTTAAATACTTTAGTGCATATTTTGCTACCTTTTTATGGTAATTATGATCTCTTTGAATTAAAAATAACTTTTCAAAAATAAGCTTAAAATCAAGGTCTAAATTTTGAGTACTATATCTGGTTTGAATAACTTCACGATTATGTTTTATTAATTTGTTTTTCTTTTGTTTGTTTTGGATGTAGTCTAAAAGATTTTTGATAAATTCTGTTCCAATATGTTTTTTTGGTAATTCAAAAACTTTGAATCTTTTTTGAGCTACCATGTCTAAACCTAATACTTCTCTATAAACATCTTCAGGATCAAAACAATTAATAATTAAAGGGACCCCTGCGGCAGCGCTTTCTAATATAGGTAAACCTCTTCCTTCTTGCTCGCTTGGTAACATTGTAAATGATGAAACTCCATACAAATCATTCATTTCAATAGGTTTAAGTTTTTCTAAGTGAAAAGATTTACTACTATTTTTACCTAATTTAAGTGCAATAAAAACACGATGGTCATATTTCGCTAAACGACGAAATAAAGCCTGTATGTGAATTAAAAGATTTTTAGTATATTTTTCTGAACCTTTGGCAATAGGACCAGTGATAAGTAAAACGATTGTTGGAATATCTTTTTTGTTTTTAGTTTTAAGCTCTTTAAAAATTCCCTCAATTACCAAAAGATCTTTTTCAATTTTTTTTCGACTAATGATACGAGTGGGCTGTAAAAGCAGTAATGTATCTTTATCAAAATTTAAAGGGTGATGTGAATTACTAATCACTACTGGACAATCTAAATCTAAACTAGAAGTGGAATTATTTGGCAAGATTTTTAAATTATCTTGACAAAACATTAGATTAAGTTTTTTATACACTAGCTCTTTTTGCTTCAATGAATACGGTCGAAAAATAGAAGTATCTATGGCTGAAGTAATTTCTGTTATATTGAAAGGGTTAAAACCTAAATTTTTAAGGATAGTATTAGACTGTAGTGTATTAATATTGGCATGAATCCAATTTGGCCCGTCCCAAGGATAAAGTATCTGAATGAGAGAAAAAATTTCACCGATATCTGCATTTTTAAAAAAATGATCTCGAGGTCCAGATTTTTCCCCTTTTTTCCTTTTGCCCCCTCCTTCCCAATAGAAATCATGATTCAATGAAATAATAGGGATACTATAAAGCTGACTAATAATTGCTAATGCGATAACTAAAGGTAAATTTCCAGGATTAGAGACAGTATTAACGGTTAAAATGAGTTCAATTTTATTTTTTTCGATATAATTAAGTAAATCTTGAGTTAGTAAAATAACTTTTTCCCAAATATGCACTGGAAGCAAATTGTAAAGTTCGTCGCCACGCTCAAGTTTGGTGTGAAATAAGGATTGATAAATTAATCCAGATTTTTCAAAACCTTGCAATAAGGGGTTGATTGATAAATATGTTTTAGGATTTTTGAAATATTCTAATGATGGATCTGTATTTCCAGTTAACCAATGTATTGATGTATTTGATCCTAAAATATTAGACAAGGAAGTGGCATATTTCATCATCTCAACCGTAACACCATCAAGACCAAGCTCAAAGGTAATAAAAGCAACTCCGTGTTGATATTTTTTATATAATTCTCCTAAATTAGAAACTGTTGCAGTAGGTGGCCTTAATGGTAATGTTTTTTTTAAACCATCAAGGAAATATCCAATGTCAAACCATGTATTTATTGATTTGTTTTCTAGAAAATTAATTATTTTTTGTGTTTGATTATTTTCAAATATTTTCTTCATAAAAAAATATTCTCTTGAGAGAAAAAACCTTATACAAAGCTGTAATACTAAATTCGCCTAACGAAAATTCAAGTAAATCTTATGTCAAATATCTTATATATTATACCTTTTTTATTTTATTTTGTAAACCAAAATTACATTTTTAGCCTATTTATGCGATAAATCACTAATCATATGGCAACGCTTATATTTTTTGCCGGAGCCACAAGGACAAAGATCGTTTCGGCCGATAACTTGGTCATTTTTAACTGTTTCTTGTTTTGGTGGCAGTTCTTGTTGGGCTTCTGGAATTTCGGACATGGAATCTCCCCTTCCCTCGGTGACATTTTTGGGAATTAAATTAGGATTGGTGACTGGTTCGAGACGATATAATTTTCGAACTAAATTGTATTCGAATTGAGACATTAATCTTTGAAACATTTCAAAACCTTCTTTTCTATATTCAATTAGAGGATCTTTTTGGGCATAGCCACGAAGACGAACACCGTCGCGCAAGTCGTCGAGAGCAGTTAAGTGTTCGACCCACAAGGGGTCAATAGTGGAAATGATGGCAAAAGTGGTGATACTGTTGGCTAGATCTGTACCAAAATAATCGACACGTTGTTGCCATTGATCGGTAAGAGTTTTAATTAAAAATTCCGATGGATCATTAGCTTTTTCTAATTTATTTTTAAGACCAGCTCGTTGTTGAGGATCGAGAGGTAAAATTTCACAAAATTCCAAAATAACTTTTTCAAAATCTATTTTTCCACTTTCATAGTCAGAATTCATGGAAATAATAGAATTGATTTGTGTTTCAATATTTTTAAAAATGGTTTCTTTATTTTTATCGGGATTATCTCTTTGATTTAAAAGAGTTTGATCGCGTAGCTGATAAACAATGGTTCGTTGTTTATTGATAACATCGTCGTATTCGACTAAATTTTTACGAGAATCAAAATTAAAACCTTCTACTTTAACTTGGATTTGCTCGATAACTTTGGAAACTAAAGGATGGGTTAATGGAACATCTTCGGGCATATTGAAACGACTCATTAGAGAGCTGATTTTTTCTCCACCGAAAATACGCATTAAATCGTCGTCGAGAGCGACATAAAATCGAGAAAAACCAGGATCACCTTGACGACCGGAACGACCACGAAGTTGGTTATCGATACGACGAGATTCGTGACGCTCAGTACCAACAACACAGAGACCGCCAAGTGATAAAACTTCATCGTGTTCTTTTTGCCAAACTTTTTTATCGACATCATCTTTGGGTCCACCAAGAATGATATCAACACCGCGACCAGCCATGTTGGTGGCAACAGTAATAGCACCTTTTTTTCCAGCCTTAGAAATAATTTCGGCCTCTGATCGGTGATTTTTAGCGTTTAAAACTTGATGGGGTAATCCTTTTTTCTTTAAAAGATTGGAAACGATTTGGTTTTTTTCAATTGAGGTGGTTCCAATCAAAACTGGTTGACCAGTTTTATATTTCTCCTCAACAAAATTGGCAATGGCAGCATATTTTGAACGTTGTGATTTGAAAATTAAATCACCTTCATCAATTCGCTGTTTTTGGTTGTTGGTTGGAATTGGAACAACGTCTAAATCGTAGATTTTTTTAAACTCTTCGGATTCAGTAGCAGCGGTTCCAGTCATACCAGCGAGTTTTTCATAGAGACGGAAATAATTTTGAAAAGTGATGGTGGCCCATGTTTGAGATTCTTGTTGGACCTTAACTCCTTCTTTGGCTTCGACTGCTTGATGAAGACCGTCAGACCAACGACGGCCATTCATTAAACGACCTGTGAATTCATCGACAATAATAATTTCGCCATCTTTGATGACATAGTCTTTATCTTTATGAAAAATTGCTTGAGCTTTGATGGCGTTTTCGATGTAATGAATAGTTTCAAAAGATTCTTCGTATAAATTGGAAACATTTAAAACCTTCTCAACTTTACGAATACCATATTCTGAAAGAGTAGCAGAACGGGTTTTTTCGTCGATGACATAATCAGTTGGCTGAAGTTTTTCGACAATTTTGGCAAAATTATAATATTTATCGACTGGCTGATTGTTAGGAGAAGAGATGATTAAAGGAGTTCTGGCTTCGTCAATTAAAACAAAATCAACTTCGTCGACAATAGCAAAATAATGGGATCGTTGGACAACTCGACTGTGGTCTGGAGCCATGTGGTCACGAAGATAATCAAAACCAAATTCATTATTGGTACCATAAGTGATATCAGCTAAATAAGCTTCTTGGCGAGTGATTGGACGTAAATGGGCTAAACGATTGTCAATGGTTTCGTTTGGATCAGTATAGTTAAGATCTAAAATAAAAGATTGTTCACTAATAATACAAGAAGTACTGATGCCTAAAAGACTAAGTGCTTTTGGATACCAACCAGCGCCGACACGAGTAAGATAATCGTTTGGAGTAATAATGTGAACGCCTTTTTCAGTAAGAGCGTTTAAATAAGCTGGGAAAACAACAGAATGAGTTTTTCCTTCTCCAGTTTTTTGTTCAGCGATTGCACCCTGATGGAGGGTAATAGCGGCCATTAATTGAACATCATAAGCTCTTTCACCAATGACTCGACGAATGGCTTCACGAACAACAGCGTAGCCTTCGGGTAAAATGTCATCAAGAGTTTTGCCTGTTTTTAGGAGTTCTTTGAAGTAAATTGTTTTTTGAGAAAGTTCTTGGTCGTTTAATTTTGAGATTTCTGATTCAAAGTCGTTAATTTTTTTGATAATAGGTTGATACGATTTGATCCGTCGAGCATCTTCATCAAATAAATTTTTGAGTGACTTGAACATATGGATAATTATATCTTAAAAACACCGATCTGGACCTTTCCAGTCTTTTGAAAGGAAAAGTCCAGATTGAGGTGGCTCCTCTAGCTATTGTTGGGCCTAATAATCTCAAAACCAGTGTATGGTTGTAGGACTTTCGGAATTTTAACTGAACCGTCGGCTTGTTGATGATTTTCGATAATGGCTAAAACTGCACGATCGGTGATAAGGGTGGCGTTTAAAATATGGACTAATTCATTTTTACCGTCGATTTTAACTTTGGTATTTAAACGACGAGCTTGATAATCTCCACAGTTGCTGCATGATTGGGTTTCGCGATAAGCATTTTGTCCCGGGAACCAAGTATTAATGTCATACATGCGACGGTTTGGTTGAGGCAAATCACCAGTACAGGCTTTGACGATTTGATAAGGTAATTCTAATTCCTGCATTAATTCTTCTTCGTTGGCTAACATTTCCAAACACATGGCATCAGAAATTTTGTAGTCTGGCAGGGTGAAAATATTCATTTCAACTTTATTAAAAAAATGAACACGAAGCATACCTTTCATATCTTTACCGTACGTCCCGGCTTCTCGCCTAAAACAAGGCGAAAAATTAACATATTTAATCGGGAAAGATTTTTGGTCAAGAATTTCGTCCATGTGATATGGAACAACGGAATGTTCGGAACTACTGATGAAAATTAAATCGTCTTCGGGAATGGAATAATAAGCACCCATTAAATTTTTATTACTGGCATAGCCACATTTCCATTCAGTGTCACTTTTGATCATGACGGGAGGAATCATGCCGGTAAAACCTTTTTTGGTTAATTTATTAAAAGCGTAAAACATGACGGCCATTTCCAAAACAGCACCTTGGCCTTTGAAATAGCCAAAACGAGAACCGGAGAGTTGGGCAGCTTTTTTAATGTCGATAATATCGAGTTTTTCACCAAGATCGGCATGATCTAGTGGTTGAAAATCGAATTTTGGAATTTCACCAACGGTTTTAAAAACAACATTGTCGGCGTCGTCTTTGCCAATTGGAACATCATCAGCCGGAATATTGGGAATTTCTTCTAGAATAGAATTCTGTTTATCTTCAGTGGTTTTTAAATCGGCTTCTAAAGTTTTTAATTTTTCTTTAATTACAGATGCTTCTTTTAATTGATCGTCGGTAGGCTTGCCTTTAAGACTGCGATTGAAAACATTTTGTTGAGATCTTAATTCTTCAACTTTTGAAAGAATTTCACGGCGACTTTTATCGAGTTCTAAAACTTTGTCGGCGAGCGTGGAATCTTTTTGGCGATTTGTAAGCGCAGTTTTAATGAGGTCGGGCTGTTGTCGTAATAAATTAATATCAATCATTTAATGATTTTATTGTAGCAAAACCATTGAAAAAAAATGCCCGCAATTTTATCGCAAGTGAAGAAATATATCAAAATATGTCAGTTGATTATTTTAGATTTTTATACATTAAAACGGCATCAACAAATTTATCTTTGTGTTTTATACCTCTAGGTAAACGACCGAATTCAATAAAACCCATTTTTTTATATAAATTTTGAGCAATAGGGTTATCACCAAAAACTTCCAATTCAATTATTTTTAAACCCTTAATTTTTTCAATTGATTCGGAAATAACTAATTCCATTAATTTTTTACCAATTCCGTCACCCCGATAATCTTTAGAAACTGTTATTCCAAATCCACCAATATGGCTTTTGATTTTATCTTTGAGTTCAATATGACTGGTGGCGACTAAATTGCCACCAATAAAAGCCATAAGAAAAACTAATTCTGATTTATTTATTTTTTCAATAAATGACTTTAACCATTTTGTTTCTTCTTTTAAAGTTTGTTGTTCTCCTTGGAATGTAATAAAAGTTTTTTCGAGAGAAATTTTATTGATGTAATTCATTAAAATTTCAGCATCATTAATTGTTGGATAACAAAAATAAACTGTTTTGCCAGATTTGGTGGTGAATTGGGAAATTATATTTTCCATTAATTGATTATAAACCAATTTCTGGGGCGATTTGTTGCATCGACGTTAAACAAATTTCGATGAATTTTTCTAAGGGTATATTTAGACCGTCCTTTAATTCACATTGAGAAACTTCGTCGCGGCGAGTGCCAGCGGCAAATCGAGGTTCTTTTAAAAATCTTTTTAAAACAGATGATGTTTTTACATCTGCTAATTTTCGGGATGGATAAATAAAAGCAACAGCCGTAATTAATCCAGTTAGACTATCGGCACAAAAGATTGACCATTGAGCTTTTGATGTTGGTTTAACACCAGAAATTTCTGGAGCGTGAGCTTTTATAATTTTATCCACATAATCGGTGATTTCTAAATTTAATTTTTGCAGGGCTTCTTTTGTTTTATTGGGATGAAATTCTTTAAATTCGCCGACATAATCGATGTCGTGAATTAATCCAGCTAAAAGCCAATCCTCTTTTGGTGGTTCGTTTTCGTCTAGTTGATTATTTTGTTTTAAATAATCATAAATTCCACCCATGCAGTTTTCGAGAGCTAGTGAATGAAAATAAATATTTTTTTCTAAAGTTTTTTCAACGGCG
>CAYRMT010000004.1:0-28653 GCA_964425635.1 uncultured Gammaproteobacteria bacterium
AAAGATGGTTATAATTTTGATAGAGTTAATATAGATTTAAGTAATCAAATAGTTCAACCAATTAGGATTATTTCTAATAATTAATATGCCAATAGATCCATTAAAAATTGCTATAAAAGGAAGCACTCAAGAACATTTACCAATAGAAGATGTGATTGATGGAATTGTAATTATGAAGGATGGGTCTTGTTCGACAGTTTTAAGTGTGTCGTCGGTTAATTTCGATTTATTATCAGAACCAGAGCAGTCAGCGTTGGTTTTTGCTTATGGAGGAATTATAAATTCTTTAAATTTTCCGATACAAATTATTATTCAATCACACGCCAAGGATGTAAGTTCTTATTTGAAGAATCTACAGAATATGCAAGATAAGCAGTTAAACCCACAGTTAAAGGAAAGGATTAATCAATATAGAAAATTTATTGAAGAAACGGTAAAAAAGAGTGATGTTTTATCTAAGTCGTTTTATATTGCGATTACTTTTTCATCTTTAGAACTGGGAATTAAGACTGGTGGGGTTAAAGATATAAAAATGTTTTTACCACAAAAAAAGGGGCAAGAATTACCATTTACTAAGGAATATATTTTAGAAAAGGCTAAAGCTAATTTAGAGCCAAAAAGAGACCATTTATTGAGACTTTTTTCACGATTAGGATTGGAAATAAAACCTTTAGACAACAAGGAAGTAGTTGACCTTTTTTACAGAACTTACAATGAAGAAACTGCCATTAATCAAAAGGTTTCTAATGTAAACTATCAGGCACCAATGGTGACAGGAGGGCAAATGGAATGAAACTTTTTAATATTAATAAAAAAACAGCGCCAGTGAATAATCCAACAGTACCAGCAGCGCCAGTGGAAGTGGTGGACCTAAATAAAAGAGATTTTACCCAAGGATTGGTGACAACTAAGGACATAATTGCTCCTTCGGCCTTGGAGGTCGATTTTAACCATATTAGAATTGATAATAAATATTATCGAACCTTGTTTGTAGCAGCATATCCGAGATTTGTGGGGATTAATTGGTTGTCCTCGTTAATTAATTTTGATTCTTCTTTAAATATTTCGATGTTTATTTATCCAACTGACGGAAAGGAAGTTTTAGATGATTTGAGACGAAAAATTACAGAAATGGAAGCGGAATTGAGCACTGATATTCAGAGGGGACGATTAATTAATCCGGCAACACAGGCAAAACTGGAAGATGCATTAAATTTACAGGCTAATTTAGTTAAAGGTGAGGAAAGATTTTTTCAGTTTGGACTTTATGTGACAATAACTGCAGATTCGGTAGTGGAATTAGATAGAGTCAATAAAAATTTGGAGGCAGCGTTGGGATCATTGTTGATTATAAGTAAAAAGGCAACATTGCAAATGGAGGATGGGTTTGTGTCGACTTTACCGATTTGTCAGGATAGATTGGCGATTAGTCGAAATATGGATACAACTTCTTTGGCAACCACTTTCCCTTTTGTTTCTTCAGATTTATCTGACGATCAAGGAATTATGTATGGAATTAATATGCATAATGGATCATTGGTAATTTTTGATAGATTTTCAATGCCAAATTACAACTCGGTGGTTTTTGCTATGGCTGGAGCTGGTAAATCTTATTTAATAAAATTGGAAGTTTTAAGATCGTTAATGATGGGAACGGAAGTTATTGTGATTGATCCAGAAAACGAATATAAGGAATTGTGTGATAATTCTGGCGGTCAATATATTGCATTTGGATATGGTGAGGGCTCGAAAATTAATCCGTTTGATCTAACTTTAGCCGAAGAACAGGGTGAAAACGGTTTGAATACTAAAATTTTGTCTTTACATAAATTATTAAAAGTAATGCTTGGGGAAATGGACCCGATTGAAGAATCGATTATGGATCGGGCAATGATGGATGCCTATAAAATGAAAGGGATTACTCCTGATCCAGCAACTCAAGACAAAGAACCGCCATTAATTGAAGATTTATATAAATCATTGATTGGGATGGAAGATGAAAAAGCTAAGGGTTTAGCAGCAAGATTAGAAAAATATATTAAGGGATCTTTTGCGGGAATTTTTAATCAAAAAACAACAGTTAATTTGACTAATAAGTTTGTGGTTTTTGGAATTAGAAATTTGGAGGATGCATTAAGACCAGTGGCAATGCAAATTATTTTGGATTATATCTGGACGGTAGTTAAAAAAACATTGAGGAAAAGAATATTAGTGGTGGATGAAGCTTGGTATTTAATGCAACATGATGATTCAGCTGAATTTTTAAGAGGAATTGTTAAAAGAGGAAGAAAATATTATTTAGGGGTAACAACAATAACCCAAGATGTGGATGATTTTTTGAGAACTGCTTATGGTAAAGAAATAGTGACTAATAGCTCGATTCAAATTTTATTGAAACAACATAGTGCGGCAATTGATCAAATTGGAGAAGTGTTTTATTTGAGTGATGGGGAAAAACAATTATTATTATCGGCCAGTAAAGGAGAAGGAATCTTTTTTGCAGGACAAAATCATGTGGCGATTCAAATAATAGCTTCGGCTGATGAACATAATTTGATTACATCAAATCCAGAAGATATTTTAAAAAAGAAAAATGTTATGGATCAACAAAAGCCGAATAATGGAATAAAACCACCAATTAAACCAATAGAAACTAAAACGTTTCCGTCGGCATTACCACTAATAAATAAACCAGTTGAGACACCAAAAGTTGAAGTGACTCCAAAGATTAATATTCCAGAAGTAAAAACGGTGGAGATTGAAAATAAAATTCCAATTCAAGTTAAACCAATTCAAAACCCCTCAATCCCCGATAGATCGGAGCCAGCTCCCCTTAATCCTCCTTCACTGAAAGTTACGGAGGGACAAAGTAAAAGAGAGCCTTTAAAACCTGTTGAGCCGCCGAAGGTTGAAGTGGCACCAAAGATTAATATTCCGGAAGTAAAAACGGTTAACTTTACTCCTAAGGTTGATATTTTGGATTTAAAAACAGTGGAAGTTGAGAAAAAAAACCAGATAGTGACACCACAAAATGTTTCTGTTGATAATGAAATTAAAATGGTGGAAGTAAAACCAGAGATGAAAACTGAATCAGTGTTGTTTAAAAGACCAGAAGTGGTAGTTGATCAAAGTGAAATAAAAAAACCAATATTTATAAAAACCGAGGAACAACGAATACCTCAACCGCCTCAATTAGTCAGAAAACCACAACCTGTTTTTGAGTCAAACCAACCTGTCGATAAGCCAACATCTCCCCTTGATAAGAGAGAAACTAAAAAAGAAGATAATAAAATGGATTATGACAAATTGTTTGGAGACGGGATAGTTTAAGATTGATATAATTTGGTGATGGCATATAGAACGGATGGAAGTTCAGCTTTACAAGATTTTGATAAAGACAGCTCTTCTGGCGGAGCGAAGGTTTTTAATATAAACGATTATAAAAAAAACAAAAATCTAGTTGAACAAAAAATAGTAGAGGTAAGCGAGAGGATGGTAAAAAATTTAAATGGAGATGATAATTTAAAAAATGAGATCCAATCTAAAATTAATTCTGTTATCAGGGAGGAAGAAATAAAAACAAAAGGAGAAGAAGTGTTAGATTTGATAGAAATGATTTCAAAAAATTTAATAGTGGAAGATAAGAAAGGAATAGAGGTTGAGGTAAAAAAAGTAAAAATTGAATTAGATAGATGGAAAGAAGAACATTTAAATGAAGTAAATGAATTTAAAAAGGATTCTTTTGAAAAAAAGTTATTAGAAGAAACTAAAAAGTTAAATCCTGATTTAAAGGCGGAAGAATCAAATAATGTTAGGGCTTATGGTAAATTAGTTTCGGAAATATATTTTAGTGAAAGTATAATTGATGGACAAAAAGATGAGGCACTGCAAGCTAATAATCAATCATATAGTCCGGGTAAATTAGAAAATGCTTGGACTGATTTAAGGGGAATAACTAATTTTTTGGCTAAAAAGCCGGAAGAAGTAAAAGTAATTAAAAATAGATATGAATCGATTAGAGGTGTTTTAAAAAACATTAATTTACCAGGAAATATAAAAGAGACACGGTCATTTGAGAATATAATCTCTGGTTTTAATAATCAAGGTGTAAGTAATTTATTCTCGAGAACTCAAGGTTATTTGGGTTGGTATGGAAGAGTGGATAAGCTGACGGGTGGATGGTTAAACAAAACAATGTCTGGGGCCGGTCAGAAAATAATAAGTAAAATTGGAAACCAAGCTATTGGTGAATTTGCTAAAAATTCTTTAGGGGTAATGGCTGAACAAGGATTCCAAAAAGGAATGACAACGGTTTTGGGTGGAATTTTGAGTGGCGGAGTTAGAGCAGCAGCTACAAGTGGAACTGCGGTGACTGCTGGAGCGGCAACCGCGGCTGGAGCGGCGGCAGTATCGGCAACTGGAATAGGAGCGATTGTGGTGGCTGCAGTAGCAGCAGCCAAAATGTTAAAAAATGCAGTTAGTAAAATTACGGAAAAATTGGGAATAGGGATTAAAAAGGGTTTAGAAGAAAATTTTGGAAAAGTAGGGGGGGCAATTATTAGTGGTGGAATGTTTGTGGTGGGACTGCCTTTTCTTTTGATTGGAGCGATATCGGCGGCAGTAGTGGGACCAATATTGCTTTTAGTTTTTGGAGGATTGTTTGGATATCAAATGTTGTTGGGAAATTCAGTTTCAAGTTTAGTACCACCAGAAGAAGCAGAAACCGCTACTTCTATATTTTCAGAAACACCTTATGTTTCATCTTCCGGCCCGATTGTGTTGCCAACAGTCGACCCAAACCAGGCAGTAACGGGACAAATGGTAATAGAAATGGCTAGTTCTTTGTTAAATAAAGTTTGTTATTGGTATGGTGGAGGTCATCTATCTGGTGAACCAGTGAAGGGTATTGATATGAATTGGGGAACAACGAGATTTGGTAATAACAATTCACCGTCAGGATCTTATAGAAATGTTTATGGATTGGATTGTTCTGGTTTTGTAATCTGGACTTACCATCAACTTGGAGTAGAAGTTAGGGGTAATGTGGCAAGTATTTATGCTGGCGCAAAAAATAAAGGTGTGTCAAACGGTAGCCTACAATTGGGTGATATTGGGGTTGAAGGTAATAATGACCATATTGGAATTTTTGCAGGAAGGGATTCTTCTGGTAATCCGATGTGGATACATTCTGGAGCTGGAGGAAGTTTGGATATTTGTGGATCAGGAAACGGGTTTGTAAAAATGGGGACTTATTCTAGATTTACAAAATTTGCAAGAATTTTATAAATTAAGTTAGAATGAATTAATGATGGAATTTTTTAAAAAATACTTTGTGTTGTTTTTTTTGGGTTTTTTAGTGATAGTACTAATTCTTTTAAAAATTTTTTTTGGAAATACTAAAACTAATGAGATTGATAATAAAATTATAACCCCAACACCAAGCCAAGCAATAATTCCAACTATAAGTGAATATCAGTCTGATGACCCAGAATCCGAAAGGAATGAAACAACAGTTTTACCTTATAGGGGTAAAAAAATGGAAATAGCAGGATATTTAAAACCCGGAGTTTTAGTGATCTTAATTGAAAAAGAGGAAGATAAGACTGAGGCTGAGGTGGAATTTAAAGAATGGTTAGAAAAAAATCCAATATTTAAAACAAATAGTTTTGAGTTTCAAATTTCAAAAATAAAATAGTTTTAAATAATTTAGTCTTGTAGTCTGACCGGCATGATGATGTGAGAAAAGTCTTTGTCTGATTGATCGTGAAAAAAGGCTGGAGTTAAGGATTCATTTAATTCAATGATGATTTCTTGACCTTTACAAACATTAAGAAAATCCATTAAGAATTTATAATTGAAAGCAATTTCTAGGGTTTCGCCTTCAATTTTAGCATCGACAGTAGCTTTGTTTTGACCAATTTGAGGGGCATTAGCGGTGAGTTCAATTGAGTTGGATTTAATATTAAAACGAACAATATTAGCTGATTCTTTAGCAAAAACAGAAGCGATTTTGACAGCCTGAGTAAATTCGTCTTTGTTTAAAAAAACTTTAGTGGAAAAAGATTCTGGAACTATTCTTTGATATGCTGGATACTCCCCTTCAATAAGTCGAGAAACTAGTTCTACATCGTCTAGAACGAAGACTACTTGATGTTCATCAGATGTTAAGCCTATTTTAATTTTAGTGTTAGTTTTAGCGAGTTTGGTGACCTCTAAAAGGCTTTTGGCGGGAATTAAAAAAGTGACTTGATCGTTTTTTAAATTAATAGGATTGGTTAATTTAATATTTTTAAAAGATAAACGGAAACCATCAGTGGCAACTAAATTTAAATTTTCAGAAGTAAATTGACAAAGAATAGCAGTTAAAACGGGACGAGTATCGTCTGTGGCAGCAGAAAAGGCAATTTGAGAAACGGTTTGAGTTAAAATATTTAAATCTAACTCGAAACAGGTGTCTGGATTAAGAGTGGGGAAATCAGGGTAATCAGTGGAAGGGTTGGTAGTGAATGTTGATTCAGTTTTTGATGAAGATAAATTTAAAAGATTATTTCCTTTTAAAGATAAATCGATTTTTCCAGGGGTTAGATAAGAAACAAACTCAGTGATTTCTTTTGAAGGAATAGTAATTGTCCCCTCTTCTTCTATTTTGGCTCCAATCCAATAATTAATACTTAGTTCTAGATTAGTGGCTGAAAGTTTAAGTCGACCATTATCGGTGGATAATAAAATATTATTTAATATAGGTAGTTGATTTTTAGAAGAGACAAATCGAGAGACGTTGGTAAGAGCAGTGTTTAAATTTTCTTGTAAAAGGGAGAGTTTCATTGACTTATATTATCAAAAAATGGTTTGAGTTTAAAGGTTAAAAATAAAGATATTAATATCCAAAATAGTAGTAATGATTAGTAGAGAGTGTTGGTAAGTGGAATAGTTTTAAAAATAATGGAAGTTTTGGTTTTAATTGAATTAATTAGGGTGTTAGAAAGTAAAAAATGGTTGAATATTTGGTAAAAATTAATAGATGTGGCTTATAGTTTATTTTGGAGTTTGGGTAAACTTCGGGGGAAAAAGATAAAATAAAATGTGGATAAAATTGTGGATAAATGATATTTAAAAGTGGAAAACTTTTTTGAAATTAAAAAGCACTTTTGATTTGGTTGATAAGTTGACGAGTTTGTGGATTAGTGGAAAAGTCGTTAATGATTTTGTCTCGGGCATGCATGATACTAGTGTGGTCACGACCACCAAGAAGGTGTCCAACCTCTTCTAGGGGTAGGTTTATTTGGGTTAGAAGTAAATAAGCAGTAATATGGCGAGCATTAACAAGTTCTTTTTTACGACTTTTTCCACAAAGGTCACTAGTTTTAATATTAAAATGTTTAGCGCAGACAGAGATGATATGACGAGGATTTAGTTGGGTAGATCGTAGATCGTTGATCGTAGAATTTTTATTCGGGTTGAAAAAGTTTTGAACAAACTGTAAATCAACCTCCCCTATTTGTTGGGATAATGATTGAATCGTTATTTGTTGTAATTTACCTTCGATTTCACGAATATTTGATTCGGTATTATTGGCTAAAAATTCAACAGCTTCTGGAGTAATACTAATCCCTTTCTCTTCAATTTTTTGACTAATAATAGCAATACGCATTTCGTAGTCTGGGAGTTGAATGTCGACAGTTAAACCACCCATAAAGCGGGAAACAAGACGGTCTTCCAGGTGGTCGATTTCACTAGGTTTACGATCGGAAGTTAAGATAACTTGTTTACCGTTCATATGAAGAGCGTTAAAGGTGTGAAAAAATTCCTGTTGGGTATATTCTTTGCCGGCAATAAATTGAATGTCGTCAACAAGAATACAGTCTAAGTTGCGGTATTTTTCTTTAAACTGATTCATATTTTTGGTTTTAAGAGCATTAACTAATTCATTACTAAAAGTTTCAGCGGAGAAATATTTTATTTTTAAGTCAGGGTTATTTTTAAGGAGTTCGTGACCAATAGCTTGCATGAGATGGGTTTTTCCAACTCCTACCCCACCCCAAATAAAAAAAGGATTATAGGAAAGACCAGGATTTTTAACAATGCCTTGAGCGGCAGCAAAGGCAAAATTATTACTGTTGCCAACGATTAAATTTTCAAAAGTGTATTTGGGGTGGAGGGAAGAATGGTTGGCCCTATTGGGAGAATAAGAGAAAAGTGGAGTATTGTTGGTGTTATCAAAATCGGATTTTAAATTTTCTTGGACAATAAAGTTAAGAGTGTTGTTGTTTTTAGTTTGATTGTCGAGAGCATTTTTAATGATGTCGTAGTGGCGTTTTTTATTGAAGTCGACGGAGTAAGTGTTGGGACAACCGATAGTAGCAAGATTGTTTTCGAGGCTAATTAATTGGGTTTTAAGAACAAAGGTTTGAAAGATGGCTGGAGCAAGAGTTATTTTTAACTCTTCTTGAGTGTTTTTCCAAATTCTTTCAATATCCATTTTTAAATTCCTCTCTCCGCTGTCGCGGAGTTTCTCCCTTTGACAAAAGGGAGATTAAAACATAATAAATAACGGTTAAACAGGCAGGAGTTTAAAATCGAAATTGTGGAAAAATCGATTGGGGTAATGCTTATATTAGATGAGTTTTCCACAAAATGAAATAGGTCAAATTTTTAATTTTTCATGTTAAAATAACAGCTATGACAAAAATGACTTTACAAAGAAAAGCAAAAAAACACGCCAGAGTTCATGGATTTTTGAAAAGAATGATGGATCACGATGGTAGAAACGTGCTTAAAAGAAGAAGAAATAAAGGAAGAGCTAAACTAACTGGTTAATTTAGTATAATTAGTTGTGTTGAAAAGAGAAAACAGAATTAGGTTGAGGAAAGAATTTGCTGAAATTAAAAACAAAGGGAGAGTTTTATACTCCCCTTTTTTTGGTTTTTTGACCCATAAAGAAAATGATGATCAAAAAAAGTTTGGGTTTATAGTTTCAAAAAAAATTTCTAAAAAGGCAGTGAATAGAAATAAAATTAGGAGAATTTTATCGGAGGTAATTAGGAAAAATTTGGAAAAAGTTGAGAATGGGACAAGAGTAATTTTTTTAACAAAGAAAGAAATTTTGGGTAAAAAATATAACGAAATTGAGAGAGAAGTTATAAAGTTTTTCAAGTGAAAAAAGTAGTATTAGAAATATTAGTATTTTATAAAAAATATATCTCTGGAATTGGGATTGGAAATCATTGTCGGTTTACGCCGACTTGTTCGGAATATACTTATTTAGCTGTGAAAAAATATGGAGTAATAAAGGGTTTATTTTTAGGAGGTAAGAGAATTTTGAAATGTAACCCCCTATCAAAAGGTGGAGTTGATTTGATAGAATGAACGATATGAATTTATTTTTAGCCCCGTTTATTAATGCTTTATTTGCGGTTTATTATGTGATTGGTAACTTTGGGTTGGCTATTATTTTGGTGACAATTTTAATTAGATTAGTATTGTTACCGTTGGTGATGCCGAGTTTAAATTCGGCTCAGAAAATTAGGGAATTACAGCCAAAATTAAACAAATTGAAGAATAAATTTGGAAATGATAAACAAGGTTTGGCTAAAGCTCAGATGGACCTTTATAAAGAGGAAGGGGTAAATCCATTGTCTGGTTGTTTGCCTCAGATTATCCAAATAGTGGTGTTGTTGTTGTTTTTTTATGCATTTAATATGGTGAGTCTTTTTTCTGAAGGTAAAGTGCCTTTGGAAAAAATTAATAGTAATTTAATCCAATCTTTTAGAATTGATCAAAATTTTAAGTTTGATATGAGCTTTTTTGGTTCTGATTTAGTGCAAACTCCGGCCAAAATATTTTCTCAAGGGATGGATTCTGGTTTAATATTGCCATTAGTACTTTTGATTGGTTCAGGTTTTTTGCAATATTTGAGTGCTAAATTAATGATGCCGGCACCAAAAGTAAGTGAGTCGATTGCTGACGCAACCAAAGATAAAGAGGATGATATGATGGCGATGATGAGAACTCAATCTACTTATTTTATGCCATTAATGACAATTTTTATTGGTTGGAATTTTTCATTGGGATTAGTGTTGTATTGGTTTATAACCTCAGGTTTTATGGTGGTTCAGCAGTTGATGGTGGATAAAATAAATAAAAAATAAATTTTGCGTGTTAAAATAGCGACTATGGATAATAAAAAAAGAAATGAAAAAATATTAAAATTCACTTGTGAACTTTTGGAAAAAATGAATTTTGAAGTGGAAAAGGCTTTTGTGGAAGATATGGATGGAGAAGAAAATCAAGTTTTAGTGGGAGTGACGGTTAAAAATCCAGCAGGATTAATTGGTTTTAGGGGTCGAAATTTGGCTTCGATTCAATTTGTTTTGTCTTTGATTATTAGATCCCAGATTAGTGAAGGAATAAAAGTACTTTTAGATGTGAATAATTATCGAACGGAACAAAAAGTAAGATTGGAAAATATGGTTAAATCTTTAGCAGAAAAAGTACTAGAGACTGGTAATCCAGTGGCAATGGCAAACATGAGTTCATATGAAAGAAGAATTTGTCATATGGTTTTAGCCGAAATTAAAGACATAGAGAGTGAGTCAGAAGGTGAAGGTGAAGAGAGACATATAGTGATAAAAAAGGCCTAATCCTTTTGTGATAAGATGAGGTTGTGTGGCTGTTTTTATTTTTACTTTTAATTCCGACTCAACTAGGTAAGCATTTTTGGCCAGAATGGAGTTATTTATTGGGAATTAGAATTGATTATTTGTCCCCTACTTTATATTTATTGGATTTAGTTTGGATAGTTTTAATTGGATCTGGTTTTTTGAAAAATTATAAAAAAATAATTTTTAAAAATTATTTTAGTTTTAGAAACTTTTTGATTTTGGGATTTGTGGGAGTAAATATTTTGATGGCAGTGAACCCGTGGGTGGCTGTTTATAAGTGGTTGAGGGTGTTTCAATTGTTAATAACTTTTCGCTATTTTAGAAAAAATAAGACGTTGGTTAAGGAAAGTTTGGTAAAAATTATCCCCTGTTGGATAATTTTGGAAAGTTTGCTGGCAGTGGCCCAAATAGCTAAAAATGGAAGTTTGAATGGAATTTTTTATTGGTTAGGAGAAAGAAGTTTTACTTTTAATACGATTGGGATTGCCCAGATGTCGGTTTTGGGAAGAGGTTTAGTTAGGGCTTATGGGACTTTTTCTCATCCAAATAGTCTGGCGGGATTTTTATTAGTGGCGTTGTTATTGTGGTGTTGGTTTAAACCCTCCGCCCTGCGGGCACCTCCCTTAACAGGGAGGCTTTTTTGGTGGGTGGTGTTTTGGTTTGGGTTTTTGGGAATAATGGTTTCTGGAAGTAGAACGATTTGGATTTTGACCTTGGGTTTAATTTTTTGGTTTTTATTAAAAAATATAAAAAAAAGAGCCGATATCATTGGTTTAATTTTATTGGTTTTAGGGGTGGTAATTTTTGGATTAAGATTAGTGAATATGGAATATCAAATGTCGGATTTTTTGGGAGGGTGGGATTCGGATGGAGTTAGTAAAAGGATCCAACTGAATGTGTCTGGTTTGAAAATGATAAAAGAATCATCTTTATTTGGGGCGGGTTTGGGTAATTTTTTAGTTAGGTTGCCGGAGTTTCAAAAAAATAATGGAATTTTTTGGTTACAACCGGTTCATAATATTTTAATATTGCTATGGAGTGAGATTGGAATTTTAGGATTATTTTTATTTTTTTGGTTTTTTGGTGAAAATTTTTCTAGAAGAAAAATAAATTGGATTTTTAAAGTAATCTTTGGAGTAGTGGTTGTAAGTGGGATGGTTGATCATTATTGGCTAACTTTACCGCAAAATGTTTGGTTGTTAGTATTAGTGTTGGGAATAGCTTAAAATAGATAATGTTGAAAAAGTCGCTTCTAAATACTTGGGTGCAGATTGTGGCGAAAGGAATTACGGTTTTAATTAGTTTGATTACAACTGGTTTGTTGACTAGAAAATTGGGAGCGGATGTTTATGGTAGTTATATTTTAGTAACCTCAGTTTTGTTGTTGTTGGATTCGATATCGGATTTTGGAACAAAAGTGATAGGGGTGAAAGAGGCTTCGAGAAAGGAAGGAAAGAAAAAAAATCAATTGTTTATGCAAGTGACTTGGGCAAGGTTGTTGACGACTTTAATAGCCTTTGTGTTGGGTGTAATTTTAATTTTTAGCTGGGGTAGTTTTGCTTTGATTAAAGGTGAAGTTTTGGTGGCGTTGATGATGATTTGGTTTACATCGGTGGCGGGAAGCTTGGAAATAATTTTTCAGACAGAATTGAGAATGGATTTAAAAGTATTGATTGATATTGTTTTTCCATTATTATTTTTAATAATTTTATTGGTTTGGCATGATCCGATTAGTTTAATGTGGGTCTTTGGTGTTTATTTGATAGCTAGAATTTTGAGTTTAAGTATTGGGTGGAAATTACTTAAAAAAGTTTTAAGCGGATTTAAATTAGAAATTTTAAATAAAAAATTTGTTTTGAATTTCTTAAAAGAATCATGGCCAATGGGTGTTTATATGTTGATATTTACTGGGTACGATAGGGCGATTGACTCGTTGATGATTGATAAATTTATTGGGATAAAAGAAGTGGCATTTTATGGATTGGCATACAAAATTTATTCTAATATGGTACAACCAGCTTATTATTTTGTGAATAGTGTTTTTCCAATTTTTTCGGGCAAATCAGAAAATAAAAGAAGCTTGTTTAAATGGTCGATTGGAATTGTGTTGGGATCTTTGGTGGTGATAATTCCCCTCGCCTACTTATTGGCACCATTAATGATAAAAATTTTGGCGGGAAATGGTTATGAATCATCGGTAGTAGTTTTAAGAATTCTTTTGGTTCCCCTCTTTTTTTCTTATATTAACCACCTGTTTGGTTTTACATTAATTGCTAAAGGTGGACAGAAACAAATTTTGATTTTAGGGTTGATAACTTTGGTGGTTAATTTTATTGGTAATTTAATAGTGATTCCGAGATTTGGAATTGTTGGAGCGGCTTGGGTGACGGGTTTGTCAGAAGCCGTGGCTTGTGTGTTGACGATTTTGGCGTTGAAAAAAGCGGCTTAATTTGTAATTTTTCAAAACAATTTTGCAGTGCTCGACCCCTGCGGTAGTGCACCTTGGATGCTGCGCGCTTAAAATTGTTTTGAAAATATACATATTTGATATATTCCCCTGCTTAAAATCAGTACAGATTTTGGATTTTAATTTTGGCCATTTGGAAAAGGTTTTGACATAAAAAATCCCTCTGCCCTGCGGGCATCTCCCTTTGACAAAAGGGAGATTTTTGTTTTTTGATTTGGAGAATATATTAAACTATTCCTAACAGGTTATGACGTTTTTTCACGTTTCAGAGGTATGAACAATAAAAATCAGAACATATTTCGAAGGTAATAACCGCATAATATCCGAAATATAACCGCAAGACAAAAACCACCTCTAGACCCTCCTTTGAAAAAGGAGGGGAATAAGATGAATTGGTGAATAATATTTAAGTTAAAATAAACTATGAATCCGGCATTGCCTTTCGCTTTAATTATTGGAATTGATCAATTTGCGGCTAAAAAATTGGCGGAAGAGTTGTCGAATAAAGATATAAATGTGGTGGGAGTGGGGGAGTATGTGGCGGGGTTGAGTGAAATAAAAAATTTTGAGTTATTAATGGATTTATCGGAAGTTAGTGGTAAATTTAGCTATGTTTTTGATTTTTTGGGAGATAAAAATTTATGGGAAATGGATCAGTTTAAGGGAGAGAAGATTACTTTTGTTTGTGTGAACGATAGAGAAAAAGCGGAGTTTTTAAAAGATAATTTGGGTAATCTGAATTTGAATTGGAGAATGATAGAGGCGGAAGGGGTTTATGGGCCGGGGATGGATGAGGATAATTTTTTGGCTGAGACAATAAAATTGGCGGTGGTTAATAAAAATTTAGTCTTGCCAAACTTAAAAAGTAAATTCAGAATTTTAGCAATAGAAGATTTGGTGGAAGCAATTTTAAGGGCAAGTTTTTTGTCGGGAACGGAAAAAGAATTTTTTTTAATTTTGGGAAAGGAAATGAATAGCGAGGAAGTGGCAAAAGTGTTGATAGATGAGGCAAAAATGACACGGTATAAGGTGATGCAAAAGGAAATTGAAATTGAAAAAGTTGACGAGGAGAGATTAGTGGAATCGGTAAGAAAATTACGATGGGAACCGAAGTGTGACTTTAAAGATGGAATAATAGAGACTTTACAATATTTTTTTTCTAGGGCAGATGAGGAAAATCGAAAACCTAAAAAACCCTCCGTCCCGATAAATCGGGATACCTCCCTTGACAGGGAGGTTACAAAAAAAGAGGTAGAGCAGGAGCCGATTAAAAAAGAGGTTAATAAAAGAAAAATAGAAGTGGTGGTGGAGGAGGAACAAAACCCCTCAGTTCTTCGGACAGCTCCCCTTGACGAAAGGGAGCCTTTAGAGGAGATAGAAAATTTCTACAAACAAAAGAAGATGGCTTTGGAAGTGGAAAAGGTGAAAGAGGTGAAAGAGGTGAAAGAAATAAAAGAAAAAGTAGTAGAAGAATTTGATGATGATTATGAAGATAAAATATTGGTAAGTGAAAAAATAGAAGAAATAAAACCAAAAGAAGAGGTAAAAAAGGAAGTGGTGTCGAAAATAAAAATGCCGACTTTGAGGATTTCAAGTAAATGGAAATGGTGGGGTTTGTCTTTGATTGTTTTGTTGTTGATGATGCCTGTAAAATGGACAATATTGACGGTTTTGGCTGTTAATAATATTCAGGAAAATGTAACTTTGATTGAGGCAAAAAAATATAAGCAAGCAGAAATTTTGGCAGATAAAAATTTGACTAGAATTAAAGAAATTGATCAGCAGATTGATGATATGGGTTTAAATAAATTTGGAATTATTAGAAATTATCAGACATTGCTTAAAGTGGGAGAGGATGTGTTGAGATTGGAAAAAGATTCGATTGCAATTAGTCAAAGTGCGGATTTAATAAGCCAAGCGATTTTTAAAGAAAGAGAAATCAATTTTATTGATGAATTAAACAAAGAGGAAGAATATTTGATTAATTTCGATAATGAATTGGGATTGGTTTTAGCAAGATTGAATGGTGATTATAGTTGGATGCCGGCAAAGTGGAGAGTGTCTTTACAAAAAAAAGCTCAAAATTTGAAAGAAACCAAGGAAAAATTAAATTTAGTGTCGAAAGGAATGAATATTTTACCGGAATTGTTGGGATTGGATGGGAGGAAAAGGGAGTTTTTGGTGTTGCTTCAAAATGAATCAGAGTTGCGGGCAACAGGAGGATTTATTGGAAGTTATGGAATTTTGAGTTTTCAAAATGGCAAACTTTTAAATTTTGAAGTAAAAGATGTTTATGAAGCCGATGGTCAATTAAAGGGACATGTTGAACCACCAATAGAAATAAAAAATTATTTAGGGGAGGCAAATTGGTTTATGAGGGATGCTAACTGGAATCCAGATTTTATGAAGGCTTCGGCAGATATCCAATGGTTTTTAAACCAAGAGGTTAACAAAAAGGTGGATGGAGTGATTGGAATTAATTTGGCGGCGGCCAAGGCAATTGTGGGGGTGATTGGAGAAATTAATGTGACTGATTTTAAGGAAAAAATTACTAAAGATAATTTATATGAACAAGCTGAATATTATTCAGAAAGTAAATTCTTCCCAGGATCGACTCAAAAAGCAAGTTTTTTGGGAACTTTAGGAAGTCAGGTGTTTGAGGAAATAAAAGAATTAAAAGCAAAGCAACAATTGGAATTAGTTTTTTCTTTGGTGGATTTGTTGGAAAAAAATGAAATCCAATTGGGTTTTAACAATGGAGAAGCAGCTAGATTGACGAGTGATTTGGGATGGGATGGAACAATGTATCAAGGAAAATGTATGAAGGAGAATTGTTTCTCAGATTATTTGTTTATAGTAGATTCTAATTTTGGGGTGAATAAGACAAATTATTTTTTGTCTAGAAACATGGAACAATTGGTGGATATTAATGAAAGTTTGGTTGAGAGAATGTTGAAAATTAATTATGAAAACATGGCTAAGAGTAATGATTTTCCTGGTGGTCAGTATAAAAACTATTTAAGGGTTTATTTGCCAATAGATGTTAATTTGTCGCAAATTAGTGTGATTGATGATAAGACTAATTCAAGAAAAATCTATAATGCTGATGAGATTAGAATCAAAGAAATTAATGGGAAAAAAGAGGTAGGTTTTTTGGTGACAGTGCCAATTTTAAGTAAAGAAACGGTGGAAATAAAATATTCCAGTGTAAACAATTTGACAGGTAAGGATAAATTTTCTTATGTGAGCTATGTCCAAAAACAATCTGGATTTGGAGATACTGGATTAGCGACATTAATTTCTTTTCCGAAAGATTGGCAACCATTACAGGTGGAGCCGCAGGCGAGTATGGTGGGAGGAAAATTGTTATTTAATCAGAAATTAAATAAAGATATTAGGATGGGAGTGGAATTAGGAAAATAGAGTAAAATATGGTTATGAAAAAAGTGGTGGAGGATTTTGTTTGTGAGGTGTGCGGTGAAAAGGTAGTTGGAAATGGAACAACTGATCATTGTCCGAATTGTTTATGGGGAAAACATGTAGATGAGTTGACTCCAGGGGATAGAGCAAGTGAATGTAGGGGGTTAATGAGACCAGAAGCGGCTGAATATCGAAATGATGGTTTTAGAATTTTTTATAAATGTGAAAAATGTAATCATGAATTTTGGGTGAAGGCAGCCGAAGATGATAGAGGGAAAAAGGATAATAGGGAATTGTTGTTGGAATTAGTGAATAATATTCGGGTGGATTAATTTTTTGAACCAAATTTGATGGTATAATCATAGGATGAAATTTTTTGAAGATTTAAAGAAAAAAATAAAAAAACCAAAGCTGGAAAAGAAAAATTCTCCAAAACAGAGTGATAAAAATCAAATACCTAAAGAACTTTTGGATAAATTACCACCGGGGGTGAAGATTAAAAGAATTGAAATTGGACCAAAACAAATAGTTAAATTTTTGATTTATTTGATTTTAGGTTATTGGATTTTATCTGTTTTAGTGCAATTTCTGATGCCAGAAACGGTGGCTCAAGTGCCGATTTCTGAAGTAATTCAAAAAACTAAAAATCAGGAAGTAGAAAAAATAGTAGTGGCTGATAGTCAAATAATGGCAACATTAAAGAATGAGAAGAAAATTTTAGTAGCTTCAAAAGAAGTGGATATTTCAATGACGGAAATTTTACAAAAAGAAGGGGTGGATTTATCAACAATAAATTTACAAATAGAAAATAGACAGGGATGGAAAATGTTGGGAGAAATATTGACTTTAGTTTTGTCGGTGGGGTTGCCAATAATGTTTATTTTGTGGTTGTTTAGAAAACAAGGTGGTGGAGCTGGGGGTGGCGGAGTCTTTGGTTTTGGAAAATCGACGGCAAAATTATTTATAAAAGGAAAACAGAGTTTAACTTTTAAAGATGTGGCGGGAGTCGAAGAGGCTAAAAATGATTTAGTGGAAATAGTTGACTTTTTAAAGCATCCAGAGAAATATCAAAAAATGGGGGCAAGAGCGCCTAAGGGAGTGCTTTTAGTTGGGCCAAGCGGAGTGGGTAAGACTTTGTTGGCAAAAGCAGTGGCTGGAGAGGCTGGGGTGCCATTTTATAGTATGGCCGGATCAGAGTTTATGGAAATGTTGGTTGGAGTAGGAGCATCTAGGGTTCGTGATTTGTTTGGAACAGCTAAAAAAGCTGGCAAGGCTATTATTTTTATTGATGAAATTGATGCAATTGGAAGGGTGAGAGGGGGAATGGAAGGAGGAAACAGTGAAAGAGAACAAACTTTGAATCAAATTTTAGTAGAAATGGATGGATTTGAACCAAATTCGGCGGTAGTAGTGTTGGCGGCAACTAATAGGGGAGATTTATTGGATCCAGCATTATTAAGACCGGGTCGATTTGATAGAAGAGTGGTATTAGAATTACCAGATTTAGAGGCAAGGAAAGAAATTTTAAAAATACATGCTAAAGGTAAACCGTTTGAGGACGAGGTTGACTGGGAGTTGGTGGCTAAATCGACGGTTGGTTTTTCTGGAGCAGAATTAGAGAACATGTTGAATGAGGCAGCGATTGGAGCAGCAAGGGCTAATAAGGCAAAAATTGATTTACATGATATTGATGAGGCGAGTTTGAAAGTAAAATTAGGAGCAGAAAAGAGAAGAAGTCAAAGCGATGAAGATAAATTAATGACGGCTTATCATGAGGCTGGTCATGCGATTGTGAATTATGTTGAGGGTTTAGATCCGGTGTCAAAAATTTCGATAGTTTCTCGAGGAATGGCATTGGGTTTTACTTTAGTGCCACCACAAAAAGATATTATTCATCATACTAAAAGTAAATTGATTAAAAAAATGGCGATGGCGATGGGGGGTAGAGCGGCGGAGGAAATAGTTTTTAAAGATATTACAACAGGAGCGTCTTCTGATATTTCACATGCAACGAATATTGCTAGGGATATGGTGATAGATTGGGGAATGAGTGATATTGGGCCAATTAATTTAGGGTCACAAATTGATGTGAATGATTTTGGAAAATCTTATATGGAACCGTCTAAGCTTTCGGATAAAATGCAGGGGAAAATTGATGAGGAGGTTAAAAAATTTATTGATGAGGCTTATAGTAGAGCCAAAATGATATTGACAAAAAATAAGAGTAAATTAGATAAATTGGCTAAAGTTTTAGCAGAAAAGGAAAGTTTAGATCAAAAAGAGTTTGAAGAATTGATGAAATAAGTTATTTTATTTTTGTGAATCTGGGAACCATTTTTCCATTGATTTCAGTGGGGATGATCCAGCCATTTGGGCCATCGAATGATCGGCTCCAGATGATAGCTGGTTGGTGGTTGATTTCTTGATAGATAACTCTGATTTCTTCGGTATCTTCTTGAATAACTAAATTTAAAACAAGATATTCCCCTTTAGTTTTGGTGTGTTGATATTTAGTACCAATTTCAATTTGATTTTTAGCTTGTTGAAGTTTAGTTAATAGAATTTGTCGATCACTTTGAGGCATGGTTTAAAAAGCCAAGGCAAATTGTTGACGAGAAAGAAATTTTTTACCTAAAATAAGGGAAAGTTCATAACCGCCAACGAAAAGGGTGGTGTATAAAAGATCGCTTAGGAAGGTGTTGCGGAAAAAAGGAATGGCAGCAATAAAACAGGATTCTAGGCCGATGAGATTTTTAGTATACATGGTGGTGGTTAGCCAGACACCAAAATTAGAAATCAAAAAGAAAACGACAGAGGAGGAAATACTAGTAAAAGGAATAAAAGATAAAGATTTTTTATGGCGAGAGATTAGTCCAATGAAACCAGCCAAAATAAAACTACCGTAGACAAAAAACATTTCGGGACCATAAAAACCTAAAAATAAATCACTAATGAAAAGAATGCTGAGAGGTAAGATGAAGGTGAATTTTTTGGGTAAATATCTGGCACCAAAAAGAGCGATGGCGGTGATGGGAGCGAAGTTGGCGGGATGGGGTAAAAAGCGAGCCATGATGCCAAAAATTAAGAAAAATAAAGGAACTAGTTTTAAATTTTTCATAGCCTATTTTAATTCCCAAGTAATAATTTCACCACCTTGGCATTGATATGCATCGGCACCAACTTCAGCATATTTATTGTCGATGGAATATTGCCAATATTTACCATTGCTTTGAGGAATGTCATTGATGGAGGTGATCATTTTACCAAGAGAACTTTGTTGAAATTCCATTTTATTACCACTGTCGGATAGAGAATCGAAAGCCGTTTTTCCCTTAATACAGGGATAATTTATTTTATTGGTGGATTTGGAAACAATAGTTGGGGTAGGAGAAATTGAGTTGGTAGGTGAATTTTTAACGGAACAGCCGGTTAATAAAAAAGCAGAAAAAAGAACAAGGGAAAGGGGTAGAATTTTTTGAGTCATGGAACGATTATAACGTATTACTTTTCTTCTTCAAGGTTAATGATGCGTTGGAGGATGGCTAGGCTGCCGAGGGTGACGGGTTCAATACCAGTGATACCTAATTGGCTGTCGCCGAGATTTTGAAGGCTGGAATAAGGAGTGTCTGAGGTATAGTTAATGATGCCGAGATCGAAAGGGCAGTTATTGAGATCGACAATTGATTTTTTGGGAGCTTGTTGGTCGTAACAGCTTTCAGTGATAGCACTTAGATAGGGGCCTGATTCCATTTCGATAATAGTAATGTTGTTTTTGAAATAAAAATTTAAGAGAGCTTTATTTTCAAGAAAGGTACCAAAAACGGAAACGGCTTTTTGATTGGTTAAAATTGAACCTTGATTATTAATAAAAGGAAAAAAATCATTAAAGCAATTTTTGAAGAGATAGGAATTTTGGGTGTGTTCGTCGAAAACTAAACGAGGAATAAGAAGATCGCCAACTTCACTATTGAGGGCGGCAGCTTTACCAAGAATATAGACTCCCTTAATATTTTTAACATTTTCCATGATTTCACTGAGAATATGATAGGCGGCAAAGCCAAGTGGATAATCGATGTTTAAAATTAGAGCATTGGATTTTTCTAGTGTAAGAGGTTTTTTGATTTTGATTCTGGGATCGAGATATTTTGATTTAATTAGATTTTTGACAGGAAAAATTTGGGAGGTGATGTCGAGATATTTAGTATTAGGGAGATTGAAAATACCGAGTTTTTTTTGAAAGTCTTGATAATCTTTTTTAACTTCTGGGTGAGAAAGAAAGTGTTTGGAAACAAAATAAATAAAATCAGTGGGGGTTAAAAGTGAGTTTTTGGATTTGATTTGTTCCCAAATTTGATAGAGGGAGGAGTGATTAGTTTTTAGATCGGAAATAATTTTAAATTGATGGGCAAGGGGAAAACCGGTGAAAATATTCATTAAACTGTGGGTATTACTAGAGATAAAGTAAATTTCTTGTTGGGACATGTGATGAAAAACAGGAGAGACATTGATGGAAATATTTCGCCACCACTTTTGAGTAGACTTTGTGTAGTTGAGCCAAGAGGCGGCAAGAAGTTGAACTTTAAGGTTGAGGGGAGATTTGTAGATTTTTTTAATTTTAGAACGCCAATTTGAACCAAGGGAGGAAGTGAATAGTTGCCATTTTTTGGGGTCAATTTTTAATTTTTGGAAAAATTCTTGAGATTTGAGATCTTTTTGGATAAGGGAGAATAGTGAATAATTCTTATGAAGAAGTTGATTTAGTTTATTCCATTCGATTTGAAGAGTAATAAGGATATTAACAAGATCATCGATATCGGAAACAGAAGCAATAAAAAAAGCTAAAGTTTTCTTTTCGGAATTGAGATAAGCAACTCGGCGGCGATTTTTGGATTTAACCTCTTTCCATTTGGTGATGTTTTTATAACCTGATTCTTCAAAAACTTCAGGGCTTTGACCGATGATAATTTTTTCAACTTCATGACTAATTCGGGGGAGGCGATCGAGGGAATAGGTTAAGGCAGAAAAATCGATTTCTTTGGTGTGACCAAGGGGGTGGAGAAGAGAATGCATTTTGAGGTGAGAATTAGAAAGAGAATTGATGGTGATTTCAAGATTGGATTGAAGAGCAGAACGGTAAGAACGGACATGGTTTTCAATTGAAGAAATATTGGAAGATGGTAGAAGAGAAGGCATAAATTAGTTTAACAATAAAACCCTCTGGTCTGCAAAGCAGACCACCTCCCTTGACAGGGAGGCTTTTTGTTTGACAAGGTGGAGATTGAATTTGGTATAATTGGGGCATGAGTGAGAGAGGACCAGAAATAAACGTATCAATAGAACAAGTGTCAAAAGTGGTGACTTTATCGAGAGAAATTACAAGAATCAAGGTTTTAGATGATCGAAGCCCCGAGGTTGATGAAAGAGCTAGAAATTTTTTGAAAGGTAATTTTAGTTCACAATATGAGAGTGTGGAACAAATGGTTAATTTATCTCGTGACCCAGGAAGGCCAGAAAATGATGTGGCTAAGAAAAATGCTCAAGAATCTTTAAATTTACTTGGTTCAGCTTTGCTTTTGGCGGGACAGGATAAAAAAATTGAGAGTTGGGTGACTGGAGCAGAAGTTTATAAACATTTACCTTCTAGTTTTGCTGGAGTGGAGAGAATTTTACAAAATAATTTATTAGTGAACGGAAAGGATGATGAGATTGGTAAGGGAATAGTGGAACAATTGGCGGCTTTGGAAAAAGCTAATCGTAGAGCGGCAATGGCACCAAATTCTTATAAAGAAAAGAAAAAAGAACAGACTCAAGAAACAATTAATAATTTACTTGATGTGTATGACACTGTTGATTCTGATTCTGAAGCAGGACTAAAAATAGGAGCAGTGGTGGGATGTTTGGATAGTGAATTAAAGGAAGAGATTTCAGTAGTAAGAAGAAAAGTAGATGTGGATGATGAAGTGGATTATGAACCATTGGTAGTTGACCCAGAAACTCAAGAAATAAGAGGTGGAGCGAGGTGGGAAATTTCTCCAGAAAATGCAGCTATGGCAATGAAATTTATGGATTCTAGTATGAGATGGCAATCTTATACACCTCCGGAATGGTTTAAAAAGATAAAACCAATATTAAATAAAGATGGGACTGTTAAGGAAACAGCTGAAGAAATTCAGTCAAGAATTGAATATATGGTGATGGTGAATGATGGGGCGGCTAGTATGAGTTATGCGGGTAAGGATTTGGATAAGATCCAGGGTAATAGAATGTGGTTTGCGTTTGATAATGAAAAATTCACAAAATTATTTAATGAGGATTTTAAATTGGTATCGAGTAAAATGTTAAATGATTTGTGTGAGCTTTATGAAGATAAAAATGGGAGAATGAGTTTGAGATATAAAGAGGTGGTGGATGAAAATGGGGTAAGAAAAATAGATAAAAAGGTAGTTAAGAAATTGGAGGGAATAAGAGATTATAAGGAGGAGTTGGTTTTGTTTTTAGCGGAGCAAAATGGAAGAAAGGAAGCAAATTATTTAGATAAAATGAATGCTTATACTGCTTGGAATTTGTTTTATATGTTTGGTGATTCGAGTTTGGCCGATAGGATGAGAGTGTTGCCAACTTATGGTGGAATTATTAATGATGGAATGAGGACTTTAAATCCGGAATATAAAGCCAAAAGTAAATGGAAAGTTTTTAAAGAGGAAAGCGATATTTTTGAGGCGGAATATTTTGGAGGATCGTTGGCTGATTATGTTATGACAGTGATGAGATTGGAAAAAGAATTAGGTGAACCGATCGGTGGTAAAAAGAAATTGAGAGAAAAAATTGCGGATGGAGAGATGAAAATTTTTGATAATAAGATGTGTTATGGTTTTTTTGATTTTACTTATGGAACCAGAGATTTACGTAAGCCTAATGGCGAAAAGTTTACAAAAGAGGAAGATGTGACAGTGGCGACTTTGTTAATGAATTATGCTAGGTTTGGTAAAGACAGTGAGTTGATTGGTAAAAACGATAAGGGTGATTTTAATTTTGGAACAAATCAAGTTGATTTTTTAAATTTATTTAGAGATCAAGTAGAGACAGCAGCTTTGTCGTACAATTGTATGATGGGTAAAAAGGAAGTTAAGAGTGTTGATGGTTGGGTTCATGACATTAAAGATAAAGTAGGTATGGTGAGGGGGATAAGAATCAATGGAAGGACGACTTATAAATATACAACCAGTCCTGATTATTGGGCAAATATGATATTGGGTTCGTTTGGAGTGGATACGACACGTTTATCTTCGGATTATATTTATTTGAAACTCCCGAAAGAAGTTAAAGCTAATTATAATTTGTATTTATATAAGTTATTAATACAGGATTTGAATATAAGCAACACGGATGTGGATATAAATGAAGTGATGCGTTATATGGGTGTTAAAGTTAAAGGGAATGCTGATCCAAGGAGTTTTGGGTTAACTGTGGCGACTGATGCTCAGAGGGCACTTGATGTAAAAAGAACACAAAATCTTTACGAAAAGGCAAAAAAGAAAGTTTCTCGTAAATAACACAATCTTCGTTTAAAAAGACTTTTTTATGAAAAAAAATGTCTTGGGTTATGGTCGGCTTTCTTTAATTATTCCAGTTTTTTCGGCAGCTTTAACAACATATTTACCAGCTTTAGCCCAACCTGGAGCAGTGGTTCCAGCGCTGGCAGCATCTCTAATATAATCAGCGCCGGCTTCAGCACCGATACGGCCGGCAAATTTACTGGCACCGGGTTTAAAGCTTTCACCTAAAGCTTTACCCCATGGAGATGGTTTTATATTGAAAACAAATTCAGGAATCATTTTGGGAAGTTGACTAAGCATCATTATGGCACTAATACCAATAATTGGTTTGAGTAAATAACCTAAACCCATCATTGGAGGACTCCAAAGACCGCCGTCAATACTATCAAGGATCATACCGACCAGGACTAGAAAAATTATAGATATTGGAAAAACAGCTAAATTAGCGATAACTCCCCAAATCCAACTGGAAAAATTCATTTTACTGTTGGGGATGGCACCCATACCAATTTCTAAAGGAGCTAGAATTATTTTTAAAAGAAGAGTGATATAACATTTGGCCATACCAATGGCAAATTTAACGATTTGAACTAAGATTACTAATAAAATAATTAGGAGAATTAAAATAAAAGAAATGCCAGCAATAGCAATACCGACTGGAAGAGCGGCCCCACCGGATGCAAGGGTAATGAAACCTCCAATTACTCCGGCCAAAACCGAAGGGATAATGGCGATAGCAGTAAAAGGAACGAGATTATAAAGAAGTTTAAAAGTGGTTCCACCGCTGACAATTTCAGAAAAACTAGGATTGAAATTGAAGGTAGTAGACCAAAGGGCTGAATTAAGTCCCCCCTTGGAATTGAAAAGGATGGCCATAACAACTCCAGAAAAAAGATAACTGAGGTCTATAAGAAGGCCGGCAATAGCAAAGGAAAAAGTGACGAGAATTAAACTAGTGATTAGTTGAGGAATGGCTGATTGAATAGTTATAACGGCATTTTGGCTAATTTTAACTCGAAGCATGATGGCAATACCAATACCGATAAAAACTACTGAAAAGAGAATATAAACAGCATTCCTGAAAGATTTCCAGATATTTTGAATACCTTTTAAACCTTCGTAACCAGTGGCGGCATAGGCTGGTTTGCCGAGAAAATTATTTACTGTTTGGGCAATATATTGAACACCAGAAGCAGGAGGATTATAAAGGTAAGCAATTGATTGATTAGTGATACCGATTATACCTCCAGGAACCCAGGTGGTAGTTTTACCTTTAAGAACATCGGTGGGAATATTACCAACAATGGCTTGATTAAGAGACATGGCATTACTCATCATAGATTCGCTCATCCAGGATTCTTGATTATTACCAGCACTAATGGCGGTTTGTTTTTCCTGATATTTTTGAATAGCAGCACTATTGTCTGCGGTGATTTCGTCAGCAGCTAAAATTTGACGACCGATGAGAGTTAAAAAAGCAAAGGCAATTAAAATTGAAAGAAATTTAATTTTTTTATTTAATTTGGGAAGTTGGGGAATTAATCGAGTGTCGCGGGAGTTGAGTTTTTGTAAAATATTTGAGATGAACATGATGGGTAATTTTAGCATAAAAATTATTTACCAACCAGCAGGGCGAAGACTGTTTAGACCATCCCAATTTTGATTGGCAGGAACAAAGTTTTTATTAAGTTGGTCTTTGGTATCACTAATGGAGCCTGATTTTTGGTCACCTGCAGAAATGGGGGTTTGAACTATGTTTTTGGAGTTTTCTTCATTTTGGTCATCGGTATCTTTAGGAACTAGGTAAAAATCTTGATAAATGGTTTGAAAACAATCTAAATTAGTGGAAGAAATGGATTCGGTAAAATTAGTGTTGACGGCATTAATAATATCATTCTCAACATCAATTAATTTATTTTTATCGTTACAGTAAAATTGTTGATTGGTTTGTACAAAATAATGAGCTAAATCTTTAATGGAAATGGTTAAACAATCAGACTCGGAACCAGAGGAAACAACGCAACCATTTGGTGAATTACAAATTTGAGCAAGATTGGTGTTGGGGTAGCCAGTTTTGTCTAAAATTACTTTTTTAATAACATTACCTTTGTAGCAAATTTGACTTTTAGAGTCGGTGAGGCGGGTACCAGACGAGGAATGTTTATTGTTGTCTGAGGTGGTGCCATATTCGGTCATGTCGGAATTGATTTCATCTGGTTGTCGTTGGGTGATGGTGTAGTCGGTTTTAATGAAAACACTAGAAATCCAATTCCAAAATTTAGCCCATAAACTTTCTTCTGGAGTGGTAGCTGTGGCAGTAGTTTGATTATCGGTGGTGACGGTGGTAATGGATTGAGCGAAAGCAGAGATGGGTTGAAGAAAAGGAATAGTTAATAATAATAAAACGATCAAAAGGCGTTTCATTAACTGGGGATATTAAATTCGGTGACATTAATACCAGTAAAGTCGCCGATGAATTTGATAATTAAAAAAGAGACGATAACTCCAACTAGACCGATAATGGCGAGGGTAAGAGTAGAATTAGCTTTAGCGGTTTTTTTTGGATCGCCACCGGAAGTTAAATAACTAAATCCACCGCGAATTAACATAATTAAAAAGACAATTCCAGTAAAATAGACGATAACTTGGGCAATATTTTGAAAAACAACATTAAAATCTTGGATAGTGGCAACATCACCACTCCACTCTGCGGCAAAAATAGGGGTAGGAAAAAATATTTTAGTAAGTAAATTCATTGAATGATTATAACAAAAAACCCGCCTGATCGGCGGGTTTTGAGTTTTGATTAAAATTATTGGAACGAAGGAATAGTGATAGTTCCAAGAAGTTCGATGCCAAAAAGTGAGCCGATAAGTTTCATTATGGCCCAAGCAGCAAAGACAATGACTAAACCAATTAGAGCATTGGTAATTTGAGCGCGAGCAGCAGCAACTTTCTTTTCGTCGCCACCAGAAGTGATCCATTTAAGGCCACCAATGACAAGGATGAAGAAGAAAATAAGTGAAACGACAATTAAAACTAAACTGATGGCACCGGAGACCATACCACTAACGGTTAAATTTTCGAGGTTGGTAAAACTGGTACTTTTGCCTTTTAAAACCAAAGTATTGTCAGCGGCATAAATTGGAGCGGCGATAGCAGCAAATTGAATTTTATTTTTTATTTCTTTAATCATTTTTTTTGATTTAATAATTATTAACTAATTTTACCAATAAATTTTAAATTTTAAAGGGATGGCCAAGTGATGGTTAAACTGTCTAGGCCGGTGATACCAAAAATATGGCCAACAATTTTAAGCAGGGCGAAAATGGAAAAAATAATGGCTATACCGATAAAAGCATAAATGAGACTATGTTGAGCTTCTTCGTATTTTTTGGGATCGCCTTGGGAGGAAATCATTTTGTAGCCAGAGAGAACAATATGATAGACAAAATAAATTAGACCAAAAATGAAAAAGATAGAAAAAACGGTTTGAATAACACCGTTCATGTAGTTAGTAGGATTGCTGCTGATACTGGAACTATTTTTTAAAACTGGATTGGTGATGGCCATAATTAAATTGGTTGAAAAATGGTTGATAAGTCGAAAATATTATTCATACCAAGTAAGCTGGAGATGAGGGCACCAATTCCGTAGGCTATAATAATAATAGCTAGACCGATAACATTAGAAGTTAATCTTTTTTTGCCGGTTTGAAATTCTTTTGGGTCACCTTGAGAGGCGATTAAGGAAAAACCAGCGAGAATTATTTGAATAGTGAAATAGATAACACCAGCAATGGTTAAAATACCAATAATAGAACTAATGATTTTTTCAAGAGTGGAAACAGGACTGTTTCCAGGTTGAATACCGGGACCGGTGAGGGTGTAGGCTAATAATTTATTACTTAAATGGTTCATAGGGTGGGGTTGAGAATGTTAATGCCGAATAAATTACCGATGACGCCGGCAAGGACAAAGGCGGAAGCGACGATGGCGAAACCAACCATGCTTTGCCAAATAGTGGCCCAAGCTTGGGCAGTTTTCTTTTCGTCACCACCAGCGTTGAGATATTTAAACCCAGCGATAATAATTTTGACGATAAAAAATATACCTGCAACAGTGCCTGCAATTTTAAAAATAGCACTTAAAAAATCAAAAAAACCTTGAGGACCACTAGCAAAAGAAGTAGGATTAGAAATGCTTCCAAAGGTTGCCATAATTGATTATAATGTTGGATTTAAAATATTTAACCCAGTGATAACTTCAATAATTTGGATGATGGTATAGGCTAAAAGCACAATAGCAAATCCAATTAAGGCATTAGTGATGGCGGCTTGACCTTGGCCAGCTTTTTTAGGATCACCACTGCCTGCGTTCATTATAAAGGAAATACCACCAAAAATCAAAAGGCCAAGGAAAATAATACTGGCAATGGTAATGGAAGTTTTTAAAATAATGGAAATAAGAGAACTGGTGGTGGCATAATTACTACCGAGGGTACTAGAGTTTTGTCCGAGTTGAATATCTTTAAGATTAAAAGCTAGAAC
>CAYRMT010000004.1:28753-31193 GCA_964425635.1 uncultured Gammaproteobacteria bacterium
TGGTTTTTTTTGAAAAAATGGTGTTATAATACGCCACAAATTAGATCTTAGATGATAGGTCGTAGATCATCAATTAAAAAGTTATAATTAAATTAATGAAAAAAATAGCTGCCCTACTATTTATAATTTTTGGTTTTAGTTTTCTTTTGAATGTGGAACCAGTTTTAGCCGATATGGCTATTATTACTCCAACGACAGTGGCAACACCAACAGCAACTTTAATACCAACAGCGGTGCCAACAATTAATATTACTGAAGCAAAGAGTAATAAGATTAGCTATGAGGTGGATAAATGGAACGGTTTTAATAGTTTTAGGTGGATGATAAAGACGGCAATTGATAGGGGTGTTTCAACTAATACAATAGTATTACTTTTATTGTTACCGTTAATAGCAACATTGGTATCGTTTTTACATTATGTAGTGGGTTTGTCGGGTTATGGTATTTTTATGCCAACAATGATTGCGGTGGCTTTTTTAGCAACAGGATTTTTTGGAGGATTATTATTATTTGCTTTGATTTTAGCAATTTCTCTTTTAGGTAATACAATTTTGAAAAAATTGAAAATTCATTTTTGGCCAGCTAGAGCAATTAATTTAATGTTTATTTCAGTGGCAGTTTTTGCTTTGATGTTGTTGACAAGTTTTGTAAATATAATTGATATTAGTGAAATTTCGATTTTTCCGATTTTATTTATGATACTTTTGGCGGAAGAATTTGTGAGAACACAGTTGGTTAAAAGTAAAAAAGAAGCAAAGAAATTAATGGTAGGAACTATAGTTTTAGCATTGGCGGGGGCAATGATTATGAGTTTAGGTTCAATTCAGAATTTAGTTTTAAAATATCCAGAATTGATTATATTAATAGTGTTGGTTTCTAACTTGGTGATTGGTAATTATTCGGGAATTAGATTAACGGAAATTACGAGATTTAAAGGGGCAGTACGGGATAAAAAAAATAAATCTATTTAGCGGGCACCTCCCTAGACAGGGAGGCTTTATAAAAGAATAAATAATATGTTTAATTTAAGAAAATATCGACAATTTTTGACTAAAAATGAGAGAAATAAGATTTATTTGAGGAAGAATAGTGCTACTGGTAGAGCGATTGCTGATAGTAAATTTAAAACCAAAAAAATGCTTTCTGAGATGGGTGTGTCGGTGCCAAAATTAATCGCTAGATTTAAGAATGAACATGATTTGGCAAAATTTAGATGGGAGGATTTGCAGGGAAATTTTGTAATCAAACCAGAATCTGGTTATGGTGGGGATGGGATTTTGATTATTCGAAAAAGAGGAAAATGGGCAGGTGAATGGCAAAAAATGAATGGTGAAATTGTGAGTAGTAATGATTTAAATTTGCATTGCCAAGAAATTTTGGCAGGAAAATATAGTTTACATGCAATGTCGGACAAAGTAATAGTGGAAGAGAGAATTAAAATTCATCCTTTATTTTTAGCTTTAACTAAATCAGGAACACCAGATATTAGAGTGATTGTTTACAACAATGTGCCAGTGATGGCAATGTTTAGAATTCCAACAGAGAAGTCTGGTGGTAAGTCAAATTTACAACAGGGAGCGATAGGTTTAGGTGTGGATTTAGCAACTGGAATTACTACTTTTGGGGTTGAAGGAAAAGGGGAATCGATTTATAGAATATATGATTACAATAAAAAGAAAAATAGAAAAGTGAATGGGATTAAAATTCCGTTTTGGAGGGAAATATTGGAGACAGCAATTAATTGCCAAAAAGCGATTTCGTCTTTGGGATTTATGGGAGTGGATGTAGTTTTGGATAAAGAGAAGGGGCCGATGGTATTGGAAGTGAATGCGCGGCCAGGATTATCGATTCAAATTTGTAATAAAGCAGGTTTGAAATTGAGGATGGAAAAAGTGGATGGAATTAGTGTGAGAAGTGTGGATCATGCAATTACTTTGGTTAAATATTTGTTTGGAGAAAGTTTTTTTGAAAAGGTTGAAGAAAAAGAAAAAAGAAAAACAGTTGAGCCTATTGAAATAATTAAGGTTAAAATTCCAAAGGGTTTTAAACCAGTTTTGCAAAAAAGTTCAATTATTAAACAAGGGAAGAACAGAGTGGTGAATGTGAGGGCAAAAGTGGACACTGGAGCATTTAGAAGTTCTATAGATAGAGATTTGGCTCAAAGGTTGGGATTATTAGCTAAAGAAAGAATTTTATATTATCGAAATTATCGATCAAGTTTAGGAAAACATTTAGATCGACCGGTAATTGGAATTACTTTTTGGTTGAATGGAAAAAAAGTGGTGACAGCGGTGAATGTGGCAGATAGGGGAAAGTTGAGAACGAAATTTTTATTAGGGAGAAAAGATTTAGGTAATTTTTTGGTTAGCGCAAAAAAATAATTAATTATTATAAATAAAATGAATAAACAAACTAAAATAGCAGTGTTTTTTGGAGGAAA
>CAYRMT010000005.1:0-1466 GCA_964425635.1 uncultured Gammaproteobacteria bacterium
TGTAAATAAATATGAAAACCAAAATCAAAGAATATCGAGCCAAATTAAATCTAACTCAAGAGCAGTTGGCTGATTTAGTCGGTGTTCGTCGAGAAACAATTGTTTTTCTCGAGCAAGGGAAATACAATCCATCTCTAAAATTAGCCCACGATGTGGCTAAAACCTTAAAAACATCAATTGATAAATTGTTTATATTTTAATTATTAATTTATAAGCCTCCCTGTCAAAGGAGGTGCCCCGCAGAGCGGGGGCGGAGGGTTTTTATTATGATTGGAAATCCAAAATGGTTTAATCCAAGAAAATATACTGGTTGGGGACTAACCCCAAATTGTTGGCAGGGTTGGGCATATATATTCGGTTTTCTATTGCCCATTGCCATTATTAATTCAATTTCCATAAATCAAAGTATTAAAAATATTTTTACCTTTGCCTGGACAGGTTTACTTTTAATTGATTTTGTCCATCTTATGTCCCAAATTAAAAAGGATGAAAGAGATCGTCTTCATGAAGCCTTATCTGATCGAAATGCCTTATGGTTTATGTTAACAGTTTTAGCTGTGGGTATGATCTATCAGGCTGCTAATAAAATTACTTTCAATACTAATAATATTGATCCAGTTATTTTAATTGCTCTTCTCGGTGGCACTCTTGTCAAAGCCGTTAGTCAATTTTATTTTAGAGATAAATAATTTATCATTCTTTCTAACCTTTTTATCTACCTTAAAAGTCATGATGTTTCTATCCATTTTTATGTCAAAAAACTTACCTCTAATAACCCCACTGCTTGGCCCAATAATTATATAATTGTCGCCATTATTTACTCGTTCACTGGTGGTTAATTTTATTTCAGCAATTTTAATTTTTGGATAATAGTGATCAATTTTTCCAAGTAATATTTTGGTCTCTGTTGCCAAACTATTTTCTCCCAATGCCCATTCTTCTACCTTTCTTCCTAAGTAATAACCCCCAGAAAATCCTCTATTAAAAACTGTTTCTAATTGTTCTAATAATTTTTCTTTAGTTGTTTTATTATATTTTTTTTCTTCAATTAATTTTAATGCCTTTTTATAAATCCTTACTACCGTATCCACATAATCAGCACTTCTAGCCCTACCCTCAATTTTAATCGTACTAATTCCTGTTTCCACTAATTTATCCAACAATCCAATTGTGCATAAATCACTTCGGCTCATTATTAGATTATTATCTAAAATAATTTCTTTACCTGTTTCCATTTCTTTAACTTCATATTTTCGCCGACACATTTGCACACATTTTCCCCGATTAGCCGATAAATTTTGATGATACAAACTCATTTGGCATCGACCCGAAATTCCCACACACATTGCTCCATGCCCAAACACTTCAATTTCGACCAATTTATTTTTTGGTCCAATAATTTTTTCTTTTTTAATTCCTTCAACTATTTTTTTAATTTGTTCCAAATTTAATTCTCGGGCCAACAC
>CAYRMT010000005.1:1566-27730 GCA_964425635.1 uncultured Gammaproteobacteria bacterium
AAGTCCCTCTTGCTTGCCCGCCTTTGGAGGGTCAAAGAGGGATTTAGGGAGATTTAACCAACAAACTTTCCCCAGTCATTTCCTCTGGTTTTTTAATTCCCATTAATTCCAAAATTGTTGGGGCCACATCCTTTAATCCACCATCTTTAACCCGACCATTAATTCCAATAAAAGAAAATTTAACCGGATTAAATCCATGAGACACATCAACTTCACCATCTTTATAAAGCATATTTTCAGCATTACCATGATCAGCTCCAACAATCACCATATAATCATTTTCAATTCCTTTATCCACTATTTTTCCAACCTGTTCATCGACCACTTCACAAGCCTTTTTAACCGCTTCAAATTTTCCACTATGTCCCACTAAATCTGCATTAGCAAAATTAACCAAAATAAAATCGTAATTACCAATCACTTCCAGCACTTTTTCTGCCACTTGTGGTGCTGACATTTCTGGTTGTAAATCATAAGACAACACTTTCGGGCTTGGTACCATTATTCTATCTTCACCTTCAAATGCTGTTTCTTGTTGTGAATTAAAAAAGAAAGTCACGTGTGCATATTTTTCGGTTTCCGCAATTCTAATTTGTTTTTTATTATTTTTCGACAAAACTTCACCTAAATTATTTTTCACATTTTCCAACAAAAAGGCGACTGGTAAATCCCAAGATTTATCATACGTTCCCATGCAAACCCAAACTAAATCCAAATTACTTTGCAGTTCAGTCGGACAAAGTGTTTGTCTAGTTATCATCGCTGTAATTTGGCGAGATCTATCAGTTCTAAAATTAAACCAAATAAATGAATCGCCATTTTTTAATAATCCATTTTTATCAATTATTGTTGGTTGTATATAATAATCAGTTTCGTCGCCTCGTTCATACGCTAAATTTATAGCTTCAATTCCATTAATTGCTTCATAACCTTCACCATTAATCCATAAATTAGCTGCTTTTTCAGTTCTCTCCCAATTAGTATCCCTATCCATAGCGTAATATCTTCCTACCGCTGTGGTAATTTTGCCTATTCCAATTTCTTTTATTTTTTCATTCAATTGCTCAACATAAATTTTTGCCGATTTTTCAGGAACATCTCGTCCATCTAAAACCAAATGGATATAAACTTTTTCCAAACCATTATCCTTAGCCAGCTTTAACAAAGCATATAAATGATTCACATCAGAATGGACTCCGGCGTCTGATAATAACCCTGATAAATGTAGTGATGAATTATTTTTTTTACAATTTTCAATCGCTTTTAATAAAGCTGGATTTTTAAAAAAACTACCATCTTTAATAGCATTACTAATTGTTTCTTGTGGTTGCCACACAATTCTTCCAGCTCCCATCGTCAAATGGCCCACCTCACTTCCGCCTTGTGATCCTTCCGGATTCCCCACATCATTACCAGTACACCTCAACAGGGCCGATGGATATTCACGTAAGTATTTGTCATTATTTGGCACTTTGGCCGCCATAATAGCGTTACCATATGGATCAGTTGAATAACCCCATCCATCCCTAATTATCAAAATTACTTTTTTATTGTTCATTTTTTAATTCTTCCTCTATCCTCATTAATCTATTATATTTACACACTCTTTCTCCTCGAGTTGGTCCAACTTTAATATAAGCCGACCCAACCGCCACTGCTAAATCAACCATAAAAGTATCATTAGTTTCCCCTCCACCGCGATGACTTGGCATCGTCATCAAATTATTTTGGCAGGCTAATAAACAACAATCAACCGTTTCTGTCAAAGTTCCAGCCTGATTTAATTTAATTAAAATTGCCGTCGCTGCTTTCATTTCAATCGCTTTTTGTAGTAGTTTTGTATTCGTCACTGTCAAATCATCAGCGATCAATGGAAATTTCCCATTAATTTTTTCCACTAATTTTGGCCAATTTTCCCAATCAAATTCCGACAACATATCTTCCATTGTTACAATTGGATATTTACTAATCCATGGCAAATAATAATTAATCAATTCTTCGCTTGTTAAAATTTTTCCTTCCAATTTCAAATCATACATTTTCGATTCTTTGTTGAAAAATTCCGATGCCGCTGCATCAATTCCCACTCCGGCATCAACCCCAGGAATATAACCAGCATTCTTAATTGCCTCGACAAAATATTCCATTGGTTTTTCGTTAGAAGTTATTCCATTTGGAGCAAAAGCGCCTTCATTTCCCACATTAGTCGATAATTTTTCTGCCTTCAAAATCTTTTTTAAAGCGCTATAAATTTCCATTTCCATTCTCACATTTTCGGCCGCTGTTTTTGTTCCCATCGCTCCAATCATAAATTCCTGTAAATCAGTCGTTTCATCGGCATGTTTTCCACCTTCAATCATCACCATCATTGGTTTTGGTAAGGTCCAACCAATTTCTTTAATTCCATAAATTTTTCTCAAATATTTATAAAGTGGTAAATTTTCTTCATTCGCTTGTGCCCGAGCCACAGCCAAACTCACTCCCAAAATCGCATTTCCACCCAAAACAGATTTATTTTCAGTTCCATCCAATTCAATCATTTTTTGATCGATATTTCTTTGTTCTCCAGCCTCCATTTCTATTAATACATTTTTAATAGTAGTATTAATATTTTCAATTGCCTTCAACATTCCTTTGCCGTTATATCGACCCATATCACCATCTACCAACACCGTTGCTTCTTTTGATCCAGCCGAAGCACCATAACTCACCGATGCTTCTCCTATTATTCCAGATTCCAATGTGACCGTAACTTCTAAGCTTGGGGCTCCACCACTAGCTAAAATCTCTCGTGCAAAAATATTTTTTATTTTACTCATAACCCATTATATCTCACTTCGACTTCTAGAAATTTTCGTTCTTTTGAACTCATCAGATCTAGTACACACTAGATGAATTTCTAGCATGGCTCCAAAGAGGTTGATATTTTAATATCAAATCTCCTTAGAGTCATACTGTTTTATTAAACACCAACAATTTATCTTGAAATAAAAAATGTTACGCCAGCTACTAATAAAAAACACACTACAAACAATAAGATGATCCAACTATCATCTTTATGAGGACTGTTTTTGGATAAAAAATAGTGAGTTTTTCTCAATTGATTGACTAAAAAACGAGACAAAAACCAACTAACTACAAATATTACTATTACTTTTAATGTAGATAAGTCTACTAATCCTAACCACTTACAAAAAAAACAACAAATGCAAAATACGGCAAAATACAAAGTCAACACAAAAAATTTAGTATACCTTCTTGTTAAACTTTTAATTTTTGACAATTCAAAACCCCCTCATTTTTTTAGTTAAAGAGCAAAACAACAGACGCAAACGCCTACCTGCAATTTAATGCCCCAAATTCTACCAACAAATCCACCCAAAATCAATTTTTAAGTCTCTGGTCGTCCTAAAATTCTTTTGATAAATTTTTTTATCCAAAAGCTCTTAAATTGTCCAAATCTATCATTAAAATTAATTTCATTTTTTACCCATAAATTTCCATAATCATCTTCATTTTTATCACTATATTTTTTATCCAAAAATTTTTGCGAGGCAGGGAAGTATATTTGAATATATTCATCAACCCAAAAAATTTTTTTATAAATTTTTCTAAAAAATTCCATCATTTCTTTAATCTCCGACCCAGCATTTTTTATTCCCCATGGCCAATACTCAAAGAAAATAATTGGTTTATTTTTCTCAATCATTTCTTTTCCACCCTCAATCACTTCCGCCTCAAACCCTTGTACGTCAATTTTAATAAAATCAATTTTTTGATAATCCAACTCTTTTAATAAGTCATCTAACTTCCGACAAAAAACAGAAACAGACGGTCCATTTCCCCACATCCTATGATCACCATAATTTTCTTTAGACTCATAAATCTCCATTTTTTTATTTTCACTTCCTACTGCCGCTTGCACCGCCACCACATTCTTCAATTTATTTTCTTTAATATTTTTTTTCAAAATTTCAAAATTAATTGGATCAGGTTCAATCGCAATTACCTTTCCTTCATTTCCAACTTTGTCAGCAAACAATACCGTATCATAGCCAATATTAGCCCCAATATCTAAAACTATATCCCCCTTATTAATTTTCGACAACATCAACTCAGTCAAATACGGTTCATATTTTTCCAGAGCCACTCTTTGCCCAACAAATTTATCATCCGGCAGATAATTAAAAACATATTTCCCAAAAACTTTACATTTTTCCAATTTCATAAATTATTTTATCAATAAGTTAAAATGTTAAAATTTCTAAATGCTCGAAATTGAAAAAACTTTCTTAATTAAAAATCTTCCCGAAAACTTATTATCTTATCCTTCTCTAAAAATTAAACAAGGTTATATTTCCTCGCCACCATCTCCACTTCGTATTCGCCAAAAAGGGGATAAATATGAATTAACTAAAAAAACTTTTATTAAGGAAAACGACAAAAGCTCCGCTGAAGAAATAACTATTTTTACAACCGAATATGAGTTTTTAAAACTTTGGACGTTAGTCGAGCAATCTCTTGAAAAAACTAGATATTTGATTCCTTTAAATAATGGGTTAATCGCTGAGTTGGATATTTTTGAAAAAAAATTAGAAGGACTTCAATTTGTCGAAGTTGAATTTAAATCTCAAAATGAAATGGATAATTTTATTCCTCCGTCTTGGTTCGGAAGAGATATTACCCAAGAAGATTTTTCCAGCAATTCATTTTTAGCCGGAAAAAAATATTCAGACCTCTTGCCATTTCTAACTACCTCGTTATAATATTAGCAGTCGGTCATTTTGACTGATAAATATTAATTATTAATTTTTAATCAATTTTATGACCAAAATCAATCCAGTTGCCGGCTATATTTTAGTCGAACCCGAAAAACCAGAAACTGTTACTGCCTCAGGAATCGTCCTTCCAGGGAGCGAGAAAGAAAAACCTCAACAAGGTAAAGTTTTGGCTATTGGTAGTGCTGTTTATCGCGATGGACAAGAAATTACCCCTCCTTGTAAAATCAACGACACCATTATGTTTAAAGAGTGGGGAGTCAACGAAATCAAGGAAAATGATAAAAAACATTTCCTCATTAAATTCGAGGATGTTATGGCAATAATCAAATAAAGTTGCCCTGTCAAGGGAAATGTCCCAAAGGGACAAAGGGTTTAAAACAAATTATTAATTAAAAATTAATCAAAAAATTTATGTCAAAACAATTAAAATTCGGACAAGACGCTCGTCAATCAATCTTAAACGGAGTTAACACTTTAGCCAATGCCGTCATCACCACTCTTGGTCCAAAAGGCCGCAATGTTGCCATTGATAAAAAATGGGGCGGTCCAACTGTTCTTCACGATGGTGTTTCTGTTGCCAAAGAAATTGAGCTCCAAGATCCTTATGAAAATATGGGTGCTCAATTAGTCAAAGAGGCAGCCTCTAAAACTAACGATGCTGCCGGTGACGGTACCACCACTGCCACCGTTTTAGCTCAAGCCATTGTTAATAAAGGACTCCAAAATGTCACCGCTGGTGCTAATCCCATGATTGTCCGTAAAGGCCTAGAAAAAGGCCTCAAAGTCGTCATTGATGAACTCGACAAAATGAAGAAAGAAATTAAAGCTGACGATCAAGGCTCAATTGAACAAGTCGCTACTATCTCTGCCAGCGACCCAGAGATTGGTAAAAAAATTGCCGAATCTATGGTTAAAATTGGCAAAGATGGTTTAATCACTGCCGAAGAAGGGAAAGGTATGGCTCTTGAAACCAAAGAAACTTCCGGTATGGAATTTGACCAAGGCTTTTTATCGGCCTATTTTGCCACCAACACCGAAACCATGGAAGCCGTCATTGAACGACCCCACATCGTTATCACTGATAAAAAAATCAGTTCTCTTCAAGAATTTTTACCATTTTTAGAAAAATTAATTAAATTAACTAAAAATATTGTCATTATTGCCGACGACATCGACGGTGAAGCCTTGGCTGCTTTAGTTGTTAATAAAATTCGTGGGACCTTTAATATTTTGGCTGTCAAAGCCCCAGGTTTTGGTGATCGTCGTAAAGCCATGCTCGAAGATATTGCTGTTTTAACCGGTGGACAGGTAATTTCTGAAGATTTAGGTATTAAATTTGACACTGCCGAACCGGCTGAATATTGTGGCTCAGCTGATTCAGTTACTTCAGACAAAGATAAAACCAGAATTATCGGCGGTGCCGGTTCCGAGGCCGATGTTAAAGCTCGTGTATCTCAACTTCGTGCTCAACTCAGTAAAACTGATTCCGATTACGACAAAGAAAAATTCCAAGAAAGAATTGCTAAATTAGTTGGCGGAGCTATTGTCATTCAAGTCGGTGGTGCCACCGAAGTTGAAATGAAAGAAAGATTAGAACGAGTCAAAGATGCTATCGAAGCCACCAAAGCTGCAGTCGAAGAGGGAATTCTTTCTGGTGGTGGAGTTGCCCTACTTAAAGCTTCTTTAAAATTGGATTCCATTAAAACTGATTCTGCCGAAGAACAGGTTGGAATTGACATTTTAAAATACGCTCTCGAGCAACCAGTCAGAATGTTAGCTCAAAATTCCGGCGAAGACGGTGGTTACATCTTTAATTTAATCAAAGATAAAGTTTCTGCCGATTCCAAATCAGATTTTGGCTACAATGCTGCCACTGGTCAAATGGGCTCTATGATTTCTGCTGGCATTCTTGATCCAGCCAAAGTTACCAAATCAGCCTTAACTAATGCTGTTTCTGTTGGTCAGATGATTTTAACTACTGATGTTCTAATCACCGATGCTCCAGAAAATAAATGTTCCTGTGGGACCTCAGCTCCAGACATGTCTGGAATGGGAGGCATGGGCGGAATGATGTAATAGAAAATATTAAGAATCAATCAAAACCCTCCTTAATTGGAGGGTTTTTTGATAAAATAAAGTACTTTTCAATCTGACGCGGTAGTCAAGCGGTTAGACAGCAGTCTGCAAAACTGCGTAGATGGGTTCGACTCCCATCCGCGTCTCAAATCTAAATCATATCCTATAATTTGCATTTTCCCCATTTTCTGATACAATTCCACCACTTTATTAACTCGTCACCATAGGTGCTGGGGGATTAATAAAACACACATTTAAAATCAATAAAACTAAAAAAAGAAAGGAATGTTTTTAATGGCAAAGGCAGTAATTAATTTATTAGAAGTACAAGAAGAAAAATCTAGGCAGTATTACATAAATGACACTCAACAGAAAATAAAACCTTTTGAAGGCCTTTTTTCTACCAGACAAGCCAGCAGAAGAAAACTCGAAAAACTTTTTGGAGAGTGGATCGGTGTCATTGGCGTATTATTTGCCATCATTTACCCTCTTCTCTTTAAAACTCCAAAAATCCAGATCAATGACATTATTCAAATAATAATAGCTTCTTTATTTGGAATTTTTTATACGATTTGGGTTCTTATTAGAAGAAAAAAGTTGAAGGAAAAATTAGAGTAGCTTTAAATTTTATTGATTTAAGCCGGCAGGTAAACTACATATTAAATGTGTATATACCGCCGGCTCTTTTTTTTGTTATAATGTAATCACTTTATTAATTAGTCTATTGCAGACTTTTTTTAATAAATTCCTTGAAAATCAATAAAACTTTGTAGTTTGTGTTTTAGGAAAAGAAAGGCGGTTTTACTAATGTCAGATGAAATCCCAACGTCGACCTTAGATGAATTTTTTCATCTTACCAACAATGAAAAAATCAAGGTGGCCTACGTTGGCTATACCAAGGAAGGAGATTTGTATTGTGTAGATGAGTACGGAGACATAGAAAAGGTTGTACCTAGGGCTAAAATCGTAAATACTTATATTTGTAATAGCAATGAAGCCTCTTCAGAAAATTTAAGTCTTGAGATTAAAGATCTGGTTGTACAGAGAACATTCTTGGTTTGGTTAGTTATCAAGATGAATAATCTTGAATACAAAAGAAAAAGCTGCAGTAAAATAAAAATCCCTTTTTCTACATTTATAGTTTTAACTTCACTAAACATAGATACAAAAATATTTAAAATAACCAAGTAGTCAGTTTTATTGATTTTCAAACCAAGCAGGTCAATGCATTTTTTCAAATGTACACCTGCTCTTTTTTTGTCAAAAATTTCCACAAACACCATCTGCCCATATTCCCATTTTTTCTCCTTTTGCCATTTTTTCAGCCGCCTTAAATTCCGTTTGAAATTTGTATGGGATTTTGTAAGTGTATTCAGTTCCAAAACCTTCCTCAATTAATTTTTGATTAACGAAAGTTCCATCTTCCAAATAAATATATCGCAATAATCGATCATATTTATCCCTATTATCCTGGCTATCATCGGCTTCTAATTTTATCTTTTTATTTTCCATTAATTCTTTTGCTTTTTCTGTCGCCTCTTTTTCAAAACACTCATTTTTTTCCGGAGTATCAATTCCAATCAGTCTTACAGATTCTTCCTTGCCGTTAATTTTAACTATCACTGTATCACCATCAATTACTTTTATTACCTCAACCGATTCTTGTTTGATAATAGGATTAATACCTTCTTTTACTCTTTGGGTTCTATTTTGTAGAATTTCAAAAATTAAGATTAAAAATAAAATTACAGCTATTAACCATCCTAAATTTCTTATATTAAAAACCCTTTTCATTCTCCCATCACTTGTACCAAAACTTTTCTTCGTCGACAACAGTCTAATTCAATCGCAAAAATTCTTTGCCATATTCCCAACATCATTTTTCCATCAATAATCGGAATAGTTTCCGAATTTCTCATTAATAGATGAGTACAGTGTGAATGTCCATTTAAACAATCTGACGCCCCGGATTGGCAAACCAAATTTTCAGTTCTTTTAGTTAAATCATTGTGTTGATAATAGGCTTTTTTTGGAATCAATTTATCTGTTAAATTTTTAAAATCAGCAACAATTCCTTTCTCTTTTTCATTAATACAAATAGCCAAGGTTGTATGAGTCGAATAAATTAATACATTTCCATTTTTTATTTCACTTTCTTTAACAAATTTTTCCACTTCATCAGTCAAATCCCTAAATTCCATTCCATCTTTACTTGTAAATTCAATTGTAGTGTTTTTGATCATAGCAATTTAGTCGAGACCTATTTCAAAATCATTTGTTTTTTATCACTTTTATTATCCAATATCCCAAATATGCCAACAAAAAAAATTCAACCCCACTTACTATTAAAAAAAACATTCCCACCCCATTAATAATTAATCCAAATCGATAATAATCCCAAATAACTCTTGCCATAAAATAGCCCAAAATGGGCATTAAAAAAACTATTACCACTAAAAATATTTGTGATTTATCTTTATCTTTTACAATTAATTTTTTGAATGTCAAAAACGGTTCCTCAATCATATGATACAAATTACATAACAATTTCCAAATCTGCCTAATCGTTATCAAAAAAATCAATTCGCCTATTTTTTTAATTCTTTTTTTGATCATAAACCCAAGCCTCCCTAAATTTTTTCTTAGCCCTAATTAGTTTTGACTCCACTGCCTTAGATGTTAATTCTAAATTTTTAGAAATCTCGCTTATTTTCATACCCTCTATATACTTTAGTCGTAAAATATCTTTATATCCTTTACCTAATTCTGCCAGAGTTTTTTTAATTTCTTCTTTTAATTCATTTTTAAGCACATCTCTTTCTGGGGTTAAAGCTTTATCTGCAATTTCTTCAAATTCATTTGATATCGAAAATAAAATTGTTTTTAATTTTTTCTTTCGGTAATAATCAATAATTTTATGTTTAGCAATACCACAAATCCAACTAAATTCATTACAGTTTCCATTAAAATTTGATCGACACGTCATTGCCGCCATCATAATATCATTAGTCAACTCTTCAACAATTCCTTCATCGTCAACCTTCTGTCCGACAAATTTCTTTACCCCCAAATAATATTTTTTATAAAAATTATCCATTACTATTGGCTATTATATCTCATCAAACAGATGGCTTTTGCATTATAATTAATTAATGCTCCCGTTTATTAACGCCAATCCACTCCAAAAAGTCAGCCAAGATTTTCGTCACGATATTTTGGATATAATTTACAAAAATGGCGGACATATAGGTGGATCTTTGTCTTCAATCGATTTAATTACTGCCGTTTATTTTAGCCACTTCTTTAATTTTAAAAGAGACCACTTTGTTTTATCGGCCGGCCACTTAGCCCCAGCTCTTTACACTGTCCTTGCTAATGCTGGTTATTTCCCCAAAAAATTACTCGATAATTATTCCTCATTTGATTCTATTCTTCAACATCATGTTTCTCGTGATATTCCAGGCGTTGAGTATTCTTCTGGCTCTCTTGGTCAAGGACTTTCTTTTTCTTGTGGTTTGGCTCTGGGGGATCCAAAACATACCACCATTTGTCTTACTAGCGATGGTGAACACCAAGAAGGTCAAATTTGGGAAGCTCTTCTTTTCGCTAAAAAATATAAATTAAGCAATTTAATTAATATTATCGATTTTAATCAGTTTCAAATTGACGGTCCAGTTTCCCAAATTATGCCTCTCGACAATTTAGCTGCCAAATATATTCAATTTGGTTGGACAGTCACCACTGTCGATGGTCACAATTTTAATCAAATAATTTCTTCTTTAAAAGAGGCCAAAAAATCAGATTACCCAAATTGTATTATTGCTAAAACCACCATAGGTAAGGGAGTTTCGTTTATGGAAAATAATTTTAAATATCATGATGTTAAAAATCTTTCCGAGGCCTTATACAACCAGGCTAAATCAGAATTATGACCAACTCTATTCGTCAATCCTTTGGGGACACTCTCGCTAAATTAGCTAAAAACAATAAAAATATTTTTGTTGTTAATGCTGATTTAAAATCATCTCTTTTTTTAAATGATTTTGCTAAAAAATTTCCTCGTCGTTTTATTGAATGCGGTGTTGCCGAAAACAATGCCGCTGCTGTTGCTGCTGGCCTGGCTCAAACTGGAAAAACTGTTTTTTTAACCTCATTTTCTTGTTTCTCTCCCGCCATTAATTGGAACACCATCAAACAATCAATTTGTTACAACAATTCTAATGTCAAAATTATTGGTTCTCATGCCGGTCTTATGAGTACCGATCTTGGTGCCACTCACCAAATGCTTGAAGATTTAGCCCTCATGCGTTCTCTTCCTAACATGGAAGTTTTTTCACCCCTTGATGCCTTAGAAACCGAAAAAATTATTAAAACTGTTTCCTTTAGTAAAAAACCAGCCTACATTCGCTTAGTTCGTCCCCCCACTCAAAATCTTTTTGATCCAAAATTCGATTTCACTATTGGTAAATCTCATATTTTACAACCTGGCAAAAATGTCACCATTATTGGTCATGGTCCAATTCTAGAAGAAGCTTTTCAAGTCCAAGCTAAATTAAATTTGGACGACAAATACAAAAAAATTTCTCTCGAGATTATCAACTGTTCATCTATCAAACCCCTTGATATTTCCACTATTTTAAAAAGCATTAAAAAAACTGGTCTTTTAATTTGTCTTGAGGATCATCAAAAAAACGGTGGAATAGGGGAAGCCGTTGCCTCTTTGATTCTGTCAAATAATTTAGCTTGTAAATTTATCCATTTAGCTGTCGACAATAATTTTGGCCGTTCAGCTAAAACCTATCAAGAATTGTATAATTATTATGGTATTGGTGTTAATGATTTACTCTCCGCTGTCAAAAAAATAATTTTAAAATAATGAAAACACTTCGCCAATTATTAACTGAATATCGCGCCACCGGTAAAGCCATTCCTGCTTTTAATATTGATACTTTCGAAATTTATCAAGCAGTCGAAGACTCGGTCAAAGAAACAGGTTTGCCTTGCATTGTTCAACTTTCCGCCGGCGAAGATAAATTTATCCAGGCTGAACGTCTTTTTGTTTTAGTTAAAAAAGCTCAACTTGATGGCTTACCGATTTATTTAAATATGGATCATGCCTCTGATCAAGTCCGCCTAGAAAAATTAATCAGGTTAGGCTTTGATATGGTTCATTTTGACGGTTCCAAAATGGATTATTCCACCAATCTAGAAACCAGCCAAAAATTTATTCATATATTAAAAAATCATTACCCGCACACTTTGTTTGAAGTTGAATTTAATCACATTAATTTAGTCGATACCCAAGTTTCAAAAAATAGTTTCACCGATCCCAATCAAGCTTATGAATTTATGACCAAAACTTCTGCCGATCTTTTGGCTGTTTCTATTGGTAATCTTCATGGTATCAGCTTAAAATTACCCGAAACCATCGATTTAAATTTATTAACCCAAATTAAAAATAAAATTCCCGAAGATCGATTTATTACTCTCCATGGTGGTTCTGGTATTAGCCCTGATCAAATTACTCAAGCCATTCAACTTGGCGTTGTTAAAATCAATATCAATACCGAATTAAGAATTAATTTTAATCAATCCATTACTAAAATTTATTCAAATGAAGTCAGTCAAAAAATTTACGACAATCTTTCTCCCGCCATCGATGAATTAAAAAATATTATCAAATCAAAATTATTACTTTTTTCCACGTCCATATATGTTTGATGTTATTTCCATTGGTGGCGCCACCATTGATATTTTCGCTAAATCAAAACAATTTACCGTCGATAATAATTTATTATCTTTGGAATATTCGGCCAAGGCCGAAATCAGTCAAAGTCTAATTTGTAGTGGTGGTGGAGCCACCAATTCCGCTGTTTCCTTTAGTCGTCTTGGTTTAAAATCAACCTGCCTTTCCTTAATTGGCGACGATCATTTAAGTAATTACATCATCGACGATTTAAAAAAAGAATCAGTCAACACCAACTTTTTAATTAAAAATAAAAAAGATACCACTGATTTTTCCATTATTTTAGTTGCTCCCGATGGTGGCCGATCAATTCTTACTAATAGGGGAGACACTCGCCTTGAAGAAAAAAATATTAATTGGGGTAAAATCCCTAAGGCCAAATGGTTTTATATTACTTCTCTAGAAGGCAATCTCGATTTATTAGAAAAATTAATCGGTTTTGCCAAAGAAAATAATAGCAAAATTGCCCTAAATCCAGGCAATCGTGAATTAGCTCAAAGAAAAAAACTCCTGCCTTTACTAAAATTAGTTGATTTTTTACTTTTAAATAAAACCGAATCAGAAACTTTGGTCGGTCTTAATATTGATGATAAAGATTTTTGGAATCATTTAGTTTCCCTTTCTCCGCCAACCGTCGCCGTCACCAATGGTCGCAATGGTGCTTTTGTTTTTGCCGAGGGTAAACATTATTTTTCACCCATCATCAACGTTAAACCAATTGATGAAACTGGTGCTGGTGATGCTTTTGGTTCTACTTTTGTCAGTGCTCTAATTTACAAACACACTCCTCAAGAAGCCCTCTTTTGGGCCATCAAAAATTCCGCCTCTGTTGTTTCCGCCATCGGCACCAAAACCACCCTCCTAACCCTAAAACAAATTAAAGAATAATTTTTTTCACCGACTCTTACTTTTTAAATATGTCATAATTTACTATCATGTTACCTAAAGAAGAAAAAATCAAAAAGAAATCATCTGATGTCGATCAACCCGGTCTTTTTGACAAAGAAGACGAAAAAAAACGTCTCGCTAAAAAAAGAAAATTTGTTTACATTGCCATGGTTTTAACCGTCGGTCTCAGTCTATCTTTTTGGGCCTATCGCTCTGTTAAAAATTTTAAAATGCCAACATTAAATTTTTCTGTTTCACCGCCTAAAACCACCTCCATAAAAACCACCAACAGTTTTACATTACCCAAAGATACTAACTCCACTTGGTCTTTTTTCTTAAAAAGAATTGATACTGATTCTATTATTTATCAAAACAATCAAGATATTGTTTTTTCTACTCAAGACCTAGATTCTATTTTAACTAAAATCAATCAAACCGATTTTATTACTCCCAGTATTTATTCTTCCTCTCTTCCTCAAGGTCTTAAAATTAAAGAAATTATTGAAGAAGACAATTCTTCTTTTTCCTATTTTTCTACCATCACCACTCCCAGTCAAGATTTACTTCTAATTATAAAAATTACTGATTCTAAAGATTTAAACAAATCTAAAAATCTAGTTTCTGGCCTAGTTGATCAACTATATTGGTATTCTCTTCAAAAATAATTTTGTCATCAGGTAATGAGACTGTTGATCCTATCCATTGTTCATCAATTTTATTTTCTAAAATTTTATTCATAATTCTATTCCAAATTGGTGTCGCCCCACTCACCCCAGATGCCACCCAACTCATTGGAGTTGAATCATTGTTTCCCACCCAAGTTGCGACTAAATAACTCGGTGTCCACCCAATACACCAATTATCTTTTAAATTATTGGTCGTTCCAGTTTTAACTGCCACTGTTTTACCCTCAATCTTCAATTTTGAATTTAACCCAAAAATAGGCGATCTAGCATTATTATCACTCAAAATACTATCAATCGTTAAAGCTAAATTAGGATCTATAATTTGCTCTGCTTCTTTTTCTTTCTTATAAATATTTTCTCCCAAATAATTATCAATTTTATAAATCGGATTAATTTCCACTCTCTCTCCCATATTAGCAAAAATGGTATACGCTTGTGCTAACTCTGTCATTTTAACCTCACCGCTTCCCAAAGCCAACGACAATCCGTAACGGCTTCTATCCTTCCATGTATTTATTCCCATTTTTTCAGCCAAATCAATCATATTATTTACACCATTTTCAGCCAATAATTTTACCGATGGCACATTTAAAGATGATGCCAATGCTGTCCTTAATGTTACTCGCCCCAAATATTTTCCAGTGTAATTTTGTGGGGAATAGGGTTTTTGCCCAGGCACATAATAGCTCACTGGGTTATCATCAATATAATCTTCTGGATTTTTTCCTTTTTCAAATGCCAATAAATAATTAATTGGTTTTATTGACGAACCAGGTTGCCTTAATGAAGTTGTCACATTTACATTACCATCAATATCAATTGCTCCATAATCTTTTGATCCCACCATTGCTAAAATATCGCCATTTTTAACTTCCACCACCAATACCGCTCCATTTGATATTTTTAAATTTTTAACTTTATCGACTTCATCTTTAACTATTTTTTCTGCTTCTTTTTGAATATTTAAATCTAGACTTGTATAAATCTTCAACCCCTGCCTTTCCATATTTATATAACCATATTTATTTTCCAATATATTTTTAATATAAAAAACAAAATGGGGAGCTTCTATTTTTTGTTTCCTTTTTTCAAAAATTAATTTTTGTTCCAGTATTTTTCTACCTTTTTCTTTTGAAATATATTTTGCTGACACCATTTCTTCAATCACCCTTTTCTGTCGAGAAATTCCTAACTCTGGATTATCAGAAAAAGGGGAGTAAGAACTTGGTGCTGCCGGTAATCCCGCCAAAAAAGTCATTTCACTTTCATTTAAATCACCTACACTTACTCCAAAATATTTCAAAGCCGCCTCTTGAATTCCATAAGCCTCACCACCATAAGAAACCTGATTAAAATACCTTTCCAAAATTTCATCCTTTGTTAATTTTCTTTCCACTCTTAGAGTTAAAATCGCTTCTTTAATCTTTCTTGTAAAAGTTTTTTCATTAGTCAAAAAAACATTTTTAACCAATTGTTGGGTTATTGTTGAACCACCTCTCAACTTATCATCGTCAGATTTTTTAAAATTATAAATAAATGCCTTCAAAATTCCTTTAAACGACAACCCCTTGTGTTTATAAAAATCTTTATCTTCAATTGATAAAGTTGCTTCAATTAATGTTTTTGGAATTTTATCTAAACTTATCCAAGTCCTATTTTCTTCTTCATAAAAACTATAAAGTAAATTTCCATTTCGATCAAAAATTTTAGTCGATAATTTTGGTGGATTGTAAATTAAATTTATATCCGGTATTTCTTTGCTCAAAAATTGATAGCCATTATAAATTAATGTTGTTAAAATAACTATTACCAAAAAAAACTTCGTTCGCTTTAAAAACCAAAAAACCGGTTTTCCTATTATTATTAAAAATTTAATTAATTTTTCCAGTAAAACCATCTTAATTAACAAAGGCAGATGATGTATTAGGATTTGTATCTCCTATTAATGGGCAATCTAAACAAACCTTAACTCCACTTATATCAGTTACCACGGTATGTTCCTGCCACTCCGCATTCGGTATCTGTTCATTATCTTTCACAATTCTACCAGTGTCTTTATTAATCAAAACATTCAATTTTAAAGTTGTTATCGTTGGTAAAAATTTTTTATTGAAATATTCATAATGAGAATCGCAGCCACCATCTGGAACAGCTCCGCCAGTTAAATTGCAGACATTCATTCCAATCACATCGGTTGGCATCACTGGTTTTTTAACCGTTTTGTCTTTTAATAATTCAGTCATTATTTTATTCCAAATTGGTGCTGCTCCACTTATCCCTGAAACAACTCCACTCATTTTTGAATTATCATTATTTCCCACCCAAGTTCCAACCACATAATCAGAAGTATAACCATAAGTCCAGTTATCTCTTAAATCGTTTGTTGTTCCCGTTTTCACTGCTACTTCTGGATGATTTTTAATATTTAAAAGAGATCCTCTTCCAAAAACCATACTTCTTGCTCCATCATCAGATAATATGTTTTGGATAATATATGATGTTTCTCTCGACAATACTCTTTCTCCAGGTGACTCTTCAAATTGCTCCAAGGTTTTTCCATCTCTGTCTTCAATTTTTAATATCGGTGTTAAAGTTTGTTTTACCCCCATGTTTGCTAAAACACCATAAGCTGTGGCCATATCGGTCATATAAACCTCGCCCCCACCCAAAGTTAATGATAATCCATAATTAGATGGATCTTTTAGTGTAGTCAATCCCATTGCCGATGCCGATGCTATAAAAGTTTCCACTCCATTTAGTTTTAAAACTTTTACCGCTCCAATATTTAAAGAATTAGCCAAAGAATTTCTGATTGTTTGTAGTCCGTGATAAGCCCCACCATAATTTGTTGGGCAATATGGCTTTTGATTTTCTAAACCAAAACAAGTCGGATCATCATCCACTATTGATGCTGCCGTTATTTTTCCAGTTTCCAACCCAACCGCATAATTCAAAGGTTTAATCGATGACCCCGGCTGTCTCAGTGCCGTTGTCACATTATATTTACCATCTATTTCATTAGAAAAATAATCAATCGAACCTACCATTGCTAAAATTTGCCCTGTTCCTGGATCAGTTACCAAAGCCGCACCATTTGTTACATTGGATTTTTTCAATTTTGCTACTTCAGAAGCTACCACCACTTCTGCTATATTTTGCATATCCAAATCAAGTGTTGTAGTAATCTTTAACCCTCCTTCGGTCAATTTTTTCAAACCATACTTCTCTGTAAGTTGTTCTTTAACATAAAAAACAAAATGAGGTGCTAAAATTCCATTTTTATCTAAAAAATAATTTAATTTTTCAGCTTTTGCTGTTGCCATTTCTTCATTAGTAATAAAACCAACTTCATTCATTCTTGTTAAAACCAATTCCTGCCTGGTCTTAGCTGCAACCGGATGACTAAATGGATTATATTTTGTTGGTGATGCCGGTAATCCGGCAATCAATGCCGCTTCAGCCAAGTCTAAATCTTTAATATCTTTATTAAAAAATTCCCTTGCTGCCGACTTTGCTCCCCATATTGTTCCACCATATGGTGTTTGATTAAAATACATTTCCAAAATTTGATCCTTATCATAAAGTGCTTCAGTTGCTACCGTTAATATCGCTTCTTTAATTTTTCTCGATATTGTCCTTTCTTGTGTTAACAAAGCATTTTTAACCAATTGTTGGGTTAAAGTTGATCCTCCCTGCAATCGTTTCTCCACTATAGTCCTATAAAGACCTCTTAAAATTCCTCTAAAATCAAAACCATTATGTTTGTAAAAATTAACGTCTTCAATTGCTAAAGTAGCTTTTCTTAAATTATCTGGTACCTCTTCAAGCTTAGCGGGTGTTCTTTTTTTATCGGAATAAATTTCAAACAACAAACGATCTTTTCTGTCTAATATTTGTGATGATTGGGGGTAGTTGCCATTGCTCAATTGTGTTGGGTTAGGTATTTCTTTAACAATATAAAAAATTACTAACACCAATAACACTAGTATCAATATTAATAAGCCAACCCCTTTTTTTAAAAAAGACTTCTTCACTCCTTTCATTTTATCGCCTATTTTTTTTGTTCCAATTTTCCAACTCATTTATAATTTTGTTTACTTTTTCATTTTTATAATTGACTGATTTTACTATATCTTCATAAGCTAAACCAGCCTGATTAATTTGCTGATCAATTTTAAAAAATTCAATGTCCTTTCGACTTTCTTCCAAAAGACTTTTTTTAGCTTCCTTTAAATTAAAAATTGAATCATCCAGGGTTTTTAAAATCAAGTCATCACTTTTTTCATTCCTTATTAAACTAATAGTTTCAAACATCCTTTTATCTGCTATCAATAAATACACCTCTGATTTTTCTTTCGGTGTTCGACTCAATAAAATCCATAATTTATCTCTAAATTTTTTTAACGAATATCTTAAATCTCCTGGTTGAATATTGCTTTCAGGAACTTTATAAATTTTTAAAATTCTTTCCCCATTCCCAATTTCTTTCACATATTCAACCGGAATATTTCTTAATTTATTAGATCTCATATCATTTATCATTTTTTCAAATCCCGCCGATACTAAAGACCAAAACAAAATTACTAAACTAAGCAATAATAAAAACAACTGACCCCACCACCTCATACTTCTTTTTTTTAACCAGGAAATCATTCTCTATTTTATCATTCAACGATGAAAAAAAGCTTCATGCAATCCAACTTTTTCATTTTTTATTTTCTTCTTCATATATAAAAATTGCAACCAAAACATCAACCAATTTATCAACCTATCCAATGTAGACTCCTTTTTCAAAAGAGATTTCTTGCGAAGCGAGACAGAGGGTTTCAAACTATAACCAGTAGCAATGTACTTTTTAGCCCAATTATTAGTAAAAATAAATTTTTCATAAGTTTTTTCCCTATTTATCAATGGTTTCGTTAATATCAAATCAACCGCATTTTTTAAATTTCGTTTTTCTTTAACCAACTTTAACGATTTTTCATCTAGCCACAAATTAAAACAAAATTCATCCGCCATTTCTTTTTTTCCAAATTTACGATGGGGAATTTTATTAATCATAACAAAAAACCTTAATCTTAATCTTGTCCACCATAATCTATTTATCTTTGTGATTACAATCAAATCTACATCGCTATTTTTTTTAGGGTACCCAGCTGCCACCGAGCCTGTTATTCCTAAAAATAAAATATCTTTAAAATTTTTAGAAATTTTTTTAGTCAATTCTTTGGCCTTTGTTATCTTTTCTTTTGCAAATTTCTCCCTTTTGTCAAAGGGAGATGTTCGAAGGACAGAGGGATTTAAAATTTGATTTACTTCTTCTTTTGTATAAACCCGATTCCCGATTAACCTCTCAAATAATTGTTGCTCAGTTAATCCGCCACCATGCTTTTGAGCATATTTAATTGTTTCCTGAACTGATTCAAAAATATCCATTTTTATATTTTATCTCAAATATTCTCTTCTCTTGATATAATTCAGTTATTGAAATGATCAATAAAAACACCAAACTCTATCGCCTCTGGGAAATGATTCCTGGTTTCTTTGCTTGGATGACTATTCTTTTTCCAATTTGGGGAGCTTTTGTTTTTCCTAAAGTTGTAGCTTACTTTGTCATCGCTTTTCTTGTCTATTGGCTTTATCAATCATTTAAATCAGCCATCTTAGCTGTTATGGGTTATTTTAAAATACAGTCTGCTAAAGCCATTAATTGGCAAGACAAATTTCAATCCGATTTCAAAGCCAATTGGCTTAAGAGGAACGATATTCACCACGTCATTATAGTTTCTTCCTACAAAGAACCAAACGAAGTTATCGACATGGCTATTGGTAGTTTAGCTGCTCAAACTAATATCAAATTAAAAAATATCCATGTTATTCTCGGTCAAGAAGAAAGAGCTGGTAAAGAAAACAATCAGGCCACCATCGATTATTTTTCCCAAAAATATAAAAATGTTTTTGGTGACTTAATTTTTACTGAACACCCAGGTGGTTTACCTGGTGAAATTGCTGGTAAACATACAAATGAATCGTGGGCCGCTAGATATTTCAAAAAGCATTTTATTGATACTGGTAAATATAGAATAGAAAACTTAACTCTTACCAGTTGTGATGTTGATACTATTTTTAACCCACAGTATTTTTCTGCCCTAACTTATCATTTTGCTTCTAATCCAAATCGTTATTATCGTTTTTGGCAATCACCAATTTTTTGGCACAATAATATTAATGAAGTTCCTGGTCCTATTAGAATTATCGGCATTATGGGAAATATTATCCATATTGCTAACATTCAAGAGCCAGATGGTTTATTTTTTAACTATTCTTGCTATTCGTCTTCATATAAATTAATTGATTCAGCTGATTATTGGGATCCGGATATGATTCCCGAAGATTGGCACATCTTTTTAGAAACTTTTTTTGCCAGTGGGGGTAAAACTGCAGTTGAACCAATTTTTTTACCTACTGTTGTCGATGCTCCAGACGGTGGCAGTTATATGTCTGCTCTAAAAAATCGTTATTCACAATGTGTTCGTCATGCATGGGGTGCCACTGATATTCCGTATGCTATCGAACAAGCCAGAATTCATAAAGAAATCCCTTTTATTACCAGAGCTCTAAGAATTTTTAAATTAATCCAAACCCATCTAATTTGGTCCAGTAATTGGTTTATTTTAACTCTCGGTACTTCACTTCCGGTTATTCTTAATCCTAAATTTTTCCAAACTGCTGTCGGCTATAACCTCCCTAAAATTTCAAACATTATTTTAACTATTTGTTTAGTTCCTATGTTCGTTTTAATAATTTTAGATTGGAAATTGCGTCCTGCCAGACAGAAAAGGGGATTTAAAAATATCATCAAAAACATTTTACAGTGGCCATTTATGCCCTTGGCCACTTTAACCATGTCGGTTCTTCCTGGGCTTCATTCCCATACCCGACTTCTTTTAGGTAAACGTTTGGAGTATAAAACTACCAGCAAAAAACCTACCAAATAGGGTATTATTTATATAATGTATAAAACTTTAGTTAAATTTAAATATTGGTTCATACTTTTTTTAATTTTTCTTATTTTAAGAATTCCCTCTCTTTTTGAACCATATTGGTATGGTGATGAGGGTATTTATTTAGTTTTGGGTCAGGCTATTAGAAAAGGAATTACTCTTTATAGCCACATTCACGATAATAAACCTCCAACTCTCTATTATCTAGCCGCTCTCGGTCAAACCGTTTTTGGTTTTAGACTTCTTCTTTTAATTTTCATGGCCCCGACTATTTATTTTTTTCATCGTCTCAGTCAATTCTTTCTTTCCCAAAAAGGTTCTAAAATTGCCACTTTTATTTTTCTAATTTTAACTTCTATCCCTCTTTTTGAAGGTAATATTGCCAACGCTGAAGTCTTCATGCTCTTACCTACCATTGTTGGTGTTCTGCTTTTAATTAAACCAAAACCAAAGGTTCAAAATCTTATTTTTTCTGGATTGCTTTTAGGTTTTGCTTTCACTATTAAAATTCCAGTCGCTATTGAATTTGCTTTTCTCTGTTTATGGCTTTTTATCGACAATTTAAATTCATTCCAAAAAGCCTTTTTCAAAATCAAAAACATTTTAATTTTTTGTATTGCCTTTTTATTGCCGATTATTTTTTGGGCGGTTTATTATTATCTACAAGATGCTTTCGTTCCATTTTTAAATGCTAGCCTTTTTCAAAATTTCGGCTATCTTTCCTCTTGGTCAACAGGAAATCAAACTTCGTCTGTTTCCAGTGGCGGTGTTGTTACTAGATTTATAATCTTATTAATTTCCTGGGCTTTAATTTTTTTACTCAAAAACAAAGAAATAATTTCTAAAAAATTTTCCTTTTTACTCTTTTGGTTTTCTGCCACTATTTTTGGTTCCCTTTTGTCAGGTCGACCATATCCTCATTATCTAATTCAAGTTTTACCCCCTCTAACTTTAATTGTTGTCGAATGTTTCTCTTTTAAAGAAAAGAAAAAACAAATCTTATCTGCCTGTTCTTTATTTCTTTTTATTTTTATTGTCTTTAAATTTAAATTTTATTTTTACCCTGTCTTTAGTTATTACTCTAACTTTTATTCCTATACTATTGGTCAAAAATCAAAAGCTGATTATCGAAATTATTTTGGTTCTCAAACTAACGACATTTATCAAATTTCCGATTTTATCAACACTAATACTAATTCCACTGATAAGATTTTTGTTTGGGGTGATCAAGCTTATATCTATGCCTTATCCAATCGTTTACCGTCATCCAAATATGTTGCCTCCTATCATATAGCCGATTTCAATGGTTATCAATCAACTATGAATAAAATTAAAGCCAGTTTACCTAAATTTATTGTTTACTATTCAATGCTAGGCCGGTCCTTTCCTGATCTTGATAATTTTATTAGCAACTATTATTTTGCCATCAAAACTTTTGGTGATGCCACCATTTTTAAACTAAGATAATTTTATGCCTTTTTTCCATTCGCTCTTTTCTCAAGTTTCAATTCTAGGTAATTTTTGGCAGGAAAAAATTAATAGCCAATTTTTGAGATGGAACTTACTTTTAATTATTTTTCAAATAATAATTCTTTTTTTTAAATTTAACGAATTACCTCAACAGGTTCCTCTATATTATTCCCTACCTTGGGGAGACGAACAATTAGCTTATACTACCTCTCTTTTCCTTTTACCCACCTTTTCTATTGTTATTCTTCTCATTAACAACCTCATTGCTACCTTTTTTTTAAAAAGTATTCCTCTTTTTTCTCGTCTTTTAGTGATTTTTTCCTTAATTTTTTCTCTTTTATCCACTATTTCTCTTACTAGAATTATTCTTTTAATTTCTTAATTTATGCCAATTTCTTTTTTATTGGCCATTATAATTTCCACCGGGATCTCTTTTTTTATTACTCCTTTAATTAGAGATTTTTTTATCAGCAAAAATTGGGTCGAAAATCCAAAAGAAAAACAAAAAAAAACTCACAATGCCACCGCTACCTCTTCTGTTCCTCGAGGCGGGGGAGTTTCTATCTTTTTTGCGGTCCTAATTACTTCAATTATTTTTCTTCCGATCGATAAACATTTAATTGGTATTATTTTAGCCAGCCTAATTACTCTTATTGTCGGGTTGTTTGATGATGTTAAAGATATTAGTCCTAAAATAAGACTTTTATTTAATGTTATTATTGCCCTAATTATTGTTGCTTCTGGTATTGGTATTGCCTTTATTTCCAACCCCTTTACTGGGGGTGTTTTTGATCTTTCTTTTTTAAAAATAAATTTTAATTTTTTTGGACCCCACAGCATTTGGGTTATTTCTGATCTTCTGGCTATTTTTTGGATTGTTTGGTGTATGAATATTGTCGGCTGGGCCACTGGTGTTGACGGTCAACTTCCTGGCTTTGTTGCCATTTCTGCCTTTTTTATTGGACTTCTAGCCATCAATTATTCCACCGATATTACTCAATGGCCAGTTATTATTTTAGCTGGCGCAGTTTGCGGTTCTTATTTAGGATTTTTACCTTTTAATTTTTTTCCTCAATCAATCATGCCCGGCTATAGTGGCAAAAGCCTAGCTGGCTTTCTATTAGCAGTTCTCGCTATTCTTTCCGGGGCTAAATTAGCCACTCTTATTTTCCTTCTTTTTATCCCCATGCTTGATGCTATTTATACTATTATTCGCAGAATTGTTAATAAGAAACCCATCTATCTTGGTGATGGCAAGCATTTTCATCACCAGCTTCTTAAAATTGGTTGGTCGCGTCGTGTTATTGCCATTTTTTATTGGCTTATCAGTTTAATTTTGGGAGTTATTTCCTTATTTTTAAACAGTCAGCAAAAACTTTATTTCCTTCTGGCTTGTTCTTTCTTAATTTTTGGTATTTTTATTAATTTTTCGAAGCGTAAGTAGCTGAAATCCACCCGTTTCCACTACTCCCTAAATCAATTTTATACCAATCAATTCCTTCCTCTAATAAAACATAACTTTCACCTGGATTAACTTTTGTTATTTCTTTACTTGAGCTAGAGCTAGATTCTCTTACCTTTAACCATCCTGTTTCAGTTTCTTTTATAATTATTTTTTGATCTTGATCTAAATTTAAACTACTATTAGTTGCCTCTGTTGGCGGTTCAATTATTTGACCAATATCATTCTTTTCTTTGGCCAATTGGGCATTAACCACTAATTGGTATCCAGCAATCGCTTTCATAAATATATTTACATCCTTATACCCAGGAAAAGAGACCACTAATTGCCTATCTCCCTCACCTAATCCATTTATTTTAATTGGTGAAATTCCTTTAACCTCTCCATCTATTTTTACTGTCGTTTTATTTGGATTTGTATTAACCAACAAAGATGGTTTTTTATCCCCAGTTTTTTCTAAATATAAAATATAACCACTATCCCCACTCGAATCGTCACTTAATTGCCAGTCTATTACAGTGTTTATATTATTTTGCAACTCTATCGTTTTTTTCCATTCTCTTGTTCCTGACACTAATTTAATTTCATTATCCCCAGGTTTTAAGTCTAAATTTTTATAGGGAGTCGACCCCATTTCTTTATTATTAATAAAAACCTTAGCTGTTGGATAGCTAATTATTTCTATTCCTGATTTTTTTGGACTCAAACTGCAACCACCTAAAAAAATCGAAGCCAAAACCAATATCAAAAATTTTTTTAACATTACCTCTTAGTTTATCAAAAACTATCAACTAGTTCTTTAAACTTACCAATCATCCCAATATTCTCTTTCTTTTTTAGGCTCTTTTTATCTTTAATTATTTTTAAAACCTCTTCTGGATTATCAGCAAAAGCGTAAACTTTTTTTTCAATTTTATCAAAATCTAAATTTTCTACCAAAACTTCAATTGTTTTTTTCCAACAATCACCAAAAAATATTAACGGTTCATGTTTTCCGTACTCAAATTTTGCCTTCTCCCAAACCAAAGACAATTCTGCCATTGTTCCAGTCCCGCCTTTAAAAACGATATGAGCATCAGCCAGTTCTACTATTTTTTCAGTTCTATCTTGTATTGTTTCAGTTACATAAGTTTGATCAGCATTACTTTCATTTTCATCACTAGTTCCTTCATAATTTACTCCCATTTTTACTTTCTTATCAATTATTACCAACTCAACTTTCCCTCCTCCTGCTTTTGCTCCCAACGTTGAAGCCAACATTACTCCTGGGCCTCCACCATTTACAACAATATATCCATTTTTCGCTAACAATTTTGCTGTATTGAAAGCATCAATATAATGTTGATCATTTTTTTTAGCATCAGCATCCCCAAAAAAAGACACACGTTTTATTTTTTTCTTAGTTATTGCCAACATAATTCAATTTTTCCAAATTATCATCTACCATACCATTAAAAATTGCCTTACCGCAATAAGCTATTTCAATCCCAATATTTTTAATTTTTTTAATGGTTTCTAAATTAATTCCTCCATCGACTCCAATTTCAAAATTCATATCGTTATTTTTTCTTAAATTTACTAAAAATTCTATTTTTTTCAAAATTTTTTCATCAAACTCAAGATTTTCAAACCCAGCCTTCCTTCCCATCAATAAAATCAAATCAGTTTCTAAAGGTATTTCACCAATCTCTGTCTCCACATCGAAAGCCAGACCTGCTTCCAATCCCATGTTTTTTATCTCTTCCACAAATTTTTCTCTGTCAGACATCTTCTCTACTTGTCCAATAATTCGACTCGCCCCTACAAAATTACATTTTTCAATCCATTTAATTGGCTCCTTTACCATTAAATGTATTTCCAATAAATTATTTTGTATTTCTTTTTGGATTTTATTCAGCAGTTCTAACTCAAAACTTTTTCCTTCACTAAAATATCCATCCAACACATCGATTTGGATCCATCGAGTTTTATCTTTAATTAATTTTATTTTTGTTTCGGCTACCGAAAAATCTTTTTCTATAATCGTTGGTATTATTTGCATTTTATTTACT
>CAYRMT010000005.1:27830-29302 GCA_964425635.1 uncultured Gammaproteobacteria bacterium
GTTGTTGGCACAATATTAATTGCTGCCGCTCTTGCTCGGCGTGGATCTTTACTATTTCCATCCACTAGATTCTGATTAGTGGTATAAGCATGAATAGTTGTCAAAGTTCCTTCTTGAAAGCCAATTTTTTCATCAATCAGTTTCACGATTGGAGCCACGCAATTAGTTGTACATGATCCATTTGAAATTAATTTTTCTTGGTTGTATTTTTCACCATTAACTCCCAGGATATAAGTCGGAATTGTCTTGTCTTTAGTCGGTGCACTTATTACCACTTTTTTTGCCCCAGCTTTTATATGAGCTAAGGCCTTACTATCTGTAAAAGCTCCAGTGCATTCCAAGACAACATCCACGTCATAATTTTTCCATGGAATCCTTGCTGGATCCATTTGACCAAAAACTGGAATTGAATTTTCTCCAACTTCCAGTCTTCCAATTTCCATCGCTTTTTGTGGTCCAGAAAATCCAACTTTCCAAGGTGATCTTCCATAAACAGAATCATATTTAAATTGCATTGCAAAAGTTTCCACATCAAATCGCCCATCAGTATTAATTGCTACCACTTCCACGTCATATTTTTCTGCCAATATTGCCCTCAAAACTACACTTCCAATTCTCCCAAAACCATTAATTGCAATTCTTATTTTTTTATTTTCTTTCATAATTAATTCTATACTATTCCCAAGCAGGGAGACTACCTTTAATTAACATTTCTAACATCACCCCACCTCCACTACAGACAAAATCAATTTTATTTTCCAGCCCCAAATTTTTAATCGATGCTGCTGTATCACCTCCAGCAACTATTTTATAACCTTTATTTTCAGCCACTGCTAAGGCTATTTTTTCAGTTCCTTTTTGGCAATTTTTATCTTCATAAAATCCCATTGCTCCCGCCCAAACAATTGTTTTGGCTTCATTGATTATTTTTTTAAAATTTTCAATATCTTCACCACTCAAATCCAACCCATCCTGTCTCAACTCCGCCACTAAAACATTTCTACGATCAACGATCAACGATCTATCAACTAATTTAGGCAATTTTCCTCCAATTAATACTTGATTTGCTATTTTCAATAGGCCATCAAGATAATTAAGTTTATCGATTTTGGCTCCACCCAAAATAACCACTAGGCCATCATTATTCTGATTTGCAGAATTTTCTAAAATGAAATTTATTTTTTCCGCCTCTTTTATAAAACTTAAACCATAATAAGTTTCCATTTCTCGATGTAATATTATTGATGCTGCTTTTCGATGAGCCACCGCAAATGCATCATTAACATAAACATTCGCATATTTCCTTAAAATCTCAAACATGGTAATATTGTCACCTTCCTCTTCTTTATAAAATCTCAAGTTTTCTCCAAAAATTATTTCATTTTCAAAAATTGCTTTTTTAATTTTTTCATCATCCTTTATATCATCCACAAAAATATTTTTGACACAATCTCCACCACAATCGGCTTCTA
>CAYRMT010000006.1:0-7343 GCA_964425635.1 uncultured Gammaproteobacteria bacterium
ACGTATTGGTCAGGGAGCAACCACCCGATATCAAAAAATGTAATAGAACAAAAACCCTTGTTAAACGAAGGGTAAGACCCCTTAAATAACGTGCCTTTTTCTAGGAAGAAAATCTTTTTCAGTGATAAGATATAAACAGTATTAGATTTATTCATAAAATAATTTATGTCAGAAGAACAAAAAAGACTCTTAGAAAAACAATTATGGGCTGTGGCTAATGCTTTACGAGGCAAAATGAATGCTGATGAATATAAAAACTATATTCTCGGTTTTATTTTCTATAAATATCTGTCAGAAAAATTAGAACTTTATGTTGATGAAAAATTGCTGACTAGTGAAAATTTTAAATTTTCAGAAATAAAAGAACATACTGATAAAGGTGAAAAATATTTGGAACACATAAAAAAAGGGTGTATTGGTCAACTTGGTTTTTTCTTAAGACCAACAGAACTTTTTTCTTATTTGGTTAAAAAAGGAAAAGGAAATATAAAAGGTCAAACCGATTTTATTTTAGAAGATCTTAAAAATGTTTTGAATAAAATTGAACAGACTTCGATGGGAACTGAAAGTGAAGATGATTTTAAAGGGTTATTTAATGATGTTCTTTTAACTTCTCCAAAACTTGGATCGAGTGAAAAACAAAAAAATGAAGTGATTGTTGATGTTTTAAGTCTTTTGAGTGGAATTGATTTTAAATTAGAAGATTCTAAAAGTGATTTGCTGGGTGATGCTTATGAGTATTTAATTGGTGAATTTGCTGCTGGTGCTGGAAAAAAAGGTGGTGAATTTTATACTCCGGCTCAAGTATCGAGACTATTGGCTCAAATTGTTTCTTGTGATAAAAAGCGAATTAAATCAGTTTTTGATCCAACTTGTGGATCTGGTTCTTTATTACTTCGCATTGGTGATTATGCTGATGTATTAAATTATTTTGGACAAGAATTAAATCCAACCACGTACAACCTTGCCAGAATGAACATGATTTTGCACGGAGTTCATTTTGATAAATTTTTAATTAAACTAGGTGATACTTTAACCGATGATATGCACCAAGATTTAAAAGCAGAAGTAATTGTGGCAAATCCACCATTTTCGGCACAGTGGAAAGGTGAAGCTGATCCAGTTTTAGCACAAGATGAAAGATTTTCTCAATATGGTCGATTGGCTCCAAAAGGTGCGGCGGATTATGCTTTTGTGACTCACATGCTTTATCATTTAGCTGATAATGGCACGATGGCGGTGGTTTTGCCTCATGGAGCTTTATTTAGATCTGGAGCAGAAGGTCAAATTAGAAAATATATTATTGAAAAACAAAATTATCTAGATGCCGTGATTGGTTTACCATCAAACTTATTTTATGGAACATCAATCCCCGCTACAGTTTTGATATTTAAAAAATGTCGCAAAGATGATGAAGATATTTTGTTTATTGATGCTTCAAAAGAATTTGAAAAAGGTAAAAACCAAAATAAATTAACTGATGAAAATGTGGCTAAAATTTTGGAAACTTATAAAAATAGAAGTGAAATTGCCAAATATTCTCACAAAGTAAAATCGGATGAAGTTAAAGAGAATGAATACAATCTTAACATTCCCCGTTATGTGGATACTTTTGAAGAAGAGGAAGAAATTGACATTAATGCCGTGGCCAAAAATTTAAAAGAATTAAATAAAGAAGAAATTGAATTACAAAATAAAATTGCTGAATTTTGTGATGAATTAAAAATAGATAAACCTTTTTAATAATGTCAATTAAAACCAATCAAATAAATATTCCTAAACTCCGTTTTCCTAATTTTATTAATAAGTGGATGGAAAAAAAATTTGAAGAAGTTTTTTTTAGAATTACTCAAAAAAATACAGTTAACAATTTAAATGTACTTACTATTTCTGCTCAACAAGGGTTAATTAATCAGGAAAAATTTTTTACTAAATCTGTATCCTCTAAAAATCTTTCTGGGTATTTTCTTTTAAATAAAGATGATTTTGCATATAATAAAAGTTATTCAAAAGGATATCCGATGGGAGCCTTAAAAAGGTTAACTAAATATGATTCTGGTGTAGTTTCACCTTTATATATATGTTTTAAAATAAAAGATAACAACAATTTAGCTGGTTTTTTTGAAAAATATTTTGACGCAGGAAAAATTAATAATGAGATAAATAAAATTGCCCAAGAAGGAGCAAGAAATCATGGATTATTAAATATGAGTGTTTCAGATTTTTTTTCTGATATAAATCTTACAATCCCATCTTTTCCTGAACAACAAAAAATTGCATCATTTTTGAGTAAAGTTGATGAATGGATTGAAAATTTAAAAGAACAAAAAGAGAATTTGGGGAAATATAAAAAAGGTATGATGCAAAAAATTTTTGCACAAGAAATTAGATTTAAAGATGAAAATGGAAAGAAGTTTCCAGAGTGGGAAGAAAAAAGATTAGGAGAAATTGGTAACATTTATAATGGACTGACTGGAAAAAGTGCTGAAGATTTTGGAGTTGGTAAAGCTTTTATAACTTATAAACAAATATTTGATAGTAGTTTTATAAATATAAATAGATTTTCTTTTGTAAAAATTAGTAGTAGTGAAAATCAAAATAAAGGGCAATTTGGTGATATATTTTTTACTACTTCATCCGAAACACCAGAAGAAGTTGGTTTTGCATCTGTATTATTAGAAAAAAATATTTTTCCATATTTAAATAGTTTTTCATTTGGATTCCGCCCAAATTCATTACTAAAATTAGATCCATATTTTGCAAAATTCTTTTTTAGACATTCGATTTATAGAAGAGAAGTTATTAAATTAGCTCAAGGGAGTACTCGTTATAATATATCAAAAAGTGGATTTATAAAAATAAAAATTAAACTTCCTTTATTGGAGGAACAGCAAAAAATTTCTGATTTTTTGGAATCAATTGATAAATTATTAGAATCAAAACAACAACAGATTGTAAAAGCTGAGGAGTGGAAAAAGGGCTTAATGCAAGGGTTGTTTGTATAATTTATGAAATCAAAAATTGTTGAATATAAAAAATTATTAGACAGATTTAATAATCTGCTAAAAAACCAACCTTTCTTCCCAAGCGATAATTCTGAAGAAGGACAATGGAATAAAGATTTAAATAAATTTAATTCAGATATTCAATTAACACTTGAAACAAAAATGCTTTCACGCTTTAACCAGATTGATTTTGGTGTTTATGACGATGTTGATTCTAATTTTAACTATGTATTTTCTGGATTAAAAAACTCAACAATTAAAAAGGTATTAACTATATTGGAAGACGAAATATTTTTTTTTGAAAAAAAACCACAAAAGACAGAAATTGATATGCAAAAAAGGAAGTTACTCGAAGCAAGACGTGAAACAATGGACTTTGAAGAAAAATTAGCAGAAATTATTTGTGGAGATAACACTAAATTCCCATATAGAACATCATGGTATATTACAAAATTTTTTCAAGAGAATGGTTTTGATTATAAACATGATGGAACTACTCGTAGTAGATGGATTTCTTCTATACTTTTTGAATTTAATATAGATAAGATTTATTTTATTACTCAGGCTATCTTTAAAAGAAAATATTTTATAAAACATTGTCAAGAAAAGGCAATAGATTTAGATCAATGTATACAAGAGGCTCAGATTGAATTTTCTAATTTTTTAGAAAATTCAATTAAATCAAATGAAATTATCGATTTATCTCTAGCATATAGACTAAATGTTAATTTCGAACTTCTATCAAATAAAATTGCAAAAACAAAAGATACGTATTTTAATACTATGATTGAAAATTCACGTAATTTTTATATAGAGGGTAATAAACAATCAGCTATTGAAAAACTGTGGGATGCATTCGAAAGGTTGAAAACAATAATACAACCAGGTAACAAGAAGGAGTCAACCGATAAATTAGTCAAATTATTATCGAACCAAATTAATTACGATGAGTTTGATAATGAATTTAAAAATTTAACAAAAATAGGAAATGACTACATGATAAGACATTCTGAAGTAGATAAAATACCAATAACTGACGATAGAATAAAAGATTACTTATTTTTTCGGATGCTAGCGTTAATTGACTTATGTATTTCAAAGTTATCAGTTACAAAATAACAAACTTGAATAATTGGGGTATTTGTATAAAAATATGAACTCTAAAAATTATTTTGATCTTGTAATGAACAAAGACCTCTCTATTTTATCTATTATTAGAATAGATAACTTTAATTGTCAGATTATCGATAATAATAAGATTGTTTATAATGGTTTTATTTTAGCTAAAAGTGAACAATGCAACATCTATACAGTTTGTGATTTTCAAAAATCAGATACGGATGAAAAATATCAAGCTCGATTAAGTTTTAGAAAAACAGATAAAGATTTTATTAGTAGAAATGTAAACAAGGGTAGTGATGAAGTGATTATTCCATTTGTTAGGGGTCAGGATGGATATCGAGAATTTTGGAAAATGATTTCTTTTTTATATGCATGGCGAGACACAATTGATTTAGGTGAATTTGAGGATTATTTTTCTGTCACTGATCAAAATTTGAGTAGAATATTACCAGTCATCGCTAATATTGAAAATAAAGAGCAAGTTTTAGAAAGCTTAGGTAAACTTACAGATAATGATCTGGAAAATTTAAACAATCTTATTTCTTTAGTAAAAATTAGAAATATTTTAAAGATATGGGATGATAATAAAGAAAACTATGATGAAGAGTTTTGGCAAAAAACGTTTAATGAAAATTCTTGGGTTTTATCACAAGTTTTTTCTGCTCCATATATAAAAATAGGTGATAAATTTTATTGTGGCGGTAAAGAAGATAATAATTCTGGTGGTGTTATTGGCGATTTTCTTTATCAAAACGAATTAACCAAAAATGTTGCTTTCATAGAGATAAAAACACCCAGAGAAGACATTGTTGTAGGTGGGGTTTATAGAGGAAAAACCAGTGATGGAGAAAATACAATATATTCAATAACTGAAGAGTTGTCTGGTGCTATAAATCAAGTTTTAAATCAAAGAAAAACTTACTTAAAAGAATATCAAGAGAAAAATGGTAGATATCTGAATAATTCAAAATGTGTAGTGATAATTGGTATCACTCCAAGTGATGATTTTGAGATAAAATCTTTTGACTTATTTAGAAGTTCTCAAAAAGATGTTGAGATAATTACTTATGATGAATTATTTGGGAGAATTCAGTGTATATTACAATTATTTGAATAAATATGACACATCAATCAGAACAACAATTAGAAAATACATTAATTAGCCAATTGAATAGATTGGGATTTGTGACAGTGGTGTTGGAAGATTCGGAAGCGGTGGAAATTAATTTGCGTAGTCAATTGGAAAAATTCAATAAAACAACTTTTTCTGATGATGAGTTTACTCGAATTTTAAATCATTTAAATAAAGGTGACCGATTTCAAAAAGCTAAAACTTTACGAGATAGATTTGCCTTGAATCGTGATGATGAATCTATTTTTTATGTCCGATTTTTTAATATGGATCAATGGTGTAAGAATGAATATCAAGTCACTCACCAAGTTACTCAAGCTGGTCGGTATGAAAATCGTTACGATGTCACTCTTTTAATAAATGGATTACCTTTGGTACAAATTGAACTCAAACGCCGAGGTATAGAAATGAAAGAGGCTTTTAACCAGATTCAAAGATATCATAAACATTCTTTTACTGGGACATTTTTTGAATATATTCAAATCTTTGTAATTTCAAATGGAGTTAATACAAAATATTTTTCCAATAACCCAAAACAATCATTTGAACAGACATTTTTTTGGACTGATGAAAATAATAAAAAAATTACCCAATTAGATAAATTTGCCGATGCTTTTTTGGAAAAATGTTTTATTTCAAGAATGATTGCTGAATATATTGTGTTAGCTGAATCATTACAAATTCCAATGGTTCTTCGTCCTTATCAATATAATGCCGTCAAAGCTATTGAAAAACGAGTTTGTGAGTCTGATAAAAATGGCTATATTTGGCACACCACCGGTTCAGGAAAGACCCTGACTTCATTTAAAGCATCACAGATACTTTCACGAATTCCCGAAATCAAGAAAGTCCTTTTTGTGGTTGATCGAAAAGATCTTGATATTCAAACCACTAAAGAATTTAATTCTTTTTCTGACGGTTCAGTTGATGGAACTGATAATACTCGAACCTTAGTTAAACAACTAAAAGATCAAAATAGAAAATTGATTGTGACTACAATCCAAAAATTAGATATTGCGATTGGACGAGAAAGTTACTTTAAACAATTTTCAAATTTAGCTGATGAAAAAGTGGTTATTATTTTTGATGAATGTCATCGTAGCCAATTTGGTCAAACTCATACTCGAATTAAAGCATTTTTCAAAAAGGCTCAACTGTTTGGATTTACTGGAACACCAATTTTTGCCGAAAATAATATTGGTGGAGTAACTACAGTTAACGTTTTTGATGAATGTTTACATAAATACATTATTACTAATGCCATATCTGATAATAATGTTTTGGGTTTTGCGGTTGAATATGTTGGAAAATATAAACAGAGAGATCCTGATACCTTAGATGCCGATATTTTTGCCGACTCTATGGTTGAAGGAATTAATACTAAAGAGGTGCTCGAAAGTGATAACCGTCTTAATAAAATTACGGATTATATATTGGCTGATTGGAAAAGAAAAACAAAAAATGGGAAATTTAATGCTCTTTTTGCGGTTTCCAATATTGATGTTTTGAAAAAATATTACACTTTATTTAAAAATAAAAAAACTGATGATTTTAAAATCGCCACTATTTTTACTTATCAAATAAATGAAGATGATAATTCAGATCTTGATGTTGATATTTTTGCTAACGAAGGCACAACTGGTAATCAACACTCACGAGATTTTTTAGAAGACTGTATTAAGGACTACAACAAATTATATTCAACTAATTTTTCGACTGATCGTTTTTATGATTACTACAAGGATTTACAAAAAAGAATTAAAAATAAAGAAGTTGATTTGGTTTTAGTTGTTAATATGTTTTTAACTGGTTTTGATAGCCCACGATTAAATACACTTTATGTCGATAAAAATTTGAGATATCATGGTTTAATTCAAGCCTATTCTAGGACAAATCGACTTTTGAATTCAGATAAACCACATGGAAATATAATTTCTTTTAGAAACTTAAAAGAAGCGACGGATAAAGCTCTGACCCTTTTTGGTGACGAAAATGCAAAAGAAATCGTCTTTAAAAAACCATATGAAGACCAGAAGAAAGAATTTGAAAATGAATTAACAGAACTACGTCAAAGAGTTCCAACA
>CAYRMT010000006.1:7443-20521 GCA_964425635.1 uncultured Gammaproteobacteria bacterium
CGAGATATTATTAATTTTGATTATATTATTCTTTTGATTGCTGGACTTAAAAATATTAGTTCTGATGTGGTGAGGAATAAGAAAATTGAAGACATATTAAAAGTATTTGATAGAGATGTTCAATTGAGAAATAAAAAAGATTTGATTAAGAAATTTATCGAAGAAAATTTGCCAAAAATTGATAAGGCGGATAATGTCGAAAAGAAATTCAATGAATTTTGGACAAGTGAAAGATTTAATTCTTTGAAGAAGTTAGCTAATGAAGAAAACATACCAATCGAAAAAATGGAACAATTAATTGGTGAATATTTATTCACCCAAAAATTACCTCGTGGTCAAGATATTGTTGATTTATTGCCAACAGCTCCAAAGATTTTGGAACGACAAACTATTGTTGATCGTATAAGAAATGCTATTGAAAATATAGTTAATATATTTGAGTGGTAAAAAAGATAAAATTAATTAACAGCTAAAGTCGAATAGTGATATCCTGTAATTATGTTAACTTATATTATTCCTCAAGAAAAAATAAAATCAGAAGACAGAGATCCTTTATTTGAGAATGCTGTTAATCTAATTCTAGAATCAGGGGTTGTCAGTACAACTTTTCTTCAAAGAAAACTTATGGTTGGTTATGCCAGAGCAGCAAAAATTTTAGATGAAATTGAAACAGCCGGATTTGTTGGTCCTTCAAATGGAGCTAAACCAAGAGAAATTTTAATTAAAAGTGTTGATGGTCAATGGCAAATACCTAATCCTCCACCAAAACATGAATCAATTCCAGAAGAACCACAAATAAAATGGAATAAAACAAAATATGCTGATAATAAATCAGATGATTTTGAAATTAATTTAGGTGTTGGCTAAAACAACATAAATATTACTTTGAATCATTTCAAAAATTGAACTTATATATTTATATATAAGATTGTATAAGGTTATATAAGATCGGTAATTTTAGATATAAATCCTTTAATTAATATTAATTGGAGGATTTGTAATCCTCTATTTACAATAGACAAATAATAGAGATTTTTAGATGAATGTATAAAACTAATGTAGCCAGTAACTGACATAAATAGCCAGCTTATGTAGGATGGTTATTATTTTCTAAACTAGAATCTGAATTGCAAACTGAGAAAATTACCAGTTATTACTGGCATGGTTGAACGAATATAATTACGTTTAAAAATATTTTATTTAGGACTCCAATAAATCTATTTGTCTTTGTACTAAGCCTTTAATTTCTATAATTAATTTGGCTTTAGCCCAATCTTTTTGAGAATCAGTTAAGACTTCACCTAAACCAGATAAGATTGATTTTGAATTTACTTTATTTAAATATTCTAGTAAAAATAAATAAAATTCTTTGGGATCTTTTCCGGTTCGGTGTTTAATTATTTGATAATTAACTTGTGAGGCTTCAGGTAAACCTAAAAAATAATGAATGTCAAATAAATCTCGATTAGCTAAAGTTCCCCTTTCGGTTACTGCCACTAATTTATGAGCCATCATATCTTTTAAATTAATGACTCTAATAGTAGTTCCATAAAATGGAACTAAATGGTAATGATTATAAGGATTATCTCTGGTTGATACTTCCACTTTTATATTAGCCAAACCAGTGCCATAACTAACTAGCCAAAATAAAGTATTATATTTGGCACTTTGATCTTTTATTTCAAATTTAGCCGATAGTAAAGACGACATCTTGTTAATAAATTCCTTTAATTCGGGTGAATCTTTTTTAAGATCAATAATAAAATCAAAATCTAAATCAACTGAAAATCTGGGTAAATTATAAAATAATAAGGCAGCGGTTCCACCCTTAAATCCCAATAACGGCCCTAATGAACTATTTTTGAAAATATCAATCAAAATGTTGGTTAAATTTGTTTTATGGATAGTAATATCAAGTGCTTTCATTTATTGTTCTTATTTATAAAATTTAAAATTAATTTATTTTCACCGTAAACTTTAGTATTTATTTCTCTCATTAAATTCCAATCAATATTTCTCAAATTATCAAAATATTCATCTCCATCCAAATAAATTTTGTCACATATGGCTCTTTCAATACTGGCTATTTGAATACCATTTTCATTTTTGACACCAAAAGGATTTAATAAAATATTATCTTTAATTTTACGATAAATATATTTTTGTTCATTTATCTCAATTTCTTGTGATCGATTGGATACAACATAAATGGTGGAGTATGGTTGAAAAATAACGCCTTCTTTTTGGAGAACGGAATATAAACTGATGTATGATGGACTTCGATATCTATTGGCAAATTCCAAACGGGAATAGTCTTTTGATAAAGAATAAATTCCTTTAGAAATTCTAAAAATGTCACCTTTAGTTAAGGCATATTTTAAAGCTGATCTTAATTTTGATCCAGTATAGCCTTCTACTGCTTGATTTAAATCGGAAAAATTAAAAACTGTCTGAGTATCTCTTCTAGTTTTAATAAAATCTTTTATAAAGCTCATGTGACTCCTGTGTGTAAATTAATTACACTTACAGGTTACAATAACTAATATTTCATGTCAAGAGTTAATATTTGTTCTGGTTTGACTAAAGTTCAGGCGGCATAATGATGCCGTTGATTTTTAATAAATTATTTTGATATTCATAATCGGTATCTTTTAAAAATCCGCGTAAGGAACTTTTGGAGCTTAGTAACTTTTTCTTTAAGACATCGGCTTCTTCTAATTTATTTTGGATGACTAATTTTTTAAGTAATTTGATTCTTTTTTTATGTCTTTTTTTAAATTTTCTAATGGTTTTTTTACGCATGGTAATTGAGTCTGGTTTGATGAGATAACCAACAAAATCAACACCTTTGTCGGCCCGAAAAATATTATTTTTTTTGGGATGATAATTTAATTTTAAATAATATTTTAAAAATCCTTTCATTAAGATTCTTAAATTAAGAAGATACTTTTTGTTGGGAGAAAAAATTAAAAAGTCGTCCATATAACGAAAATAATTTTTTTCACCGACCATTTGGGTGACAAAAATATCAAGTGGATGGAGATATAAGTTGGCAAATAGTTGACTGGTTAGGTTGCCAATGGGAATACCGGTATCTGGGGTTTCAGAATAGGAATTAATTATTTTTTGAAGTAGCCTAATGGTTTTTTCACAGTTAATAAATTTCTTAAGAAGATTTAATAACACTTGATGATTAATGCTGGCAAAATATGACCTAATATCGCATTTTAGGACATAAAATATTGGAGTTTGTTTATATATTTGTCGGTAAACTGTGGCTATTTCTGACCTAGCCTTAAATCCGCCTTTTGATTTTTGGCAGGCATAAGAATTATGAATAAAAAAATTTTCAGTTAAGGGTTCAATTATATTGATAATGGCATGATGGACAATTCGATCATGACAATGGGGTGCGGCTATTTGTCGTTTTTTAGGTTCAAAAACAACAAATTTAGTGTAGAGTTTTGGATAATAAAGTTGATTTTTTAATTTCCATTGAAGATCTAATAGGATGTTTTCATAATTTATTTCCATTCTTTGGAAATTTGGTTTGGATCGACGACATTTTCTGGTTTGAAAATAAGCCTTTAAGAGATTTTCATAACTAATTATTTCATCATACATTGGTATAACCTAACGGGGAGGATAGGGAACAGATATATTTGTTTATCCCCTTCCCTATTTCCCCATTAATTTAATCTTCGGGTTCTTAAAGAACACCTGGTCTTAAGCTGGTAATTATTTTTTTGGCACGGCTTTGAATATAAAATTCAAAAGATCTGGCCACAATATTTACTGCAGAGGGGCCACACAGCGGAACCCAATGTTATTGTTCGAATCACCAGGCGTATTGTTCAGATTGAGTGTCTAGACGCCGGCATTAGAACCGTTGTTCCAATTCCCACCCCGTAGAAAAGCGTAAAACCTAAGACCAATTATAAGTGTATAAGTATTATAATAAAATTAAAGATGGATAAAATCAGTAAAAATGATTTAAGGTTTATAGTTGTGGGTGGTTGTATTATTTTGGGGTTGATTTTAGTGATTATTATTATTTTATTTTTAGGTAATAAGAAAGATAAATCATTTGCTGATAATAATTTACCTTTGAATAATGTTGTTGCTGGTAGCAATAATGGTGGTAGTTTCCAGGATAAAATTTGTGGGATATCCTTTAAAATACCTAAAGAGTGGATTAAATCATCAACCAAATTGCCTCTACCACAGGTTCCGTTGGCCCAAGCGGTATTTGATGAAAATAATAAAAAGTCGATTTTTTCTTATATCTGTTATGATGAAAAATATTCCTTTGGTCAATTTAATGAAAATACCGAATTAAAACCGGAAGTAGTTAGTTTGGGTGGCACTGATTTTACTCGGGTAGGTAACTTTGTCTATTTTAATAAAAATAATAAACTGATTATTTTTCAAATGTTTTTTACTAAAAATGATGTAAAACCCGAGGCTGGTTATGAGGAAAAATTGATGGTGATATTGGGAAGTGTTAAATAATTAAATGCGGCGTGAAAGCGCTACTTGAAGAGTGAAAAATTTGATTGTCTAAGGAATTTCTAAAGACATGGTAATAAGTGTTTGACTTGAATTAAAGTTTTTGATATAAAATAATCAAACTATAAAATAGTGTAAAAAACTGTATCTTTTAAAGCTAAAAACATTTTTTATACCTGCCACTTTTATAAATTTAATAAGGTGACTCGTATGAAAAAAATAACAGTGTTTTCTTGTACCCTTCTTTCTTTTCTCCTCTTAGCCACACCAGCATTGGCGGCGTCGGCCGATGTGTCAAAAATCCAAACTTTCATCCAAAGTGTGATACAGGTATTGGTGACATTAGCGGGTTTAGTATCAGCTGGATTTTTTGTATGGGGAGGTATTGGCTATATTACCAGTTCAGGTGATCCGGAAAAATTAGACCGAGCCAAGAAAACAATTGTCTATTCGGCAATTGGTTTGGTAATTGTTTTGGGTGCTTTTGTGATTTCAACAATAGTGACTCAATTAGCGACTGGGGCTTTTGGAGGATCAACTCAATAAAATGACAAAAATGTTTTTAAAGAAAATCATAATTTTTATGATTAGCTTTTTTAGCATAAGTGTTTTTTTTTCTAAACAAGTTTTAGCGGTAACAACAGATAGTGGAATAGCTAATTACACCAATGATACTTTAAAAATAATTACTGCCATAGCCACAGTTGCCGCGGTATTTTTTTTAATTAAAGCCGGTTACCAGTACATAACTTCAAATGGAAAGCCGGATTCATTAATATCGGCTAAAAGAACCATTCGGAATACAATTATTGGCCTGGTAATAGTTTTAGGAGCCGGAGTTATAATTTCTCTTTTTAACAATGCTTTGTCGGGAATAACTACTGACGGAACGACCCAGACAATTAATATAGTGCCGATTAATGCCGTGGCACCAAGTGATGGCTTAACCCAAGTGTTGATTGATGCGGTATCGGCTTTTATGCAAAACATAGTGGAAAGTGCCACTAAACCAATTACAGATGGAATTTTGGGATACTTAACAACCACTCCGGATTTATTGTCAAATCAAACTATTGTTAATTTTTGGCTGGTTTGCTTAGGAATTGTTGATTCTCTTTTTGTATTAGTTACTGCTTTCTTGGGACTTCATTTAATGAGTGCGGAAACTTTTGGTTTTGAAGAGATCGAATTAAAACAAATATTACCCCGATTGGGACTGTTCTTTTTGGGAGCTAATGTATCTTTGTTTTTGGCAAATTATGTAATTATCACTTGCAATGCTTTGGTTGGTGCCGTTCTTAATTCAACCGGTGGTTTAAACCATGCTTGGATAGTCAATATTATTAACCCGAGTGTGTTTATAAACACGAATACGCCCTTAATTACCTTAATATTTTTAATTATCTTTTTAATAGTGGCCATCGTTTTATTGTTCATGTTTATTACCAGATTAATTGTTATCTCCCTGGGGGCGGTTCTGTCCCCTTTTATCTTTCTTTTGTGGACAATTCCAAAATTCTCGGACTTGGCTGAAGTGGCAACCAAATCATACTTTACGGCGGTTTTTATGGTTTTTGTTCAGGTGGTAATTGTGCAGTTGGCGGCTTCATTTTTAGCCCTGCCGGAAGCTTCAAATAATTCTCTAATTTCAATATCTATTGCTATTGGTTTATTTTTAACTTTACTAAAGGTGCCAAGTTTCATGACCAATATGATGTTTTACGCGACCGGCAACGGCAAGCTTAAAAAATTGGGCAGCCAGATTATTAATGTGATGACTTCTAACAATTCTTCTTCAGTTTCCAGGGCTGAGGCCGGAGCCAAAACGGTTAAAGATCCAAGGAGGGTAGTAAACTTATGAGAACGACCATAATTCCGGCTCAAATAACGACGGTGGAAGATAAAATCGCCGGGAATCTAAACTTTACCCAAATTCTATTACTGATGGTGCCGGTTTTAGTGATGATGATTCTGTTCACCTTTATGCCACCAATCATGAAATTGGCGGGGTATAAATTATGGTTGATATTAATAATTCTTCTGGTTTGTTTAGTGTTATCCCTGAGAGTTAAGGGCAGGGTAGTTTTTAATTGGCTACTGATTGTCTGTCGGTTTAAATTAAGACCAAGTTTTTGGGTTTTAAATAAAAACGATAAAACTTTCAGGGAAGAGGAAATAATGGTAATTAAAAATGAAAAAAAGAAAACGGAGAAAATTAAAGCAACCAATAAAAGGGAAAGGAAATTGGAAACGGCCGAATCTGTAAAGTTTTTGCAAATTTTAACCAATAAGAAAAACAGTTTCAGTTTTAAGTTAAACAGTAAAGGAGGTTTGAATGTGGCTTTTGAACAAATCCAAAAATAAGGCAAGCAGTCGACAGCAAATACAGATAAAAGAAGTTAAGGATGATATTTTAATCCTACCAAATGAAGAATATCGAATAATTCTGGAGACTTCTTCGATTAATTTTGAATTAAAAAGTGAAGAAGAACAGGATGTATTAATTGACAGTTTTCAAAACTTTTTAAATTCATTGCCCTGCCAATTGCAAATATTGATCCGGGTCAGGGAAGTGGATATCGATCATTATTTGGAAGAGATTTCCAAATCCCGAAAAAGTGAAAAGGAAAAAGCTTATAAAAATCAGATTGACAACTACTGCGATTTTATTACCGATTTGGTAGCCGGAAATAAAATATTATCGCGAAAATTTTATATCGTTATCCCCTATGCCCAGATGGAGAAAAATAAGGACTGGCAATTAATTAAAGAACAATTAAAGTTGTTGACGGATATTATCAGCCGGGCTTTGGCCAAAATGGGAATGAAAGCCAGACCTTTGGGCAGTTTGGAAATTTTGGATTTATTTTACAGTTTCTATAATCCGGGCCAAATTAAAACCCAAGCTTTAAGTTCGGAAACATTAAAAAAATTAACGGAGAACAATTATGTTTAATCAGAAAGGAAAGACAAAAAAGACAGTCAATTTTTCTTTCGGAGAGCAGGATCAGGTCGATTTGATTTCCTATTCCGGCTTGAAGGAAGAAGCCAACCATCTCCAAATCGGCGACCGGTATTTAAGAACCCTATTCATTTCAGGGTATCCTTATGTGGCTTCCACCGGTTGGTTGTCGATGCTAATTAATTTTAATCATAATATCGATATTTCTTATCATATCGAACAGGTCGATCCCCTACTGGCCTTACCCAAACTAAACAGAAAAATTACCGAGTTGGAATCGACCAAAAGAACTATGTTGAAGGACGGCAAGGTGGTCAGTTCCGAAATTACCGATCCGTTGGAATCGGCGGTGGAACTGAAAGATAAAATTTTAAGAGGACAGGAAAAATTATTTCAGATTTCCATTTATATGGCAATCAGTGCCAAAAACCTGTCCGAACTGGAGAAGTTAACCACCCTGTTGGAAACGGTAATGTCGACCAGGTTGTTTTATATAAAAACGGCAACCTTCCAGCAAATCGAGGGTTTACAATCCATTTTACCTAGAGGCGAAAACCTGTTGAATCAAAAAAGGAATTTGGACAGTTCATCGGCGGCGTTGACTTTCCCTTTCATTTCTTCGGAATTGGTTCAGGAATCAGGGATTCTTTACGGAATTAATAAATCCAACAGTTCGCTGGTAATAATCGACCGGTTTTCTTTGACCAACGCCAACTCAATTATTTTCGCCCAGTCGGGATCGGGTAAAAGTTATACCGCCAAAGTCGAAATATTAAGACAATTAATGCAGGGAACCAAAGTAATCGTGGTGGATCCGGAAAGAGAATATAAACAATTGGCGGCTTCGGTGGATGGCACCTATATTCAGCTGTCGACCAAATCCAGAGAAAAGATTAATCCGTTTGATTTTTCCACCACAACGGTTACCGGTGAAAATGCTTTATCGGAACACATCCAAAATTTAACAGAAATTTTGGCTTTAATGCTGGGAACTTTAACTTCCGAGGAAAAGGCGGTGATCGATCGGGCGATTATTAAGATTTATAAAGAATTCGGTTATACCCTACACGGGAAAAGTCAGGCTAAAAAGAAACAGAAATTTCCCCTTCTTAAAGATTTTTACAAAACCCTGAAACAGCTGAAACAAAAAGATCTGGCCAGTCGATTAGAGAGGTTTGTTAACGGGTCGTTATCGGAAATTTTTAATTCTCAAACCAATATTGAGTTAGACAACCGATTAATTATTTTTGACATTAAAGATTTGAGTGAAACATTGAGGCCGATCATGATGTTAACGATTGCCAATTTTGTTAATTCACAGGTAAAATCCCAGCCACAAAAAAGAATTTTGGTTATTGATGAAGGCTGGATTCTGTTACAACAGGAAGAGAGTGCCCGATTTATTTCCGGTCTGGTCAGAAGAGCCAGAAAATATTATTTGGGAGTAACTATAATTTCCCAACAAGCCAATGATTTTTTAAGTTCTGAATACGGCCGAGCCATTGCCTCTCAATCATCTTTACGAGTTTTAATGAAACAGGACACCACCACCATTAAAAAGGTGGCCCAGGAGTTTAATTTAAGCGGATATGAACAACATTTCTTATTAACCTGTGATCGGGGTGAGGCTTTGATTATCGCCGACCAGAATCATGTAGCTCTAAAGATAGTAGCCTCAGAAAAAGAACATCCTCTATTGACTACCGATCCCAGAGAAATTTACAGCTGATTATGGCAATGCCAATGGGAACCGTCTTTACTATGTGGTCTTACAGGAAAGAGTTAAGGATAGTAATAAGCGCCTTTGTTTTAATATTATTGTTACCGATAATTGCCGTCATTATTTTAACCCAGACGGGAATCAATATAGTTTCGGATAAATTGGCAACTTTGGACTCAAACACCCAGACGGTTGAAATTCATGATCCAACCAGCGGAAAAGTGGTAACCACCATAAATTCGCCAATGGTTTGGCCAGTTAAAGGAGTAATAAGCTTAGAATTTGCTAGGCCACATCTTCCTTATCAACTATTTCATACCGGTATTGATATTGCTAATCCTCAGGGAAAAATTGGCGATGATATTACCCCATTTATGGACGGGACAGTAATTTATGCGGCAGAAACCTCAACTGGCTACGGTAAACATGTAATTATTGATAATGGAAATAATGTGACGTCGTTATATGGTCATTTGGATAAAATATTGGTTTATAAGGGAGAAAAAGTAACCATCGGTGATGTGATCGGAAAAATGGGATCTACTGGTTGGTCAACAGGACCACATGTACATTTTCAAATTAATGTTTTTGGAATACCGGTTAATCCGAGAATGTTTTTAGGACAAAACACTAATTAATTAAATAAGCAGAAGATGGACCTTTGCCTGTTTGTTTAATAATTTTTAGTTTTTTTAATTTTAAAAGTTTAAGTTGAGCGGTTCTTTTAGGAATATTTAAAATATCGATAACATCTTTAGTAGTTATTTTTCCAACTTGATCAATAAAACTTATAATTTTTTGCTGATCTTCATCCAAGAACATTTGAGAAGGATCCCCTTTTATATTTTTTAGAGATATTTGTTGGACTTTAAATTTAACACTGTTAATTTCTTCTTTAAAACCTTTAACAAAATAAGAAAGCCAGTTAGTTAAATCTTTATCTTTTTTGTAGACTTCGCCGGTATTTATGGCTTTATAATATTCTACTCGATTAAGATTATAATAATCCTCCAAAGCAAAAAGTTTACGGAAATCATAACCTCTTTGATATAGAACTAAAGTGGAGATGGCCCGAGCAAGACGGCCATTGCCATCAACAAAAGGATGGATGGCGGCGATTTCTTGATGGACAATTCCGGCTATTATTACAGGATTGATATTGGTGTTTTCTTCTTCATTCAACCAGGAAATTAGATTTTCAACCAGAGTGGAAACTTCTGAAGCTGGTGGAGCAGTATAAACGACTTTTTGACTAAGTCCTAAAAAATGACGAACAACATAAACTGGGATTAAACGAAGACAACCAGACTTTTCTTTTGGTAGAGTATTTTTGGTAACTAATTTATGAATTTGTAAAAAAATTCTTTTATTAAGTTTTTTATTATCTTTAACTATTTTTTCGATGTAATTTAGGGCTGATATGTAGTTTTTTACTTCATAAATATCTCTATCTGGAGCGTCAATTTTTTTACCAGCAACAAGGGCTTCTACTTGATGTAAATTTAAGGCATTACCTTCGATGGCTGTTGAGCTTTGGGTCATACGAATAAAAGCCTGTCGGCGAAGTTTGATTTCAGCTGCTGGAAGAATTTTGGCATGATCAATAATGGCTTTACATTCCGAAATTAAGGTTAAATTTTGAACAATAGAATTGGTAAGAGTGTATTTTGGTTCAAATGTTTTCATATTAATATAATAGCACCATTTTTATAATCGCGCAATAATCGCGCAATAATCGCGCTGGAATATTTAAAAATATTTGTTTTATAAAAAAGTAAGTTTGTATTTATATATAAACTTAAATAAGAGATTTTATCGTCTAATTGTCGTAAAATACGATTATGGCACCACAGAAAATTGGTAATAAACTAAGGATTGCCCGTAAAAAACTTAAATTAAAACAATCAGAAGTGGCTAAGAAAGCTGAAATTAGTATGAATTATTATGCCAGAATTGAAAGGGATGAAGAAAATCCAACTTTGGAAACTGTGGAAAAAATATTTAAAGCTTTGAAAGTAAAATCAACCGATATTTTATCCTTTTAATTTAACTGGATCTATTTTTCCGCTTTGTTCATCTTCAACTATTTTGTGGGCAGTTATATGAACTAAAGCGTGTTTCTTTTGAAGAAAGGCAATGGCATCTTTACGGGTTGGATTCTTAATTTTTTCTATATAGGTTAAGTATTTGATGGCGCTAGTGATGTCTTCAGGGGTAATTTCATAACCGGTGTTTACTTTGGTCATATAGCGAGAGTATATCATTTTCAAATATATTTTTGAAAATTTAAGAATTTAAAAATATCATTGGCGAAGCCGCCGTCCTCAAGGCGGCGCATAATCTCTCGACTTCTGATTTGTGACAGTATATTTAAACTTCCTTCCCAAAGAATGTTTCTATCAATAATTGCCAGTTTGCGATGATGATTACCAGTACATAAAAAAACTTGAATTCCAAAGACTTCTAAGGCCTCAATTTCAGTCTCTGATTGACTGTCGTAACCATCATTATGTTCTTTTGGATTACGAGTAATAATATAAATTTTTACTCCTCGACTATGGAGCCTTTTTAATGATGGCCAAAGAGATTTCATTCTTTCACTGGTAATAAATGGACTTTCAATAATTAACTCTTCTTTGCAAAGATTTAAATCTTTTAAAAATGATTGGTAAAAAGTCTTTTCATCATGAAGAGATGTTTTAAATGTGGTCACAGTTCGTCCTCCTGATTATCTATTATGGTAATAATACCGCCAACTTCGACAAAACCCAATTCAATAAGTTTATAATAGGTTTTAATTAAAGAATCGGTAACAAGTTCCAGATTCGGGACTGTTGGCTCACTTATTATTTTTAATGTATCTTTTCAACTCTTTTACATCTTCTTTAAATTCGTCTGATTTATTTTTATGATTATAGTCAAGTTCTGAAAGAATCTCTAAAGCGTTTATTAAATTTATATTTTCTATTGATTTGTTTTTATTCCAAAAACTTACATATAAAATTTGATCGGCTAATGATGAAATTAAAGTGATTGATATTTTTTTATCAAAATATTGATTGAGTGCAAATAAAACTATTTTTTTAGCCTCAGATTCGGTTATATTATCAAGACTAAAATTGTTATTTTTAAGATAATTATCAACTAATTTATTCATATTTTTAATAGAGTAGTGGAAGCGTATATTTTAAATTGAGATAATATACGCTTCCACAGCTAAAAGGGTTTAAGATTTAGCGGTCATAGGGGTTTCCACGGTTGTCTGAAGGGTAGTCTCTGTGTGAACTGGGATGATCATTATCAGTGTCATGTATCCTTGATACATCTCCACGATTTTCATCCCATGAGTTGCGGCCGCGATCATTGTAATCCGTATAGTGAATACTGCCGTCCCTATTGAGATGACCAGAACCGCCACGGTTATCATTTCCAGAATCATAAGGTCCAGGCATAGTGTTTCTCCTTTCCGACAGAGCTTTTCTGTCAATTTTATTAAGAGATTGTGCGGAAGGGGTGAAATTCTTGAATCGTTAAAGTGCTATTTTTGTCTTAAACCCTAGCTGGTTAATTATAATACAAATTTATTATTTGTGTAATTATTTGTTATGTTCCTATATAGGTAAGTAATTAAATAAAATTTATTAAAAATATCTTCTTTAAATTTCTAAAATAGAAAATAGGTTTTGAGTTAAAGTGTTCCATCTAAGATTCAATAAGGTCACTAAAAAATTTTTTTATCTTATAATATTGACTTTGGGACTTTTTTAATATATGATCTTTGTGTATTTGGCAATTGCGTCAAATTATATTTTTAATCTCGCTCTTTTGACAATATAGATTTTTTTTAATTTAAGATTGGAGGGTTTAGGTTGAAAGATAAGTCGGAG
>CAYRMT010000007.1:0-17490 GCA_964425635.1 uncultured Gammaproteobacteria bacterium
GTCTGGCGTGCCGAAAATACTCAACGAGGTCGTTACCGAGAATTTGTCCAGTGTGATATAGATATTTTTGGGACCACATCCTCTATCGCTGACGCCGAAATTATTTCACTTATCTATATCGGCACTCAAAAATTAAATTTTAAAAACGCCATTATTAAAATTAACAGTCGGCCAATTCTCTTCGACATTTTATCTAAAAGTAACATCCAAAATAACCAAAGTTCAATACTTCAATCTATCGATAAATTAGACAAAATCGGCGAAGATGGAGTAAAAAAAGAGCTCACTAAAAAAGGCCTATCCAATACTCAAATTAACGATATTTTCAAATATATCAAATTAGCTCAGCCAAACGACAATTTAAAACAAATTTTTAACAATTTAAAAGAACTAAACATCCCCGATAACGCTTATATTTTCGACCCCACCCTTGTCCGCGGTTGTGATTATTACACTGGTACTATTTTTGAAGTCTGTGTCACTGAGCCAAAAATAGGTGCCATTGGTGGTGGTGGTCGTTATGATAATTTAATTTCTACACTCGGTGGACCTCAAATTCCCGCTGTCGGTTTTGCTTTTGGTTTTGAAAGAGTTGTTGATGTTATTCAAGAACTAAATCTCCTCCCCCAAATCAATGAATCAAAAATCAAAATTTTAGTTGCCAATTTTGGACCTGAAACCGAAATCAATACTTTAAATTTAATCTCTAAACTTCGCGACCAAAATATTCCCTCAATGATCTATCCAGACCCCGAAAAACTTGGTAAACAAATAAAATATGCCGATTCCCTGGGAATCCAATATCTTGCCATCATTGGCACCAACGAAGCCAAAAACAATCAAATAATGCTCAAAAACTTAAAAACCACCGAACAAAAATTGGTTGATTTAAACGAGTTAATCGAGATTTTAAAATAAAAAAATGACAGAAAAAAAATGCAATTACTATTTACCCACCAAAACAACCCCAGCAGCTAGATCACTCACAGTCAAACTAAACTTTTGCGACCACAAACTACAAAAAACATTGGCCCAATTAATGACGGGTAATAATAGTGAAATATCATCAATCAGTTGCAATCATCTTCAAAATAATAGCCAATGTCCTAATTTTGTCGAAGAAACTAAAAATAGTAGAATGTTTAAATTAATATAATTAATAAAAAGATTTAAAAAACCTCAATATTCTGATATAATTACCCCTATGAAACAAGGAATTCATCCAAAATATTTTGATTGCCAAGTTAATTGTGCTTGCGGCAATAAATTTACCACCGGTTCAACTTTAGAAAAAATTGACGTTGAAGTTTGTTCTAAATGTCATCCATTCTTCACTGGTCAACAAAAATTTGTTGACATCAAAGGAAGAATTGATAAGTTTAATGAAAAAGTTGCCCAAGGTAAAAAATATAATAAAAAATCAAACTAGCTATTTTAAAACCGCTTGAATTACCCTGTAATTTGGCGGTTTTTTTATTATTTATATAAAAAATAAACATTATGCCTACAATTAATCCAAACGTTGCCATCATGGAATTTCACCCTGGTCCAGGAGGTCAAGAAGCCACTATTTGGGCTGGTGATTTAATGAATATGTATATTCATTATGCCAATAAAGTTGGCTGGAAAGTTAGTCAACTTGACGAAAATATTATTCAAATTTCTGGTTTCGATGCTTATAATCAATTAAAATATGAAGCTGGCACTCATCGTGTCCAAAGAATTCCAGTTACCGAAAAACGTGGTCGTCTTCAAACATCAACTGCATCGATTGCTATTATGCCCAAAATTGACTCTAAAGAAGTTAATTTTAAAATGGAGGATGTTGTTATCACTGCTTGCCGTGCTGGTGGTAATGGTGGTCAAAACGTAAATAAAGTATCCACTGCCGTTCATTTAGTTCACAAACCTACAGGGCTTATGTTTGATGTTCGAACAGAACGATACCAACAACAAAACCGAGAAATTGCTCTTGATCTTTTGAGAAACAAACTTTGGCAAATAGAAGAAGAGAAAAAACAAGCCGAAATCGCCGCTGGTCGTTCTGGTATTAGTCAATCAACCAGAGCCGATAAAATTCGAACATATAATTATCCCAGAAATCAAGTAAAAGACCACAGGATCGACAAATCTTTTAACAACTTAGATTCCATTATGCAAGGTAATTTAGACGATTTATTACTCGAACTAACCATCCTCGACCAACCAATTGAAGAAAAAAATTAACTTTCCTTTTTCTCTAAAGTCACATTTATTATTTGCTCGGTTTTGTCTCGATAAACTTTTACCTCAACCACATCACCAATTTTTTTCTTATTAACTACTTTTACTAAATCCCCATTATCACTGTCAATTAACTTTTCCGAATCTACTTCAGTAATAATATCTCCAACTTTAATCCCTGCTTTTTTAGCCGGACTATTATCAGAAACTTGTTGCACCCACGCTCCAGCAACCACTTTATTTTTCACCGCTGCTTCCTGATTCACCATCTTATAACCCACCCCTAAATATGGTCTATCAAACTCACCTGTCGTTCTAAAATATTCAACCGATTCTTTGGCCAAATTTATTGGTAAAGCAAAACCAATGTTTTGACCACTCGCCGACACCGCCACATTTACTCCTATCACTTGTCCACTAGAGTTAAACAAAGGACCGCCAGAATTTCCCGGATTAATTGCTGCATCAGTTTGAATTACATTGTCCAATTTTTCTATATTTTCAGCCGATCCAGCCACAATTCCCCTCCCTAATCCAGACACCACTCCCTTTGTCACCGTCGATCTAAATTCTCCTAAAGCCGTTCCAATCGCAATTACCGACTGCCCTACTTTTAATTTATCTGAATCGCCCAATTCCACCGCATTTAAACCATTTTTTTTAACCCTAAGAATAGCCAAATCATTTAATGGATCTCTGTAAATATTTTCAACTCCAACCACTTCATCTTTTCCAATCACCACTTTATATTTAAGTGTCATATCTGCCACCACATGTTTATTAGTCACAATCAAACCATCATCACTAATAATAAAACCAGTACCAACGTCTTGAGTACCCCCATCAGTTTTTTCCATTGAAATTGTTACCACGCTTGGAGTTGCTTTTTCTACAACCTTAGTCACCACCGATTCTTCATCCATAATTTGCGTTTTTGTTATAGTTTTTTCTTTCAAAAAAACCCTGCTCTGATAAACCAACCCCATAACACTCATCCCTAAAATCAATCCAATAAAAATACCTTTTTTCATAAATTATTCTAAAATCACTTTTAGTGCTTTCTCTAATTGCACATCTGTCTCAGCATCATCAGGAATTTTTACCTCAACATCTGGTTCTATGCCCTCTTTATGAATATTTTTGCCACTTGGCAGTAGCCATTTGGCAATTGTTACATGTAAACCACTGCCATCAGAAAAATCTTCTGGCTGTTGAACTGTTCCCTTACCAAAACTTTTTACTCCCACTAATTTTGCCCTATTATAATCTTTAAGTGCTCCAGCTAAAATCTCTGACGCCGACGCTGATCCTCCATTAATCAACACTACTAATTTGTCATTTAAAAAATTTCCCCTGCCTTCCTCAACATTATATTTCTCCTCTCGACCATCATAAGATTTTTGCGTCACAATAGTTCCTTCCTTTACAAAATCAGAAGCTACAAAAACGCTGGCCTGCAAATATCCACCTGGATTATTTCTCAAATCTAAAACAATTCCCCCAAAATTACCTTTAACTTTTTCTGTTTTAATTTCTTCTACCTTTTTTGGCCAATCAGTAAATAATGTTTCCGTAAATTGATTTATTCGCACCAAAGCTACCTTTTTACCATCTTGTTCTTTCCATTCCAAAGTTATATTTGGCACCACAATCTTATCCCTTTTTAAAACCACATCAAAATAGTCACTTTTACCCTCTCTATACATTTTCAAAGTCACTTCAGTCCCAACTTTCCCCCTGATTAAGCTTACTGCCTCATCTAGAGCAATATCTGTTGTATCTTTGTCAATATTATTCTCCTTATCAGTTATGTGTAAAATCAAATCACCCGCTTTCACTCCCGCTTTATCTGCTGGAGTACCTGTCAACGGCGACATCACTGCTAATGTTTTATCTTTATAACCCAAAGAAATTCCAACCCCGCCAAACTCCCCGGCTAAAGTTTCATTTGTACTTTTGTTTTCATCCGGAGTCAAAAACACTGTATACGGATCATCCAATGCCGCCACCATTCCCTTAACCGCACCATACTCCATATTCTTATCAACCAATTTATCTTTTTCTAAAAATGTCTGGCTTAATTGATCTTTAACTTTCCACATCAAAATCAGATTTAATTTATCTCCATTACTACTAGTCACCACTCCAGAAGTCTCTCTTCCAATTTTAAAACTAACCAAAGAAACAACCGATAATAAGGCCAAAATTACAAAAAGATTTCTTATGTTTCTAAATTTCATCATCTATTCTAACACTAATAATAGTTTATCCATCTTAGCATTTACTAATATCTTTTTTTTCTTCCCCAAATTTTCTTTCATAAATTCATCCCAAATTTCATTTTTCAATCTTAATACTGGAATATCAATATCAACTTCTTTAGTATCTTCATTATCTTTTACCACCACTGCCTTAACCCCCACCACTTGAGCTTTTAATAAAAAAGCCCTATTTAAATTACTAGTAAACAAAATATTATCATCCATTTCATAATCCAAAAATTTTATCTCATCAACAACCTTAATTTCTCCTTCTCCCCAAGCTTTCAATCCATTCAATCCTTGTCCTTCATATTCTTTTACCTTAAATTCTAAAACCAGCTTTCCTTCCTCTATTTTTCCAACTTTAGCTTCAATTGGTGAAAAAATCCCCCTTTCTTCGTCTTCGATTTTTTCTATTTTTAAATTTTTAAATTCATCAAATCCCAAACAAACACCTGTTAATGGAAAACAAATTTTATTTTTAAAAAATCCGATTTCATAAAAAACCTCGCCTGCTTGAACCATTTTTTCTTTAAAAAAATTATCCAATTCCTCCCTTTTCTTTTCACTTATTTTCGCCAAATCTCCACCATAACTAAAAGTTTCTACAGTATGGCTATTAAAAACAGCTAGTTTTTGACCCGCATCAACTTTATCACCAATTTCAACCAGAAGTTTTGCCTTAATCGGCAACTTAATAGTCCATGTACCTTTGTCTTTAACTTTCATTATTTCATTATAACCAAAAACCCCGCCAATGCGGGGTTTTAGATTCACTTAAAAACGAATTTATTGGGTTGTAAAAGGCAACAAAGCTAAATGTCTTGCTTGTTTAATTGCCTTCACCAACTTTCGCTGATGTTTAGCACAAGTTCCGCTAAACTGAGATCCCACAATTTTAGATCTAGCCGATAAAAACTCTCTCATTTTTTCATAATCCTGCCACACCGGAAGTGTGTTGGTCTTACAATAAGAACAGCCCTTTTCTCGACCTCTTCTTTTTGCTGCTAAGATATTATCTTTTTTACTTTTCTTTATCATATCTTCTCCTTAAAAAGGCATTTCTTCATCCTTTTTTTCTTCAGTAAGTGGAATTTCTCCTTCTTTTTTAGTTTCATCCACAACTGAAATTTCTCCCAAATCATCCGGGATAACAATATCTTCAATTGGAGCTTCTTGAGTTTCCAATGCTAAATCAGCATCACCCAAATCACCAGCAACATCACGATCACCAGCGCCTCCTTTATTATCAAGGATAATCATATCATCAATAATAATTTCAGCAATTTGTTTTTTATTGTTTTCTTGATCAACAAAATCTCTGTATTGAATTCTGCCATCAACATAAACTCTTCGACCTTTAGATAAAAGCTGTGAACAAAGTTCCGCTAATTTATTCCAAGCCACAATTCGATGGAATTGAGCATCTTCTTTTCGCTCACCTTGTTTGGTTATCCAAACTCGATTGGTGGCTAAACCAAAAGAAGCCACAGCCATACCAGCTGGAGTATATCTTAACTCTGGGTCACGAGTTAAATTACCTATTAACATTACCCTATTGAGACATCTACTTGGCATAGTTTTTTCTCCTCTTACTTTTTCAAAATTAAATAACGAATAATATTTATTTCTCTATCTAATAAAAGATTAAAATCCTTTATTTTTAAAGTTTCTTCAGATTCTACATCCAAAACCCAAAAATCACCTTTATTGTGACCTTTAATTTCATAGGCCAAATCTTTAAAACCCATATGGTCCTTATTTAAGATTTCTGCCTTTTTACTTTCTAACCAAGAATAAGCTTTAGATAAAACCTTTTCTTTGTCTTCGGTTTTTGGACTTAAAACCAAAATAATTTGGTATTGATATTTATTTCCTTTCATGAACTAACTAGATTAACATATTAAGCGCAATTTAACAATTACGTTATTGGTCTTATTTTACAGGTATTTCCTAAATCTTCAACTAGATAACCAAGTTTTTTAATTTCTTCCCTTAATCTATCGGATTCCATCCAATTCTTATTATCTCTCGCCTTTTGTCTTTCCTCCACCAATTTTAAAATCTCCTCTGGAATCTTTTCTTCAACTATTTCTTTATTTAAATCTAAACCCAAAACTCTATCAAAATCTAAAAGCGTTGCCCATTTTTCGTCCGGTTTTAAATCTGATTTAGCCACTTTCCACACCAAAGCCATCACTTCCGGCATTGCCAAATCATTAGAAATTAATTCAATAAATTCCTGCTTGAACACTTGATTAACACCCGACAAACTCTCAACTTTATAACCTCTCAACTTATTAAGAGCTGTTTCCGCTATTCTTAAATTTTCAATTGAAAACTCAATACCATTTCTATAATGTGAATTTAAAATCATGTATCTATAAGCCAATATATCAAACCCCATTTCTTTTAAATCAAAAACTGTAAATAAACCTCCACTTGATTTACTAATTTTTTCTCCTTTAAAAGTAATAAACGCATTATGCATCCAATAATGAGCTGTATTATGACCAAAAGCACCATACCCTTGGGCAATTTCATTAGTATGGTGAATCGCAATATGATCTTCCCCGCCAGTATGAATATCAAAAGTTTCACCCAAATATTTGGTCGACATCGCCGTACATTCAATATGCCACCCCGGAAACCCCACTCCCCACGGACTCTCCCATTCCATTTGTCTTTTTTCATTTGTCGGAGAAAATTTCCACAAAGCAAAATCGCTTGGATTTTTTTTCTCCTCATTAATTTCCACTCTCGCCCCTTCTTTTAATTTTTCCAAATTTAAATTGGCAAACTTTCCATAATCAGCAAATTTAGACGTATCAAAATAAATTCCATCACTGGTCTTATAAGTAAAACCATTGGCTTCAATTTTTTTAATCAAATCAATCTGTTCTTGAATATTATCTGTCGCTCTTGGCATTTTCCAAGGATCTTCAATATTTAATTCTTTCAAATTTTCCAAAAACTCATTTTCATATTTCTTAGCAATTCCAAAAACCGTCAATCCTTCTCTTTTTGAACCCTTTTCCATTTTATCTTCGCCACTATCCGCATCAGAAGTTAAATGACCAACATCTGTAATATTTATTACATTATTTACTTTGTATCCAAGATATCTAAAGGTCCTCACTAATACATCCCAACAAACATAGGCATACATATTACCAATATGTGGACTAGAATAAACCGTCGGCCCACAAGAATAAATACCAATCTCATTTTCTTTAATTGGTTTAAATTCTTCCTTCTGTCTGGTTAAAGTATTATAAATTTTCATTATTTATCAATTTTACCCTTAAACTCACTTGTCTGCGACATCTGACTTTGATCTGGCTGGCTTTTCTTTTTATGAGACATTGCACTTCCTCGACTCTTTCTCTGTTTTGATGGATTTGTTGATTCCATCATCAACTCTGAATTTTCCATCTGTTGCTGCCTTTCCCATTCTTGTCTTTCTTTTTCCTTTTCAAAATATTTTTCTCTTTCTTCTTCTTCATTTTCTTTTTGTCGTCTTAATTGTTCCATTTCACTTTCCACCGATCGTCCAGATATCTGTGATCTTAACTTAGTCATCTCCTCTTGCTTTTTCTTTTCATCTTCTACCTTTTTTTGAGCAATCTCTTGATCATTTAATGGTTTAATATCTCCCAAAAGTTCTTGTGCTGTAATTATTGATTCGGCAATTTTTCCTGTTTCTTCTACCAATTTTTCCGCCGTCTCCTGCCCTAATTGTTTAAATCCTTTTTTAAAATCATTTATAATCTGATTCATAATTTATTATATCTCTCTTCGTCCCTCCATGGCTCGACTCAAAGTTGCTTGATCTGCATATTCCAAATCCGCTCCCATCGGCAAACCACTACCGATCCGAGAAATCTTAATATTTTCTTTAGCCAAGTTTTCAATTTTTTTCTTAATATAAAGCGCCGTCCCTTCACCCTCCATTGTCGGATTTGTCGCCAAAATAATTTCTATTTGATAGTCGCTCTTTTCAAGGGAGATGTCCGAAGGACAGAGGGTTTGTACCCGATCAATTAATTCATCTACTTTTAAATCATCAGGACTCACATGCTCCAATGGGTTTATTACTCCACCCAAAACATGATAAACACCTTTATATCCACCAATATTTTCAATCGCCATCACATCAATCGCTCTTTCTACCACACAAATTATTTTCTTATTTCTTTTTTCGTCTCCACAAATAGAACAGGTTTCTCCTTCACAAACCGAAAAACATTCTTTACAAATTTTTACCTCTTTTTTAATTGCCAAAAGCGATCTAGCAATCTCTGTCACGTAAGATTCTGGTGTGTTAAGTAAATAAAATGCCAATCTACTAGCACTTTTTGGACCAATTCCCGGCAATCTCTCAAACACTGAAACCAAATTTCTAATACTCTTTGGTAATTCTGCTGCCATTAGAAATTTAAAACAATCCTTCAAGCCCACCCATGTCTTTCATTCTCTTAGCCGCCATTTCTTGCGATTTTTTTAAAGCCTTATTAATGGTGTCCACCAAGATTTTATTCTCAACCCCATTCACTGATAAAAACTTAATTTTTTGGTCACCAGTCACTGTCACATTAATTCCACTTTCCTCAATTTCAATTGATTCAGCCTCAATTGCTTTTTTCAATTTATAAGCCTGAGCTAACATTTTTGTTTTATCAAACATAATTTAAATTAATTTTTAATAAACCTATTATAACTTATCCAAATATTTCTTTTGCCACATCATAGATATCACCACTACCCACCTTATCATTTTTATTTTCCGTCAACTGATCACTCACATGTTCTATTGGCGTATCATTTTTAATCACCAATGGTTGTTTCTTGTTTTTTGCCAAAACACACTCAAAACTCAAATTCACCCCAAAGGCTTTAGTAATGCCATCTTCCACTATTTTTCTATTTTTACTTTCTTCCAATCGATCTTTATGAAATGGATAAAAAACCTCCAACAGTAAAACATTCCCTTTGATTGATTTTGGTTTAGTCGCTCTTAAAAATGCTTCGACTGCATAATTAAAAGGTTTTACTGCTGTTAATAAATTCCCCCATTTTTCCTCAATCGCTTCCAATTCTAATGAACAAACATGTTGTGAATCCACCTTTTCTTCGTTTACAATCTGTTCTGCAATTTCTTCATTTTTAACTTCTATTTTTTTTTCAACCGACTCTTCTTTTTCTTTTTTAACCAATCCTTTTCTTTTTTCTTCCCCAAATTCCACCACTGCTAATTCCATTGGCAATTGATCAATCTCCACGTCTTTCTCAATCTTTGATGCCTTTATTAAAAGACCCATAAAAAATTCTGATTCCTCCAAATTCAAACCAGTCTGCTTTGTAGAATTTGTAGGAATTCCATAAAAAGCCAAAATTTTCTTTTGGAAAAAATTCATTAATTTCGACCTAAAACTAGGAAAATCTACCCCATCATTTGCCATTTTTTCCAACTTTTCTAAAATCAATTTTATTTCCCTATTATTCAAATCATTATCAAAATCTTCCTCTCTATAACTACCACTTTTATCTAAATAAAATTTAAAAACATCCTCTGTTTTTAATTTTTTCCCCAATTGTAAATACAATTCATTAAAATTTCTTTGCAAATTTCTAAAACTACCATCACTTTTTTCTACAATAAAATCAATTGCCTCTTTAGCAATTTCAATACCTTCACCCTCAATTATTTTTTTTAACGAACCTTTTAATTCATTCTTTCCACCTTTTCTAAAATCTACCCTTACCAATCTCGACAACACCGTTTCTGGAATTTTTTCAGCATCAGTTGTACATAAAACAAAAATTGTGTGCTTTGGTGGTTCTTCAATCAACTTCAATAGCGCATTGAATGCATCTTTAGTCAACATGTGCACTTCATCAATAATAAAAACTTTTTTATTCAATTTACTAGGCAATAAGTATGCTTTATCCTTTAAAGCTCTTATATCCTCAATTCCTCTATTCGAAGCCGCATCCATTTCAATTACATCCATGGCTCCACTCTTAATTATTTCTTTACAATTATCACATTTTCCACAAGGCTCACTATTTTGTAAATCCGTACAATTAACTGCCCTAGCCAAAATTCTTGCCGCCGATGTTTTTCCTGCTCCTTTGGGCCCAGAAAATAAAAACGATTGAGGAATATCTTTTGCTGACAAATACTTTTTTAAACTATCAGCTACATCAACCAAATCCAAATCAGAAAATTTAATTGGTCTATATTTTAAGTGAAAAACCGACATCAAAAGATTAAACCAAAATAACTACATTATTACAATAATCGCAACTATATCATTTCAGCAAATTCTCAACCCCATGAACCAACCAACTATACAAAACCGTCTCTAAATCAGATTTTTGAAACTCCACTTCATACTTCAACTTTTGAGTACAAATCACAATATCTCCCAATCTTATTTTTCCATCCGCATCAGCTTTTTTTGACATTGGAAAACCCAAAACTTGAGGAATATAACTCATTTTTCTAAAATTAACATTTAAATCTTTGGCTTTTTTTCTACCCACAAAATAAATACTCAATTCCACATTCTCTTTATAACCTTTCTCTTCCAATGCTTTTTTTGCCAATCTTTCCACTAAAACATCACTCAATCCCCAATTTTTTTTATGATTAATTAAAATCAAATTATCCATTCAATTTTTCTTTAACAATTCTAGAAATCACACCCCCATCAACTAATCCGCCAGTTTTTATCATTACTTCTTTCATAATCATTCCAAAATTATTCCCCTTCTCAACCATTACTTGTTCCACAATTTCAGAAATTTTATCTTCACCCATCTCCGCTGGCAAATACTCCTTTACAATTGAAATTTCATAATCCAATTGATCGACCAAATCCTGTCGTGAAGCCTTTAAAAACATTTCCTTTGACTCTTCTTTATTTTTCAGTTCTTTTCTTAAAACTGCAATTTCTTCCGCTCTAGTCAAACCATCGGGTGGCAGTTGTAATTCTTTTTTATCAATCAATGAAATTAGAAATCGCAACACATCCACCCGCCTATTATCACGGTTTTTCAATGCATCAAAACTATCTTTTTTTAATTTATCTCGTATCATGTCTTCTAGAATTTTTTGCTTTTCGGCGACATTTATCTCGCCAAACAATTATCTTTTTAAGAGCATACCTTTTTTCGGAAGGTTTAACATAAGAAGCTCTTTTTCTAACTTCTTCTGTAATATCTTCTTCCAAACAAAGTCTTCTAAATTTACCGATAATATCGTCTTTTGATTCGCCTTTATTTTTTTTTACTATAATTGGCATTAATAACTCACACCTCCTTTATTAAAGTTATCTATTTTACCACAACTTAAATACCAGCAGCAGTTTTTGTTGGAGTTATAGTTATTTTACCTCTCGAACACATTAAATAATCCATACTATTAATCACCCCATCCTTATTATAATCAGTTACTTTATCACAAACCACCGAAGAGGTAGTCGCTTCTGAAGGAACCGACGGTGTTGAAACTGCCGAAGGTGTTGAAACCGCAGATGGCGAGGAAACTGGTGGTAAAGTCACCACTGGAGCTACAGTTGGAATCACAGTTGGTGTTACCACTGCTTCTGAACCTCCAGTCTTAAAACTAAACATCGCTCCTTGGTTATCAAACACATTCTCTCCAACCACAATCTTATAGTAATAAGTTTTACCAGGCCTTAAATTTGTTAATAAAATTTTATGATCAGTCGTTGTTGTTGAATCCTCTGCCATTAAAAGCAAACTTGCTACGTTAGTACCATAAAAAACTGAAGCCGTTGCCGATTTATCTGTCGTCCAAGAAATAGTAGCAGTTCCACCATCAGCGCTAGGAACCGCCATTAAACCTTGCGGTTCATAATCAGCTGCCGCTCCGCTCATGAAAGTTTTTGCCACATTTACACCTAAAACAGACAAAACTATAACTAAAATTAAAATAGCAAATACAATAATTGTCTTTAAATTAATTTTTCCTTTCATAATATTTTTAAAAATAAAGCAGAAGCCAAACTAATAGCTCCAAAAACAATCAAACCAACAGTTGCCCCCACTGCACCTGTCTGAGGTAAAGTTTCCGTAACTGTGCCTGTAGGCGCTAAAGTGGTTGTTGGAGTTGGAGTCGAAGTAGTTGTCGTTGTAGCAGTAGAATCGCCAGTAATAGTGTAAGACCCTACACTGTTAGCATCACAACTAATCACATCATTAATATCAGAATTAAAAATATTTGAATCAGTGGTTGATCCGGCCGCACAAGTAAAATTTAAAGCCGCCGTTCCAACCGCCTTAGCTTTAAACGTCACCACTGCTAATTCTCCATTTATTACTGTATCATCAAAAGCACTCATATTAGTCGACACACAAGAAAACTGAAACGTACCAGCAATATTATCGAACTTAGGAGTCATATCAAACGTAAAAGGTGGATTAGTTGATTTAGTAATACTAACTATTTCTAATTTTGTCTTATCAAATGTTGCCCAAACATCAACCGCACTAGATTTCTCTGTCTCAGAATTTACTCCAACTGAAACTGTAAAAGTTGATCCATTCGTATAACTACCACTAACAGGAGTTAATGTTAATCTTGGGGCAGCCACAACAGCATTTGCACTCGCCACCACCAATATCACAGTCAAAACAAAAGTAAAAACATTTATAACAACTTTTTTCATTTTAATTTATTGATTGGATCTCTAACTTATTACTGGTAAAAAACAAATCTTTACTAGTATTTTTGTCTACAAACATAGTAACAGAATCACCATCATTATCACCAGTACTTATTTCAAAAGAAGAGTTACCAGTAGCCTTAGGAGTCACTGTAAAAGTCAACAAAATCATCCCCTTATCCTTTACAAAAACAACCCCCTCTTTATCAGCAAATAAATAATTCACTGCTATCACATCTTTTTTATCACTAACCTTAATCAAATCTGGAGTTGCTAAATCATTAGATGAGACCAAATTAGAAATAGTAACCAATGCTGGATCAAACTTTACATACAAATCAAGCGCATTCAAACTATAATCATTTTTAGGCACCAAATTAACTGAAACCTTATATTTCTTTCCAACCTTCATTTGAGTTTCATCCGTCAAAAAACTTACGTCAAAAGCAGCAATTTTCTTCTCCTCTGTCACAGTTACAGTTGGGGTCACCTCATTAACCACAGTCATAGTGGTACCTTTTTCCAAATTAGAAACCAAAACCACACTTTCAAAAATAACTATCACCGCTATCACCGGTATTAACATTTTAACTATTTTATTGTTCATTTATTTTATTAATTAATTTTTAATACGTCTGACCATTAACCTCTTTTAAAGATTTTTTAATTAAAGCAATATCACCACTATTCACTTGACAATCACCATTAATATCTCCATCTACACTAGTACCAGTATTACCACTAGTCAACACATTAGCCTTCTCCTTGATATAAGAGTAATCTTGACCATTTATCTTACCATCTCCATTAACATCACCGGTTGTCAATGGATATTCAGAAAAATCATAACTACTAGTTTCTCCCCTAGTCAAACTCAAAGATCCCGCCAGGTTTGAAAACCATGCTTTTTGGTTATTTTCCCCATATTTAACAGAAATATGTTTCGAACCAGTTAAAAAGAAAGCTAAATTACCAACACCAGCCGTTGGTACATTTGAAACAGTCACATTATAATCATAAATAATTTCTCCTTTGCTATTTACAGATGTTGTCTGTGTTGGAGTTGCACTAAAAGTATCGTCTAAAACATTAACTCCTGCATTATTTAAAACCTTTACTGTAACCGGCCAATTAACAGCACATTTACCATTATCCTTTTTAACTCCAGCAAAAGCCAATTTTATATCCACCACTGCATCCCCAGCTGATTTAGTTTTACTACAATTATCGGTCGTTCCTCCATTGGTTCCCACACAATTCCATTTATATTCAGTATCACTATCTTCAATATCATCTAATTCCCCACTAGCACAAGTGTTCCTACTTGTACTACAGTTACCATTAACTACAGTAGACACAGCCCCACAAGCATCATTATTACCACTACTACCCAAAGTAGCTAAAACAGCATCGCTTATACGTGGACAATTATCATCTACAACATACTTTATCGCTCCAGGATTACAACCAGTCACTGGATTCTTACAATCACCATCAATACCTAGATAATTTCCATCAATTCTCATACACCCATAATTAGAACTACAGCCAGTCGAATTATTACTAGTAGGAGTACATACATTAGCACTATTACAAGCATCATTATTACCACTACTACCCAAAGTAGCTAAAACAGCTTCGCTTATAGCGGGACAACTGGTATCTGGTACATATTTTATTGATCCAGAGCTACAATCTTTTAATGGATTCTTACAATCACCATCAATACCCTTGTAGTTTCCACTAATCTTCATACATCCATAATTAGAACTACAGCCAGTTGAGTTATTACTAGTAGGAGTACAATCACCCATACTACTACTAATTGAATAGCTCAAATTACCAACACTGTTAATATCAACTGTATCTTGCCCAGCCACCCCAAGCGATGACTTAGATTTATCAATAGAAATAGTACCAGTACCAGAACTCGCTACCGTCTTAAAATTAATCATTGCAACCGAACTGCTAAGTTTAGTATTTTGAACCACACTAACAAAAGTAACCTTAACACATTTATTATTGGATTCATTCACCTTTATTAAACCACCTACATATGAAGTTGGACTAGAAACAGTAAAACTATTTTCTAAAGCAGAAGTGTCTTTTAAATCAATCTTAGTAGGATCATAACAAAAATAAGCAACTACCGAATCAACACCACCTGCTCCAGTAATATTAGCAACTATAGGCACTGTAAATTCCTGACCAGCAGCAATCTCTTTAGTTGTACTACTTTCACCAAGAAATAGTCTTATAAAACCATCCAAATTAGTAGCCCCTCTCCTAGTTTCCTGTCTTTGTTGAACCAAAAACACTGCTCCAACAAGCGCCACTATTAATAATATTCCTAAGACTATTTTATAATTCATTTTTTTCATTTCAATTTTCATAAATTTAATTAATTAGATTTATTAAACGCATCTTTCCAAATACTAAAATCTGCTACAGAACCACACTGTTCTTTGTCTGCGTTGTACCACCCTTTCCAAAGACTAAAATCAATAATATCTACAACTTCATTACAATTAAAATCACCCTTAGCCTTGTAAGCAGCAAAATCTTTATCACTACAAGTAGTCGGAATATCATCACAAGTTGAAGAAACAACTTTACAAGCTTTAGTAGCTGCATCACAGCCTAAATCTCCGCAATCAGTGTCAGTTTCCCAACCAGTTCCATCTGAATTACACTTCTGTAAAACATTCCCTGAACATTGTTTTTCTCCAGAAATACAACTTACCACACTTCCTATTGTCACTGAAACTGTTTTAGTCGTTAAACTTCCAGAAGGACAAGTATCATTAGTTGAACTACTATCAACACTACAAGCATTAACAGTAAAAGTATAAGTTCCCGCAGATAAATTAGAAACTGTGTAACCCCAAACACTACTAGTCCCTGTCATAAGGCCAAGAAAAGTACCATCTTTATTCACACCTACATGATGAATATTTGCACCATCTCTAATTGAGAGAGTAGCACTATTAGATGTAGTAGTTGTAGTCACAGTAAAAGTTGGTTTGGTGGCTGCTATTGTCACTGAAACTGTTTTAGTCGTTAAACTTCCAGAAGGACAAGTATCATTAGTTGAACTACTATCAACACTACAAGCATTAACAGTAAAAGTATAAGTTCCCGCAGATAAATTAGAAACTGTGTAACCCCAAACACTACTAGTCCCTGTCATAAGGCCAAGAAAAGTACCATCTTTATTCACACCTACATGATGAATATTTGCACCATCTCTAATTGAGAGAGTAGCACTATTAGATGTAGTAGTTGTAGTCACAGTAAAAGTTGGTTTGGTGGCTGGACAAGCATCATCATTACCACCACCAGCACCATATCTTTTCGGACAGCTAGCATCATAAGTTCGAGTTACTGTTCCAATTGGAGTACTACAATCAGCAGTACTACTAGTATAAACTCCATTTCTCATACATCCATAATTTGCACTACAAGCTTTGGCTGAACAAGTGTAAGTAGTAGGAGTTTTGGTTGGTGTCGCAGTTGGTTTTACAGTTGGAGTAGCTACAGGACAAGCATTATCATTACCACCACCAGCACCATATCTTTTCGGACAGCTAGCATCATAAGTTCGAGTTACTGTTCCAATTGGAGTACTACAATCAGCAGTACTACTAGTATAAACTCCATTTCTCATACATCCATAATTTGCACTACAAGCTTTGGCTGAACAAGTGTAAGTAGTAGGAGTTTTGGTTGGTGTCGCAGTTGGTTTTACAGTTGGAGTAGCTACAGGACAAGCATTATCATTACCACCACCAGCACCATATCTTTTCGGACAGCTAGCATCATAAGTTCGAGTTACTGTTCCAATTGGAGTACTACAATCAGCAGTACTACTAGTATAAACTCCATTTCTCATACATCCATAATTTGCACTACAAGCTTTGGCTGAACAAGTGTAAGTAGTAGCTGGTACTGAACTTATAGTTGAACAATACTTGTCACTATAACAAGTACTACTATTTGCCTTCACTTCACCAGTCGAAATATAATAAGCCAAACTACTCTGACATGCACTCAAACTAGCATAAGTAGAACTTGTTTTAACACAACTTCCAGAACTAGTTAAATAATAATAATTACTCGCTGCACTACTTCTATTTTCCTGACTCTGTTGGACTAATTTTGTTGTTATCGGAAGCGCAACAGCCATTACTAGCATCGCCACCATAACCACCACTGAAGCTATTCCTTTTTGTTTATTCATTTTTTATAAAAATATTCAATAGAAAAGTAAAACACTTTTAAAAAACCCTGTCAACTAATCATTTCTTAAA
>CAYRMT010000008.1:0-16921 GCA_964425635.1 uncultured Gammaproteobacteria bacterium
ATATATTCAATAATTGAGGCGACAATTATAGACATGGCAAAAAATAAAAGAAAATTATGACGGAAAGGAAAAACTAGTAGGATAATGGCTAGGGCACCGCTACCGTAGATAGGGCTGAAAGGCCCGTCTAAAAAACCCATATTAACAAATTGTTTTCGATTAATGGAAACAAAGGTGGTTTCGGTTAGCCAACCAAGAAAGGAGTAGAAAATAAAAAAATAAAAAAAATTTAAAAATGTCATTTGTATGATTCTACCAAAAAGGTCCCGATATTTTTCGGGAACTTTTTAACTACAATAAAAAATAAACTTATTTTTCAATAAGAACTTTTACCGATGGACCAATAGTGGCACAAAGTGCTAATTTTTTGATTTTATTAGCCTTAATCACTTTAATGAGTTCTTTAATATTGTCGATAATTTCTTCATCTTTTTGAGAAATTTTACCAACGATAGTGTGAAGAACCGGGGCTTTCTTTTCAGTTTTTAAATTTGTTTTGGCAGCGGAAAGTTTTTTAAGAGACTCTTCTGGTTTATCGGTTAAAGTACCATTTTTAGGATTGGGCATTAGGCCTTTTGGACCAAGAATTCTAGCCAATGGTAATAATTTTGGCATGGTGGCTGGGGTGGCGATTAAAATATCAAAATCAACTTTACCGTCTTGGATTTCAGCTAAAATGGTGTCATTTAAAATGACGACTTTTTTACTGGCAGTTTCAAGATGGGGAAAATTAATTTCACCAATATTGCCAATATCAAAAATAGTGACATGGGCTTCAACTTTTCCTTCAAATTTTGAGAGAGAAGTGTCTTTTACTAGTTTGACAGCTTCAGCAAGGGAATAAAATTTATTAACATCAATTTTAGCCTTGGCAGTGGAATATTTTTTACTGCGCTTTTTAGCGGCTTTAATTTTGGTGGTTTCGGTAGTTTCTTCAACAACTTCGGCCTTTTGAGTATCGTCAGTTTTGACAATCTCTTCCACTTTGGCTTTTTTAGCCTTGTTTTCTTGAGTGGTTTTGCTCATAGTTTTATTTTTAATTAATAATTTCAATACCCATTGATTTGGCAGTGCCAATAACTGATCTTTTAGCAGCTTCTAAATCTTTAGTGTTTAAGTCAACGATTTTGTTTTTAGCAATTTCTTCGACTTGGGCCATGGTTAATTTGGCAATTTTTTCGCGACCGGGAGTAACAGCACCTTTGGTAGCACCAGTCATTTTTTTAATCATGTCGCTGACAGGTGGTTTTTTAATGATGAATTCAAAAGAACGGTCTTCGAAAATAGTGATGACAGAAGGAATGACACTACCGCGCATTTCTTTGGTTTTTTCATTGAATTCGTTACAGAAATCCATAATCTTGATACCATGAGGACCAAGAGCAGTACCGACTGGAGGAGCTGGATTAGCTGATCCGGCAGGGATAGTTAATTTGACGATTGTTTTAATTTTTTTAGCCATAGTTTTTTATAATTCTTTACTAACTTGTAAAAAGTCGAGTTCGACTGGAGTTTCGCGTTCAAAGATGGAAATTAAAACTCTAATCTTACCTTTTTCTTGATCAATTGATTCAATTGTGCCGATGAAATCGGTGAATGGACCGTTGGTAATTTTGACAACATCCCCAATAGCAAATGGAGTTTGATATTTTGGTTTGTCTTCTTCGGTAGTTTGAAGAATTTGATCGACTTCTTTTTGGGAAATTGGGGAAGGGGTGTTTTCAATACCAATAAATCCAGTAACACCTTGAGTGGTGCGGACTGTGATCCAAGAATCGTCGATTAAAACCATTTGAATTAAGACATAACCGGGAAAAGTTTTTTCTTGAGTTTTAACTTTTTGACCGCGACGAATAACCATTTTGCTTTGAATTGGGACGATGGCTTGGAAAATTTTATCTTCTAATCCCATGGTTTTGATTCTGGTTTTTAAAGCCTCAATAGCCTTATATTCATGACCAGAATAGGTATTAACGACATACCAAGCGGCGTCGAAACTTGGTTCTAAAGGAGAGAGTTTGAAAAGAAACTCTTTTTTGTTAGTTTTTGCAGAAGTTTTTGGCATATTTTTATTTGAATATTTCTTCCGAAGTAGAAGCGACCGTCGGAAGCGGATTCATTGTTGGTGTAATCGATTGTTCGGTTGTGTTTTTGGTAGTTTTTGAATTACCAAAAAGACCAATTGATTCAGTAAACAAATAATCAAAACCTCCCAAAATTAGGGAGATTACAATTGAGATTGATATTACCACAATTGTCATCTGAATTAAAGCATCTTTTTTAGGCCAAGTTATTGTTTGGAAAATTTCTTGAACTTCTTTTAAAAATTTAATGATTTTTTGCATGAAAGTATTATATCAGTTCGACTGGTATTTTAGTTTTTGTCCGCGGAATAATTGCAAAATGGGTTTTTGATATATTTTAATCTATTGACTGATTCCAGTGGTAGTGGGTATGATGGTGGACAGCCACTAGAAATAGTGTTTCTGTAAAGAAAAAATTATAAATTAAATTACAAAAAAAATGTTGTGTCCATATTGTGGTTTTGATGAATCCAATGTTTTGGAGAGCAGAGAAGCCGAAGAAGGAAAAGTAACAAGAAGAAGGAGAGAGTGTTTAAAATGTAAAAAAAGGTTTACGACTTATGAGAGATTGGGAAGTATTGATCTTAAGGTTATTAAGAAATCAGGAAAAAGAGAAGATTTTTCTAGAGAGAAACTACAAAAATGTTTAGATAAGGCTTGTTGGAAAATGAGTGCTGAAGAAAAAAATAAATTGATTGATGAAATCGAAATGAAATTATTAAATTGGCCAAGCGTAGAGATACCTTCAAAAGAGATAGGTGTACTGGTTTTGGAAAAGTTGAAAACTTTGGATCCTATGGCATATATTAGATTTGCCACAGTTTATTTAGATATAAATGAAGTTAATGATTTTCAAAAATTAATTAGTAATTTTAAAAAATAAAAAATGACAGATACATCAAGACAAAATATTAATGGTGGTGAATTAATGGAGCCAAAGCTTTCAGCGAATGCCAAATATATTGCTGAAACTAGGTATTCAAGAAAAAGTGAAGATGGTAAACCATATGAGACAGTTAAAGATATTTTTTGGAGAGTGGCGACTAACGTGGCTAAAGGAGATAGATTTTTTGGAGTGAATGATGAGGGAATAGAAAAACAAGCCAAGACTTTTTATCAATTGTTTGCAGAACAAAAATTTTTACCCAATACTCCTTGTTTGATAAATGCAGGTAAGCCACATCAACAATTATCGGCTTGTTTTGTGTTGCCAATTGATGATTCGATGGAGTCAATTTTGGAAACCATGTCGAACATGGCTATGATTCACAAAAGTGGTGGTGGAACAGGTTTTTCATTTTCTCGATTGCGACCAAGTGGTGACTATATTAAGACAAGTGGTGGAACTACAGTAGGGCCAGTTAGTTTTATGCAGGCTTATAACGATGTGACGGCTCAAATTAAACAAGGTGGAGTGCGAAGGGGGGCAAATATGGGAATGTTGTCGATTGACCATCCTGATGTGTTGAGATTTGCAGTAGTGAAACTGGATGAATGGAGTCTAACTAATTTCAATATTTCATTGGCGGTAACAAATGCTTTTATGGAAAGAATTGAAATTGATAAAAAATTTGTAACAGATGATTCAATTCCAGAAGATGTTATTGAGGAAATAAAAAATGCAGAAGAGGATCGAAATGTTGAAAGAAGATTGAGAGATATTGAGACTGGAGTAAAAAAATTATATGATTGGGCTGTTGCAAGTCAGGTGGGTGAGGGTTATGAATTAATTAATCCTCGAACTGGTGACGTGGCAATGAAATTAAATGCTTATAAAGTGTTTAATTTAATAACTAGATTGGCGTGGCAATTTGGTGATCCAGGTTTGGTTTTTATTGACAGAATGAATGATTCAACTTCAAATCCAATACCAAGTATTGGTCGAATTGAAGCCACTAATCCTTGTGGTGAACAACCACTTTTGCCTTATGATGCCTGTAATTTGGGGAGTGTCAATTTGGCAAAATTTGTAGTTAATGGTGACATTGATTGGAATGATTTAAAGGAGACAATTAGGATTGGAGTTCATTTTTTGGATAATGTGGTGGAGGTAAATGAATTTCCAGTTCAAAAAATTAGGGATATGGTAAGTAAGACTAGAAGAATTGGAGTGGGAGTAATGGGGTTTGCAGATGCATTATTTAAATTGGGAGTGAGGTATGATTCAGAAGAGGGAATTGCTTGGGCTGAAAAAATAATGAAATTTGTGACTGAATCGGCCAAAGAGGCAACTTGTGAGTTGGCAAAAGTGCGAGGAACTTTTCCTTTATGGGATGTGAGTGTTTTTGCCAATACTGATTACAAACCAAGGAATATGGCTTTAACAACAATTGCTCCGACTGGAACGATTAGTATGTTAGCTGATACCAGTTCGGGAATTGAACCAGTATTTTCTTTGGGTTATCAAAAAAATACAGTTGAAGGGAAAACTTTGTATAGTGTAAATTCAACTTTAGTTGATGAATTAAAAAGAAGAGGAATTTATTCGGAAGAATTAATTGAAAAAATTGTTAAAAGTGGGGGAATTTTAAAAGAAGTGGAAGAAATTCCTGAAGATTTGAAATCGGTTTTTGTGACAGCTTTAGAAATTGAACCAGAATGGCATATTAGAATTCAGGCGGCTTTTCAAAAATATACGGACAATGCGGTTTCAAAAACAATTAATTTACCAGAGGAAGCAACAGTCGATGATGTTAGAGAGGCTTATTTAAAATCTTATTCATTAGGAACTAAAGGTATTACTATTTATAGGAGTGGTTCAAGATCGTTTGAGCCAATGTCAAAAGTTAAAACTAAGACTGCTACTACTGAAGCTTTGGTGGGTGAAGGAAGCGTTTTACAAAAAAAGAAGAGTACTCCAATTATGGCCCGAGGTGTCAGATTAAAAAAGAAGTGTGATTTGGGAAGTGTTTATACTTCAATTTTTTATGAGGCAGGCGATGGTCCAGTGGAAGTGTTTGTGACTTTGGGAAAAAGTGGTGGATTTATGGCTGGGGCGGCTGAGGCTATTGGTAGATTAGGTTCTTTGTCGTTAAAATATGGAGCCAGTTTGGATGAAATTGCCGATAATTTGGTGGGAATTTCGTGTGGTCAGAAAATCGGTTTAGGAAACGGAACAGTTTTGAGTATGTTTGATGCAGTTGGAAAATCACTTTTGGAAATTTCTCGGGGGGAGCAATTAGATATGTTTGCTGGTGAAAAGGATTCGATTGATACAAATGCACTAGAAAATTTAAGGGTTGAAAGAGCAGCTTTAGAAAGCAAGGTGCTTTCGTGTCCAGATTGTGGCAGTCCACTTCGAGCCGAAGAAGGCTGTTTCAAATGTACCAATGAGTTTTGTGGTTATAGTAAATGTAGTTAAAAAAATATGAGTGAAAGAGGAGACAGCGGAAAAACAAGTGGCGAATGTAATTTGACAATGAGTAAAGATTCACCATTTGTTGAAGCTGTTGGAGCAATAGATGATTTTCAGGCGAGATTAGGTTTTGCTAGAGTTTTATTGAAAGGTGATGAGGAGGAAACAATCTTTCAAATCGAAAATGATTTATCCGAAGTAATGGGAAGTTTTTATGAAAGTGTTAATTGGGAAAATGGAAATAAAAGATTAAAAGATATAGAAAATGAAGTTGGGAAATATAGAGATAGAGTGAAAAATTTAAATAGTTTTTTAGTTCCAGGAGAAAATGAAATTGAGTCAAGAATTAATCTATGTCGAACTGGATGTCGAATTGCTGAAAGTAAAGTGGTGGGACTGAAAAATGATAGAGAGGAAATTCAAGGAAAGGAATTTGATGAGAATGTATTAAAATACTTTAACAGATTGTCCACGTTTCTTTATTTTATGTGGCGATCAAAATTAGAAAAAACAAATTAAAAATTAGGGGAACTAGGTGTAATTCCTAGGCTGTGCCGCAACCGTAAAGCCGGATGACCAAAACTTTCGAGCAAAAGTATTATGGGAGAAAAAAGAATTGGCTTTTCGCCAGAAAAAGAAAAAAAATTTTTAGAAAGGTTGCCGGGTGGAATTCGACGGGTAAATTTAGATCAGGAATTAAAAACTCAGTTGGCAGAAGATTTTGGTTTAGTAGAATTTACTTTGAAGTATGAGTTTGACGAAGATGGAAATATTGTTGATATAAAATCAAAAGAAAAAGTAATAGATGTGATGACTAGAGGAGGAATTGATGAAGAAACAGAGTCGTTTAGAAAAATTGAACAGGGTTTAAAAGAATATTCAGAAAAAATATGGATTCATTTTAGTCCTAAAAATAAAAACGAAAGATTTGAATATCCAGAAAATTGTGTTGATTTTTGGAGAATTGAGGATGGTGAAATTATTTGGAATAGGATGGTGGTGAAAAATAATTTTGAAGAGATGAATGAGATTAGAAAATTTATATCTGGGGAAGAAAAAGTGCAAGATGAATTGGAAATTTTGAGGTCTCCGATTGGAGTTGAATTAAAAATAGTTGAAATTTTTGATTTGTTTAGGTTAAAAGAATCGGGGAATGTAACAGATTTTAGAGAAATTGAAGAAGTAGTTGGTGATTATTTAAATGATTTTAGTGGTGATTTTGGTAATAGATTAACTGAAGATAGTAATTTGATTTTTAGGTTGTATTCGGCCTGTTATAAAAAAATAAAATTTGGAAATATAACTTTAAGGGATTATATGTATGGGATGATGAGGGAGGTGAGGATGGAAGAGAGTTTTGGGTGTGCGGTGGCTACTATGATTGGAACTTTTGGAGAGAAAATTGGTTATTTTATAGTTGATGGAAAAGTGTCTTATGGGGAAATTCCTAGTGGTTTTAGGGAATGTAAAAAGTGTGGTTGTTGGTATAAGGGTGAAAAGTGCCCTTTTTGTTGATGATGTGTTTTGATATACAAAATGATAGGTTTTGATTTATTTATTTAAGATTATTTTTGGTTTAATATATGGAATATATGAAAAAATATACAGAAAATAAAGGAGTGGTGGTTTTAGTTTTGATTATAATTGCAGCGTTTGCTTTGCTTTGGAAAAATATTAGTTGGGGAAAAGTAAAATTTCAAGAAGAAACGGTGGTAGTAACAGGTGAATCAGAGACAAAACAGGCAAATGAAGTGGCTAGTTTTAGTGCTGGGGTAAATGTAATTAAAGAAAAAAAGGAAGAGGCGGTTGATGAGGTTAATAAAAAAATTAAAGAATTAGTATTATCAATTAAAGATTTTGGAATTACTGAAGGTGATATTCAGACTCAGAGCGTGAATGTTTATGAGCAACAAGAGAGAGATAAATCGAAAAAGAACCAGTGGGTGGTGAATAGTACGGTTGAAATTACTTTGAGAGATATATCAAAAGCGGATGCTTTAATGGATTTATTAAATAAAAGTGGGGCTAATAATATTTATGGTCCAAATTTTAGAATTGAAGATACAAAAAATACAGAAAAAACTTTATATGAAAGTGCTATGACCGATGCAAAGGAAAAAGCAGAATTAATTGCTAGCTCAAGTGGAAGAAAATTAGGTAAAGTGATAAACGTAGTTGAAAGTGGAAGTAATTATTCTCCAGTATATAAAGCTTTATCTTCTGGTATAGGTGGAGCGGAGTTAAGTCCTGGAACTTCAACTATTTTCAAGATATTAACCGTAACTTTTGAATTTAAATAATTTTGATATAGATTGTTTAATTGATTTAAACTGAGAGTGGGTTTAACCTGTCTTAGATTATATTTTTTTAAAAAAATTTAATAAAGAATGGCCAAAGAAGATCAATTGAAAGTTAAATTGTTGAGCCATACGGCTGATCCAGAGCAAAATGTGGTGGCGGCAATTAGACAATGTTATAGTTCAGTGGGGGCAGAAGAACTTAAAGAAAAAACAACAGAGGAAGTAAGAAATAGATTAATTAGACAAGTAATTGAATCGGGACACACTTCAACTTTGGAGCATGCAACTTTTACTTTTTCAATTGATGGAGTTAGTCGAGTAACGGAAATTCATTTAATTAGACATAGAATTGCTTCTTTTTCAATTCAGTCTGGACGGTATGTAAAAAGAGGTGATGCGGCTTATAGAGTGCCACCAATGATAAAAGCGTTAAAAGATAAAAAACTTTATGAAAAATATTTAAAACATTTAGATAACTCGCAAGAACTTTATAATGAATTAACTGATGCTGGAATCAAGGCTGAAGATGCCAGATTTTGTCAACCGCAATCGGTTCAAATAAAAATGGTGATGAGTATGAATGCGAGAGAATTATTACACTTTTTTAGTGTGAGATCTTGCATTAGAGCACAATGGGAAATAAGAGAAATTGCTAAACAAATGTTGGATTTAGTCAAAGAAGTGGCACCAAATATTTTTGAAAATGCTGGTGCACCATGTGTTTCAGAAAAACTTTGTGATCAAGGAAAACTTTCTTGTGGGTTATGGAAAACAATTAAAGGAGCAAAATTAAAGGAAAATGAATAAAGGTAAATTCATTGTAATTGATGGAATAGGAGCTTCTGGCAAAGATACACAGATTAAATTACTAGAAAATTATTTAAAAGAAAATGGGAAAGATGTTTTTGTAACCAGGGAACATACTAGAGATACTCCGCCAGGAATTTTGATTGAAAAAATAATTAAAAAACAAGAAGAACAGATTGAGCCGCAGGCTTTGCAATTGCTTTATATCTGCGATAGAAGGAATCATTTTAAAAAAGTAATTGAGCCAGCACTGGAAAAAGGGAAGTTAGTGATTGGAAATAGATATTATCCAGTAAATGTGGCTTATTCTGGCGAAGAGTGGAGAGAAAAATTTTTGAAAATAAACCAAATGGTGGTGGGGAAACCGGATTTAGTTTTGATTATTGATCTGCCTCCAGAGATGGCGATTGAAAGGATGGATAAAAGGGGAGATGGAGATATTTTTGATAAATTGGAAACAATGAAAAAATGCCGTGAGGGTTTTGTGTGGTATTTAAAAAATTCTGGTGATGATGGTGTTTTGATTGATGGTATTGGAACTAAAGAAGAAGTGTTTGAGAGAGTTATCGATGAAATTAAAAAAAGGAGGTTTTTATGAATGGGGTTCAGTTGGTGGCTGGAACATCGCATCCAAATTTAGCGCAAAAAATATCAAAAAAATTAGAAATACCATTAACGCCGATAACGATTAAGAAATTTGCAAATGGAGAAATTTATGTGAGATTAGGAAAAAGGGTACGAGGTGATGATATTTTTATTATTCAAACAATGACGAATCCGGTTAATGATTGTTTAATGGAACTTTTGATTTTAGTTGATGCTTTAAAAAGATCTTCAGCAGGGAGAATTAATTTAATTTGTCCGCAGATGTGTTATTCAAGGCAAGACAGGAGAACACAGTCGCACGAACCAATAACGGCAAAATTAGTGGCTGATTTAATTACCAAGGCGGGGGTAAATAGATTAGTGACGGTGGATTTGCATGCTGATCAAATTCAGGGTTTTTATGACATTCCAGTAGATCATTTTGTGGGTTATCCGTTGATAGCAAAGTATTTGGTAGATAAAAAACATAAAGATATGGTGATAGTCTCGCCGGATGTGGGAGGAGTAAAAAGAGCCAATAAAATGGCAGATTTATTAAATGCGCCGATTGCAATTATTGATAAAATTAGAAGGGAACATAATAAGTGTGAAGTGGCTCATGTGGTGGGTGATGTTGAGGGAAAAACAGCAATCATAATTGATGATATGGTGGATACAGGTGGATCGATTTGTGCGGCGGCAGATGTGGTTAAAAAATATGGAGCCAAAGAAGTGGTTATTTGTGCGACACATGCTTTACTAAATGGAAAAGCAATAGAAAATTTGGAAAATTGTAGCGCATCGGAGGTTATTTTTTTGGACACAATTCCAATTCCTAAAGAGAAAAGAATTAAAAAAATGAAAATAATTTCGTTGGCACCACTTTTGAGTAAAATTATCCACAGAATTCACACGGAGAGATCTTTGGGAGAACTGTTTAAATGGGAGGAACAAAGTAAATTGTTGTAAAATGGAATTATGATATAGATAATTTTTACCTCCGGTTTTGAGTTATTAATTTTTTAAAATTATTTTTATGATAGATAAACAAATTAGAGATTTAATTAAAAAAGAAGAAGAAAGACAACAAAATTTAGTTCATTTAATTCCAAGTGAAAATTTTGCTTCAGATGAAGTGAGAATGGCTTTGGGAAGCTGTTTGACAAATAAATATGCTGAAGGTTATCCGGGAAAAAGATATTATCAGGGAAATGAATTTGTGGATCAAATTGAAAATTTAGCTATTGAGAGGGGTAAAAAAGTTTTGGGGGTGGAGCATTTAAATGTGCAACCATATTCGGGAAGTCCAGCTAACAGTGCGGTGCAAATGGCGCTTTTGGAACAGGGAGATAAAATTTGTGGATTAAAACTTTCAGCTGGTGGACATTTAACCCATGGACATCCAAAAGTTTCTTTTTCGGGAAAATTTTTTGAAAGTGTTCAATATGACGTAGAAGAGGATGGCCAAATTGATTACGATAAGTTGCAAAAATTGGTTTTAGAGAAAAAGCCAAAAATGATTATGGCAGGGACGACGGCTTATCCTTATGTTTTAGATTTTAAAAAATTTGGAGAAATTGCTGATAGTGTGGGTGCTTGGTTGGTGGCAGATATTTCTCATATTGTGGGATTGGTGGTAGGCGGTGCCCATCCAAGTCCAAATGAATATGTTCACATAGTGACTTCGACTACTCATAAAAGTTTAAGGGGCCCAAGGGGAGCTATAATTGGAGTAACTAAAAAGGGATTAGAAAAAGATTCGGAATTGGCTAAAAAAATTGATAAGGCAGTGTTTCCAGGAATGCAAGGCGGCCCTCATGAAAATCAAATTGCCGCGTTGGCAGTGGCTTTTGGGGAAGCAGATACTCAAGATTTTAAAGATTATGCCAGTCAAATAATTAAAAATGCTAAAGTATTAGCCGAAACTTTAAGAAAAAATGGTCTAAAGGTTTTTGGAACAGAAAATCATTTGATGGTGGTGGAAGTGGGTTTTGAAAAAGGAAAAGATGCAGCTGTAAAATTGGAAGAAAATGGAATTGTGGTTAATGCTAATACTGTGCCACATGAAAAAGGCAGTCCGTTTAGACCATCGGGAATTAGAATTGGGACACCAGCGATGACAACTCGAGGGTGGAAAGAGAAAGAATTTGAAGAATTAGGAAATAAAATTGCAGGGATAATAAAAAATATTTAGAAACAAATGTAGGGGTCAGGCATGCCTGACCCCTACAAAAAAGACTAAATTTATTTTTTCTTGAACTTTTTTTCTAGGAACTTGAGGGTTTTGCCGTTATCGAGGTCCCATTGGTTAAGAAAAAAGATGTAGGCGATTTCAAAAAGACCACCAGTGTTAAAAACCATTAAGATAATAAACCAAAGAAGTTGTTTTTTGCCGGCAGACTTCCATAAAGCGAAACCTTTCCAAAAAATGCTCCAAAGTAAAAAGGGGATATAAAATTGTGGGAATGCTAAAGGGTTTAAATTGTTCATTGTTTAATTATATCAGAAGTGATAAATGTAAAAAAAAAGACCCTTGTTTTTAGCATTAGCCAAAATTAGGGTCTTTGGGTTTTAATTAATTTAATTTGTTTTTTTAACACTATGTTAAAACCAAATTAATTTAATCGGTTAACTTAGTTAAAAATAAAGGAGTTGTCTGATTGCAAAATCCAACCGGTTTTGCCACCAGCTAATTCAATTTTCCACCATATTCCGCTGGAGTATCTTGGCCCCTCTATAATTTTGGCTATCCAATGACTATTAGTTACGGTTATAGCTGTTTTATAACTTTTGGCTGGTCCTGTTTTTATTACTGTTTCTAATGGCAGGATAACAAAATTACCAGTTTTCCAACTATTGATTTCGATAGTTTGAGTAGTTTGTGGACAAATATAAATATTATTATCACTCCAGTTAATTATTTCAGTGGTGGTTATGCTATAACAAGTATTTGTTATTAATATAGAATTTTTAGTGGAACCATCGTAAATGGTAAATGTTCCTACTAGTTGTGATCCGAGGGTTAGATTGTAGGATTTCCAACTATTTACATTGTAAGCGTAATCATGGGAAACTGATTGATTAATTCCCTTAACAACAACACTGGTTCCGTCGCCCCAGTCTAATTTTGTTTTAGAACTGCAATTAATTCCGACAGTTAGACTGTTAAAATCATTATTAATTAGATAGAAAGATGATTTATTTTGTTGACAAGACTGTTCTTTCACAATTACTTTCGTTTGGGCTATTGGTAATTTGTCTTGGTACATTGTGACATAATAAGTTTTATCGTTTTGGTAGCGGTGGCAGATTTGGCCGGTTCCCTTTTGCAAACTTGTTCCAAGACCGTCACCAAATTCAACCCAAGTAATGTTGTCAACGGTGACATTGAAGGTTACTGTGCCTTGATCTTGAGAAATGACAGAAATACTATTGTAACTTGGGTAGCAAGCGAACGCTGTCGAATAGAATGCTAGGATTAAAACTAGACTTAGAACTAAACTACTAAGAATTTTTTTCATCAAAATACACCCTTTCTTAATTTTCTTAAAAAAACAACAGTATTAGTGGTTTTACGAATACCTCCTTTCGATTTTTAATGTCCGAAAAACAATTGTAATTTGTTTTTTGTTCAAAATAGAACTGGCGGGATTGTATCAAATATTATAGGTTTTTACAAGTTATTTTCGCATCTTAAATAGGACAAAAATAGTGAGTCCAAGGCCGATGAATTCAAAAATTTGAGGCCAAAATAGGTAATGGATCGTAGGGTTTAGACTAGAAATTTCTTTTGGTATTTCCCAAGCATTGGCCCAATTATTGGCTAATACATGATTTTTTAAAAAAATAGGTTGACCGTTTTTAAAATAGAAGGCAACCCAAAAACGGCTGTATGATTGATTTAAAATGGCAAAATTATTTGGAGTGGCTTGATTTTCATATTTTATTTGACTTAAAAGATTAAAAGGAATAGGGATAATGGTAATTTGTTCTATTAGTGACTCAGAAGTTTCATCACCATAAGAATAATTGGTGATGCTTAATTGATAGCCGTAATTATTACCAGTAGAGGGAACTAGGAAATAATCCCAAGATGGATTTTTGTTTTTATTTAATTCGTCCTCAATTGAACAAAGAAAAGAATAATTATTTCTGAAACAAATTCGAAGGGGAACACCGGAGAAATATTTATTTTTGATGCCTAAAATATATCCTGAGGCATGGGTAATTTTTGGCAATTCAAGAGTGTAGTTTTTATTATCATTATTATTTTTAAAATATTTTCGATCATTAAAATTAAAGCTATTAGAATTAAAAGTAATTTTTTTTAAAAGGACTGGTGTTTGTTGGGCAAAATTGAAATCAATAGTTTTATCGTTTAAGAAATTATCTGAATTTACAAAAATATTGACAATACCTAGGTAATTTTGATTAGAAAGAAGATTGATATTAATAGGGAAAATAATGTCATTAATTTTGATTTGAGAAATGTTTAAAGGAAAATCAAACTCAGTTTTAAGAGAATTAGATAAATCTTTAGGAATAGGGAATTCAAATTTGAGAGTTAATCGGTCTTCGTTTTTGATTAAATAGGCTCCGGCAAGAATAAGGTTTTCAGTGGAATTTATTGTAGGAATATTAAATAATTGGTCATTAGTTTTTAAAGTTATTTGCCATTGATTATCAGTTAATTGATTGATATCAATTTTTTTGAGATCAATTTTTTGATTTTTATCTAAAAGGTCACGAAAGGGGAAATATAAATTACTAGTGTTATTGGTAATATAATTTGAAGAATTGACGGCATCAAAATAGCCCCATTGATATGATGGTTGAACAAAATTGGTAACTGTTTTAATTTCAGAATAGGGAGAAGAAATGTTTGTTTGGTAAACATAGATTGAGTCGAACTGGTTAATTTTTTTAATTAAACTTTTATTTTCTAGTTGGACGAAAAGATCTTCGGTTTCCTTTTTGAAAGTAATTTGATTAAGGTTCTTTTCGGAATAAGTGATCATGTTTTGATCCCAAATAATATATTTGATTTGATACTTATTAAGGGTTTTATAAAAATAGTTGGGGTCTTGACTGTACAATGAGTTGAAAAATTCTTTATATGATTGTTCGTTTTTGTCGTTCCAACGATCGGAATCACGATCGAGAAGGTCTTGTTTTAAATTGAACCAGAGAAAGCCGGAACCTTGATATCCCCAATCGTAGTATTGCCAGCCTGATGATTGATTAAGAGGAAGACTTAAAATTCGACCACCGTCTTGAGTTTTCATAAATTGCCACATTTGGAAATATTCTTTTGGGATATTGATCTTAACTTTAGGTGATATTAAATAACCTTGAAAAATTGGAAAAGCATAAATTATGAGAACAATTATTAATAAAACAAAAGAAGAGATGATAAACTTAATGGTTTTTATTTTTTGGAAAATTAGATTGAGAGAATAAGAAAAGAAAATGATAATGCCGAAAATAAAGAGGGTGGAAAGTTTGGTAAAAATAAATCGAAAGGATTCTTTGATGGTGGAATTTTGAATAAGAAAATCGAATAATTGAGAAAAAATTGGGACTCTATTACTGAGGAGAATAAAAGGAATAATAAAGAATGGGGAGAAGGAAATGAACAGATGGTTTTTTTTAACAAAAGTTAAAGTTAAGCCGATTAAACTTATAATAAAGAGTGTATAACCAATCATTGATACGAATGGATTTTCGATGTGTTGATTCCATTGAAGCATTAAATTTTCAAAATTACTGGTTTGAAAATTATAGACGCTCCAGTCGAAATAGAAACCTTTTACAAGAGTAGATTCTTTTAAATGGCCATCGGCACGATTTTTTAACAGATATTCTTGAGAATATAAACGATTATCGTGATTGATTTTGGGAGCGTCACTGGAAGTAATAATGTAGAAAATGTTTGGAATTAACCAGAAGGCATTGAGAAGAAGAGTAAAAACAATTAGTTTTAAACCAGATTTAAAATTTTTATGTAAAAAAGAATAAAGAAAAATGAAGGTTAGAAAAATAATAAAAAAACCATACCAAAGTTGAGCAGCGTAGGCTTGAGGAGTAGCTAGTAGGGTGAAAAGTGAAAAGCCTATTAAGTTGAAAGTAGATGGTTTTTTAAGATATTTTAGAGAAAAGAGAATAATCCATGGGAGAAAAGCCCATTGAGTGGGGAACATTTCAAAAGGAACATAAAATTGCTGGACGGTGGAAAGATTGAAAATATAAAAAAGAGCGGTGATAAAGGCGACTAAATTTTGCTGGTGGTTTTTTTGAAAAATGTTTTTAATGAGAAAATAGATACCTAAAGGACCAAGTGTTAAACAAAGAAAAATATAACTGTAACGGAGGAAATTTAAAGGCAAAACGAAATGAAAAAGATAGAGGATTATGACGCGGGGAAGATCGGCCATTTGGGCGTGGCCAGGAATTGCGCCAAGACCTTGCTCGGAATGCCAAATACCAAAAATGAGACGTTTGAAATTGAGACTGAAATTAAATTCAGGGTGAAGAGTGTCCCAGCCAGTAAGAAAAGTGCCGGGGGTGTAATTGAGAAAACAAATTAGAGTCGTGGTTACTACTAATAATAGTGGAAAGAAAAATTTTTTAAATTTAGACACTGATTAATGATAGCAAAAAGAGAAAAAGCCGGGGTTTATATGAATTATTTGATCATGAGATCAAAGTTCATATAAACCTACCGGCTAATAATTGTTATTTGGTTGAAGCTATTGGGAGGGTGATGTTGGCGGCATCAATTTTACTATTGATAATAGTAGGGGTGTTGGTGCCGAGTTTGCTGTACCCATTGAAATATCTAACAGTCTTGAAATTGCCATTAGTTAATTTATCGTTGATAAGAGTGGTAATATCTTGAGCATCAGCATTTTCGATGGTGTAACATCCCCATTCTGTCCATACGTAAGTGTCGGAATTCAAGTAAAGAATGTCGGCTGTGTTTTCAGCTGAGTCATAGATGGGAATTTTGCGAGAATTATTATCTCCGTCATAGATACAAATATCCCCGGATATGGCGGTTCCAGCTTTGGCTAAAAACCAAGACTTAGACGGTTGATCTAACCCTACATGGATAGTAGCTACAGTTATAGTGGTTGAATCATTTTCGGTGGCGACGATGTCGTTGACGGTCTTTTTGTTGTCTGCTGATTGTTGATCATTATAGTTCGCCCATATTAACCATGCGATTAAAAGGGCCAATACTACAAGACCTAGTTTTTTTAAATTACTCATACCATTTCCTCCCTCCTTGGTTTCTTCGATTTCATTAACCAAGTTTTCTTCTTGATCAATCGGGGTCATTTCTCCACCACAATACTGGCAGAAGTCACCTTTAGTGTAACTTTTTTTCCCACAATCAGGATTTGGGCAAGTTCTTTTGAGTCTACTCATCACTATAAACATCTCCTTTCTTTCGATGGGGCCTGTGTCCAAACACCTTTTGTTTAGCACTTCCCGATCGAATCTATATAAAAAATGGTTTAACCCATTTATTTTTATCCAAATAACAACTATTTTTTAAGGAACTGTGTTTTTGGAAGGAAGCGCAAATGCCTGCTTTCATTAACACTTTTAATTATTAATAGTCTAAAAGATTATTAATGAGGGAATTTTAGCGCAAAATAAACGAAAAGTCAAGATTATAGGATAATTTTTATTAAAAAACCCCACGATGGTGGGGTTTTTTAGTTTTAAATTCAAAGGAGAAACGGGGTGCGAAACTCTAGAGGAGCCACACTCCAAATCTCTCC
>CAYRMT010000009.1:0-16266 GCA_964425635.1 uncultured Gammaproteobacteria bacterium
AAATATTTGCCAACAATCCCTACAAAATGGAATGGCTTGAATCTATTACTAATCGCGATGAAGTAATTACTACTTATACCATCGGCGAATTTGTTGATTTATGCGCCGGTCCTCATGCTCGCTACACCAGCAAAATCAAAGCTTTTAAACTTTTATCCATCGCTGGTGCTTATTGGCACGGTGATGAAAAAAATAAAATGTTAACTCGCATTTATGGTACCGCCTTTGAATCAAAAGAAGAATTAGAAAAATATTTAAATAATATTGAAGAAGCTAAAAAACGTGATCATAAAAAACTCGGTAAAGAACTAGAAATTTTTATGATCAGTGAATATGGTCAAGGTTTCCCGTTTTTCTTACCAAAAGGCATGATTTTAAGAAACCAATTAGAAAACTTTTGGTACGAACAACACATCAAAGAAGGCTATCAATTTATCAAAACACCAATAATGTTAAATCAAGAGCTATGGCAAGTTTCTGGTCATTGGGAAAACTATCGAGAAAATATGTATATTTCTCAAATTGACGACAACCTTTTTGCCATTAAACCAATGAATTGCCCTGGTGGTATGTTGGTTTATAAAAATTCAATGCATTCTTATAAAGATTTACCAATAAGATGCGGAGAGTTAGGACAAGTTCATCGATATGAAGCCAGCGGCACTTTAAACGGTTTATTTCGTGTTCGAACTTTCACTCAAGATGATGCTCATATTTATATGCGAGAGGATCAAATTGAATCAGAAATTATTCAATTAATTAGTTTTGTAGACAAAGTCTATAAAGTTTTCGGTCTTACTTATGAAATTGAGTTATCAACTCGCCCAGAAAAAAAATATATTGGAACTATTAAGTCATGGAATAAAAGCGAAAAAATCCTACAAGATGCCTGTAAAAAAGCTGGAAAAGATTGCAAAATTAATCCAGGTGATGGTGCATTTTACGGTCCAAAATTAGATTTTCATATTAAAGATTCACTAGGTCGAGTTTGGCAATGCGGAACCATTCAACTAGACGCCAATTTACCCGAAAGATTTGATCTGGAATATACTGATTCCGATGGTTCTAAAAAAAGACCAATTATGCTTCACCGAGTAATTTTTGGTTCTATCGAAAGATTTATTGGTATTTTAATTGAACATTTCGCCGGTGCCTTTCCAACTTGGCTTTCCCCAACTCAAGTCAAAATAATTCCTATCACTGATGGGCAACTAGAATATGCTCAAAAAATAGAAAAGGAACTAAAAGAAAATAATATTCGAGTTGAAATTGATAGTAAATCGGAAACAATGCAAAATAAAATCAGAAATGCCGCAGGGGAAAAAGTCCCTTATATGATTATCATCGGTGGTCGTGAAGCTGAAAATCAAACCATTTCCGTTCGTCAACGCGACGGTCAAGATTTAGGTCAAATGAATCTTGATGAATTTATTTCTAAAATCAAAATTCAAATTGACAAAAAAGAGTTAGATCTAATAAAATAATGTAATTATGATTACACAAAATGATCTAGTCAAAATTAGAACTGTCGTTGAAGAAGTTTTTGATAAAAAATTTAATGAAAACTTTGACAAAAAAATCAAGCCAATCAATAAGCAACTAAAAAAAATTCAAAGAGACCTCACAACAACCATCAACTATTTTGATCACAATATTATCAATCATGAAAATCGTATCAGAACAATCGAACACCATCTCAACTTTCCACCAATTGCTTGAAATATAAACTACTGAATTCCTACCTCATTTCTGGTAAAATAGACAAATTATATGAGTAGTTTCAAAAATAGTACTAATAAGAAATTTTATAAAATCAATCAATATATTGATGCACCCACCATCCGTCTTCTTAGTGATGATGGTAAACAAATCGGCGTCGTTTCTCTTGCCGAAGCTCGTCAACAAGCCGAAGAAACCGGTTTAGATTTAGTTGAAGTCAATGGTAAAGCTGTTCCTCCAGTCGTAAAACTTATTAGTTTTACTAAATTTAAATATCAAGAATCTAAAAAACTCCAAGCTGAAAAAAAAGGTATTAAAGGTGGAGATTTAAAAGAAATTCAAATGAGTCCATTTATTGGTGCCGGGGATTACGAAACCAGAATTAAAAAATCTCAAAAATTTTTAACTAGTGGAAATAAAATCAAATTAAGTGTAAAATTCCAAGGTCGCCAGATGAATCATCCAGAATTTGGCCACAACCTAATTGCTAAAGTAAAAACCGATTTACAAGATTTTGGAACTCCCGAAGGTGAGGCCAAATTAATCGGAAGAAGGTTAATGCTTACATTTACGCCTTCTAAAAAAAGCGGAGGAATAAAAAATGAAAAAACAGAGTAAAAAAATGAAAATCAAAAAATCTGTTTCCAACAGATTTGAAGTAACCAAAACCGGTAAAGTTTTGCGCATGTCATCTTTTAACCGACATTTACGTCGAAAGAAAAGTAAAAAACAATTGCGCCGACTTAAAGGTAAACATCCAGTTGCTAATGCATTGGCCATTAAAGTTAAAAAATTATTAGGTAAACTATAAAAACATGAGAGTTAAAACCGGAACAGTTCGACGAGCTGCACACAAAAAAGTTTTAAAAGCCGCTAAAGGCTTTTGGATGACCCGTCACAAAAGATTTAAAGTTGCCCATGAAGCAGTTATGCATGCTGGACAATACGCCTTCGTTGGTCGACGTCTCCGTCGCCGAGATATGCGTCAATTATGGATTACCCGTTTAAATGCTGCGCTAAAACCATTTGAAGTCAGATATTCTGCTTTTATTAAAATGATGAAAGATAAAAATGTTGAGTTAAGCAGAAAAACATTATCCGAAATTGCGATTAATGATAATGCTACCTTTAAGTCCGTCGTTGATTTTATTAAAAAATAACGGGACTTTCTTTTAAAAATAAAAGCCCCTAAAAAGGGGCTTTTTTGATAATTGGAGTAATTTGTTAAAATAAATCTATGAATCAAAACTTGGAAACAATTAAGAATCAATACCAAGTCAAAATTGCTGACCTTAAAACCGATAAAGAATTGGAATCTTTAAGAATTGAATTATTCGGTCGCAATGGTCTGTTTAATGATCTTTTTACAAAATTAAAAGAAATCCCAGTCGATGAAAGACGAAACTATGGACAAGAATTAAATGTTACCAAAAACGAATTAGAAAAATTAATTGCCATCCAATCCCAAAAAGTCCAAAAAACCGAAATTAAAAAAACAAATAATTTACGATCTAATATCTACGATCTACCTAAACTAGGCCATTTACACCCAATTACCCAAACCGAACGACAATTAAATGAAGTTTTTAGGAAGCTTGGTTTTTCCGTTTACAACAGTCCCGAAATTGTCACCGACGAATTTAATTTCGAGCGATTAAATGTACCTCAAAACCATCCTGCTCGCGACATGCAAGATTCAATTTATATTAAAGAACCAGAATATTTACTTCGCACCCAAACTTCAGCCATAGAAGCCTATCTCTTAGCACAAAAAAATAAAGACTTGCCAATTCGTGCCGCTTTTCCTGGATCAGTTTTTAGAAATGAAAAAGTCAACCGATCAAACCATTTTGTATTTCATCAATATCAAGCCGTCGTTGTCGACAAAGGTATTACCATGAAAGATTTAATTGGAACCATGGATTTAATGTTTAAAACTCTTTACGGACCTAACGTTGTTGTTCGCTATCGTTGTAAATATTATCCAGAAGTCGAACCAGGTGTCGGTCCCGACATGCAATGTTTTTCTTGTCACGGCAAAGGTTGTCCTTTATGTAAATACGCCGGTTGGATTGAAATGGGTGGTAGTGGTATGATTCATCCCAAAATTTTAGAAAAAGCTGGTATCGACACTAAAATTTGGTCAGGTTTTGCTTTTGGTATGGGGCTTGATCGTTGGACCATGGCTCAAAAAAATATTAAAGATATCCGCACATTAATGGGTGGCAACCTTGCCTATAAACCAAACGAATTATGAAATTAATATTATCTCAACTCCAAAAATTTCTACCAGATTTAAAAGTCGAGCCAGAACAACTTCGCGACGATTTAACCATGATCGGCCACTTCACCAATTATTTTGAAAGTATTGACGGCGAAATTGTTTTTGATTTAGATATTAAAGTTAACAGGGGAGACTGTCTTGGTTATTACGGCCTAGCTCATGATTTATCTGTTTTTTATAATATTCCACATCAAAATTTATCTCAACAAATTACCAGCTCATCAAATTATTCCCTCCCAATCAAAATAACCACTAACAATGTCAACAGGGTAATGGCTGTCAAAATTTCAAATTTAAAAAACAACTCTTCTCCTCAATGGCTCAAAACATTTTTAAAATGTCACAATATCCACTCCATCAACACTCTTGTCGACTTAACTAACTACATCATGTTTTTATACGGTATTCCCAATCATGCCTTTGATACTGCCAAATCAGGGGAAAATTTAATCTGGGAAATGAATTCTAAATTCAAAGAATTTATTAGCCTCGACGGTTCCAAATTAATTTTGGATGACAAAATTTTAATGATCAACAATCCTAACAAAGCCCTCAGTCTTAGTTTTTGGGGAGGGAAGTCTTGTGCTATTGATCAATCAACTATTGAAACTATTATTGAATTAGCTATCTACGATCGCACTACCGTTCGCCAAAACAGTCGTCAACTAAAATCTGTTACTGAGGCTGGCATTCGTCTTGAAAAAGATTTAGACACGGAATTAATTCCAACTGCTTTTAATCATCTAATTAATTTAATTTTAGAAAACTGTGGTGGGCAAATTTCTTCACAAATTTTTGATTACTATCCAAATAAAACAGAAATTCCTGGAATTGAATTCGACTCTCAAAAACCGTCTCTGGTTTCCGGAATCAATATTCCTCAAGACTTTTCTATTGATATTCTTACTCGTCTTGGTTGTCAAATAAATAATAATTTGATTACTCCTCCTAGTCTCCGTAAAGACATAACCATCGAAGCCGATCTAATTGAAGAAGTTGTTCGTTTTTATGGTTATCAAAAAATTCCTACTAACCAAGCTCTTATTTTCAAAAAAATTAATGATATCACTCCACCAGAAATTTATTTAATTGATTCCCTAAAAGATAAATTAATTGAATTGGGTTACGATGAAGTCCTTACCTGGCCACTAGTTACTTCTCCGATCGACAAAAAAACTGTCATTAAAACTCAAAACAGTATTAATTCCGAAGCTATCTTTTTACGACAATCTTTAATTCCATCACTCGAGCAACAACTTGATCAATACAATCGTTTTAAATTACCCGAACCACAATTTTTCGAAATCGGCAAAATCTTTTCCAAAAAAGGGGATAATTTTGTTGAAAAAAACGCCCTAGGTATTTATCATTATAACCAGTCACACTTATTAACTGATCTCCAAAATTTAAATTTAAAAAATCAAATTATAAATAACAATTTTACCGAAATAATTATAGACGATTTACCAAAACCAGAAAAATATATCCCTAATCAACAGCAAAATAATGCCATCGAACTTGCTTCTCAAATAATTACTCTCGATGCTAATATTATTCTAGACACAAAAGAAGACCCAATTAAACTAATCAAAAAATATTCCCAAATTATTGGCTCTAAAAACCTCTGGAAACTAATCATCACTGATATTTATCAAGATCCTAAAACTAATAAATATCGCTACACTTTTCAAGCTTCATACTTTAATTTAGACGATAAAACCGCTAAATCAATTCACCTAAAAACTTTCGACTTGATTTAATTCCCCGTAAAATTAGACCTTTCTGTTTTGTAAATATACATACACAATACGTATTAGCAAAAAGCAACGCTGACTGCTAATTACTTTATAAATCTCAAATAAGCCTATCTTTAGGGATTAGTTGGTATAGCTGTCGGAGCCGTTGTTCCAGTTGGTACTACCGTAGGAGTTGGTGTTTTATCCCAAGGCGTATTCACTCCAATCCTAGTTTCTTTTTCCACTGTGTTACCATCCTTATCAGTAGCCTTAAATTTAATCACATGAGGACCATCAGACAACCCACTTATTGATGTTTCGTAAGGTTTCTCTGACCAAGTTTTATATTCGGACCCATCAATCCACATTTTAATTTCTGTTACTTTTTTATTCGACATAGGAGTAACTTTAACATTAAAATCGGTTGTAACAGTTGATTGATCTCCAGGATAATCAATAGTCAATGCTATTAATCCACCACTCCTACAATAATCTGTTGGTGGAAGATATTTAGCATTATCAGACTGCTCTGCAATCCATTTATCAATTCCCACCTGCCATCGATTTATTCCATCAGTCGAAACAGGATCATCTTCTTTAAAAGAAAAATATTCCTTGGAATCATAATTTCCATTAGACACATCTTCTAAATTTGCCAAACCCGTTGAATCCTTACAAACTTTTAAATTAACATGAATCGAATCTGACACTGATTGTTGAGTCCCGTCAATAAAATATTCCTTTTTGGAAGCAAATCCATCATGAGCCGGATAACCCGAGACTGCGTCAACATCAATATTTATAATTCCACTCGGAATTGGAAAATCTTGTTTCTCTCTCTTTGGTAATTCAAAAAGCATTATTTTTCTCCAAATTGGTGCCGCCCCTGAAACACCAGAAGCCACCTTTCCCATTGGGGAATTATCGTTATTTCCAACCCATACTACAGTTAATAAATTCGGAGTCCAACCAATTGTCCAGTTATCGCGTAAATCATTTGTCGTTCCAGTTTTTACTGCCACTTGATATCCAGAAATTTGAAGACTGTTAACTGCTCCAAAAGTCATCGCTCTAGCCGAATTATCGGACAAAATATTTGAAATAATAAATGCCTCTTGCTCTGTCATTACCTTTTCACCCTCTGGTGCTTTATATTGTTCCAATACTCTGCCATTACTATCTTCAACTTTCAAAATTCCCACCGGCTGCATACTAATTCCGCCATTTGCAAAAGCTGTGTAAGCCGAAGCTAATTCAATCATTTTTACTTCAGCTCCTCCCAATGTCACTGCTAAACCAAATCTCGATAAGTTTTCACTAGTCGGCTCTAATGTTGATAAGCCCATTTTATAAGCCAAAGTCAACATATTTTTTACCCCAACATTAGCCAAAACTTTTACTGCCACTGTATTTATGGAATTACCCAAAGCATTTCTAAGCGACATTGGACCATTAAATTTGCCATTATAATTATCAGGACTATAATCTTTTTGTCCAGCTCCACCAGGAAAAGTAACTGGTGTATCCATAAACATTGTCGCAGCCGTCATTCCTTTTTGGAGCCCTGCCAAATAAGTGATTGGTTTAATTGATGATCCCGGTTGTCTTAATGCTTGAGTCACCATATTAAAATTACCATCAGTTTTAGTTGAAAAATAATCTCTTGAACCAACCATGGCTAAAACTTGACCATTAATTGGATCTAAAACTAAAGCCGCCCCATTAGTTATTCCCAATTTTTCCGATGCATCAATTTGTTCACTTACTATTTTTTCCATTTGTTCCTGTAACTCTAAATCCAACGTTGTCGTAATTTTTAAACCACCACTTTCAACTACTTCTGCACCATATTTTTGAGTTAGCAAATCCTTAATCCAAAAAACAAAATGAGCCGCTTTTGTGGTTGAATCTTCACTTCCAAATTTATAATTTTTAACTTCCTCTATTGTTGCGTCTGCCAATTCTTGGGTAATATACCCATCTTCCACCATTCTCGTTAACACATGTTCAGTCCTGTCAATATAAGCTTTTGGTGTGCTCGAATAAGGTGAATAAACACTTGGTAACTGAGGTAAACCAGCCAAAATTGCACACTCTGCTAAATTTAAATTTTTCACTTTTTTCCCAAAATATTGTTCAGCCGCCGGTCCCACTCCCCAAGAATTTCCACCATAAGGTGCCTCGTTCAAATACATCAACAATATTTCATCTTTACTATATTTAGCGTCAATTTGAATCGATAAAATCATTTCCTTTATTTTTCGAGTCAAAGACCTTTCTGTTGTTAATAAAACATTCCTCGTTAACTGTTGTGTCAAAGTTGACCCACCAGTAACCTTTCCAAAATAAAACAAATTTTTAATAATTCTAAATGGGGTTAATAAATCAATACCACTGTGGGTATAAAAACTTTTATCCTCCACTGACACTGTTGCTTTTTTTAAATAATCAGGAATATCTTCTGCCACCACTGGTTCTCTTTTAGCATCATTATAAATATCAAACAAAGCGTTCCCATTCCGATCATAAACTTTACTTGAATAACCATCTCGTCTAACCACTTTAGTTGGCGACGGTAAATCTTTCGAATACCAAACAAACAAAACCAAAACAGCCACCACCCCAACTGCAAGCAAAAACAAAACTATCCTAAAAAAATTAAACCAAAAACTACCACTCCTAATCCTACTTCGAACATTTTCCTTTATTCGCGACCTAGATTTTGACAATCTAAAAGAAATTTTTCGTTTCATCTTTATAAAAAAAATGAGTAATTTTCGTTTCATTGCATTAAAATCATTAATGGAGCCAATAAGCTAGATAGTAATAACGCCAATAAAGTTATCACTAAAATAGTTTTTTTAACTGTATTTGCCTTAATTTTCATAAATTAATAATAACACAAAATCAAAACTAATTAACCCAAATTAAACCCGAAAACTAAACAAATTTTTGTTATTATTATTTTTATGAACAGTCTTTCTAAAATTCCTGGCATTGGCCCTAAAATTATTGAAAAACTCAAACGTCTCAATATTAATCATTCTAAAGATTTACTTTACCATTTTCCTCATCGTTACATTGATTTTTCCAGTTCTGTCAACATAAATTCCGTTTTAGAAAATAAAAATGTCACTATCACTGGTCAAGTTTTAGATTTCAAAAATATTTTTACTAAAACCGGTAAAAATATTCAAAAGGCAACTGTTGTCGATAAAACCGGAAAAATAGATTTAATTTGGTTTAACCAACAATATTTAACCAAAAGTATTAAAACAGGGGATATTCTTAGTTTTGCTGGCACCGTTTCTCTTTTTCAAAATAAAAAAACTATTATCACCCCAGAGTATGGCCCCCACAATACCGGCAAAATCATTGCAGTTTACCCAGAAACTAACGGATTAACCTCCAAGTGGTTCCGTAAAATTATCCAAACTCAAATTTCAAATCTTTTAATTCCCATCCAAGAAACATTGCCCCCAGATTTAATCAAAAAATTTAAATTATTAGACTTAAAAAATGCTCTTCTTCAAATTCATTGTCCCACCAATTCTCAACTTCTTTCCCAAGCCAAGACAAGACTAGCCACTGAAGAAATTTTATCTCTTCAAATTAAATCTTATCTTTCTAAAAAAGATTGGCTAAAACAAAATCCCAAAACTAAAATTAAAATTACTAAAACAATTGATAAAAAAATTAAAAATTTAATCAAATCTTTGCCTTTTAAATTAACTGATTCTCAAAATAAAGTCATTGCTGAAATTTTTTCAGATCTTACCAACTCCAATCAAGTTATGAATCGACTTCTTCAAGGTGATGTTGGTTCTGGTAAAACCATTATCGCTCTGCTTTCATGCTATTTAACTCATTTAAACAATTCCTTGTCTGTTTTAATCGCCCCTACTGAAATTTTAGCCCATCAACACTATCAAAATTTTCAAGATATTTTAAAAGACAAAAATATTCCTATTTTTTTAATGACTGGTTCTAAAAAAATCGACCTTAAAAAAATCCCTAAAAACGGAATAATTATTAGTACCCACGCCGTAATTTACAAAAAAGATAATTTAAAAAACAAAATTTCTCTTTTGGTCATCGACGAACAACATAAATTCGGAGTCAAACAACGATCGTTCTTAAATAATTCAACAAAATTACCACATTGTCTAACTATGACTGCCACCCCCATCCCAAGAACCATCAGTCTAACATTACTCGGTAATCTGAATATTTCCATTATCGACAATCCTCCTCAAAATCGCCTTCAAATTAAAACTTTTTTGGTCCCCAACACTAAAAAAATCAATTGCTACAAATGGATTGATGTCGAAATTAAAAAAACCGGTTGTCAAGCATTCATTGTCTGTCCATTTATTGACATTTCCGAGTCTATGGCCAGTGTTAAATCTGCCACTAAAGAATTTGAATATTTATCAAATGAGATTTTTCCAAATCTAAAATTAGGCCTAATTCACGGTAAAATTAAATCGGAAACTCGTCAAGAAATAATTAAGCAATTTCAAGATAATAAAATTAATATTCTTATCACCACTCCTATTATTGAAGTCGGTGTCGATGTTCCCAACTCTTCCATTATTATTATTCAGTCAGCTGACCGTTTCGGCCTTGCTCAGCTCCACCAACTCCGAGGTCGAGTCGGCAGGGGACACCAACAAAGTTTCTGTTATCTTTTTACTGAATCTCAAAATTCCAAAGCCATAAATCGCCTTGAATTTTTAGAAAAAAATCATAATGGCTTAAAAATCGCTGAATATGATTTAAAAAACAGAGGACCAGGTGAAGCTTTTTCTACTATCCAGCATGGTTTTCCCTCTCTAAAAATCGCCAGTTTCTCAGATGTAAAATTAATTAATTTCAGTCAAGAAATCCTAAAAGAAATTATTAAAAATTATCCCGAATTTAATTTTTCCCAAATCATTTCCGAAAGCATTATTCCCGAATCAATAGGTAGCAATTAAAAACAAAACTTGATAAACTACTAACCATGACAGCAGTACCAAAACATTGGCCATCTAGTCGCCGACAAGGCAAAAGAAGAGCCGCTCAAACTGGCCCTAAAATAGCCAAAACCGTAAATTGTAAACATTGTGGTCAGCCCAAAATGGCTGGTTTTCAATGCCCAAATTGCAAACAGTGAAAAATAAATTCGATCCCCGCCATTTAAAAAGAATTAAAAATATTCAGGCATTATTTGCTTGGGGTTGTGGTGGTATCGAAGAAAAAACTGAAGAATTCGATGAAATAGTCAAAGTTGTTCCAGAAATTGACACTCTTATTCAAGAAAATGCCCCTAAATGGCCTCTCGATAAAATCAACAAAATTGACTTAAGTGTTTTAAGATATACTTTCTGGGAATTGTTTTATTTAAAGAAAAATCCGCCAAAAGTTGTTATTGATGAAGCCATCGAAATTGCTAAAGAATATGGAACTGAATCAAGTTCTTCTTTTGTTAATGGTGTCATTGGTAGTGCCATTAAAAAATCCAATCTAGATGTTAATCAAGAATCAGAACATGAATCAAAATCTCAAGAATCTTCAAACTAAAATAGGTTACATCTTTAAAGATGAAAAAAAATTAGAGCAAGCCCTAACTCATCGTTCCTACTTAAACGAAAATCGTGAGCAGAATTTACAATCAAATGAAACTTACGAATTTCTAGGCGACTCCATCCTTGAGTTTTGGATTTCTGATAAACTTTTCCATAAATTTCCAGAACTGAAAGAAGGGGATTTGACCAATCTTAGAGCACTTATTGTTTGTACAGAAAATTTAGCCATAACATCAATAAAAATTGGGTTGGGGGATTTCCTTTTACTTTCTAAAGGCGAAGAGCGACATGGAGGTCGAACCAATCACTCAATTCTCGCCGACACATTTGAATCCATTCTTGGGTCAATTTATCTTGACGGTGGTATTGATCCTGCTTTTAAATTTCTAGAAAAAACCCTAAGCCTAAGTATTTCTGAATTATCACAAAAAAAAGTTTATAAAGATCCAAAAAGCCTTTTTCAAGAAATAGCTCAATCAAAGAAGGGGATTACCCCTAAATATCAAACTATTGGTGAATCTGGGCCTGATCACTTAAAAGTTTTTGAGGTAGCTGTTTTCTTAAACGACGAACTAATTGCTTCTGGTTCTGGTAGTTCAAAACAAAAAGCCGAAGAAGATGCTTCAATTAAAGCTACCAAAATCCTCGCTAATCTTGTATAATCCACCATATGCTAAAAATAAAACTTGCTCCTCGTGGCAAAATTCATCAAATCACATACAGAGTAGTCGTTGCTAAAGATCGCAGCAAATTAAATGGTCCAATTATTGATGATTTAGGTTTTTACACACCACAAACCAACACTATTCAAATTGATAAACAAAAATTATCCGATTGGCAAAAAAAAGGTGCTCAATTAACGGACGGTGTTGATAAACTTTTAAATCCTTCAAAATACCCTAAAAAAATTAAAAACATAAAAGAAAAAGTTGAGAAAAAAGTTGAAGAAGTTAAACAGGAAGTCGAAGAAAAAACCGAAGATATAAAAGAAGAAGTTCAAGCATAAAATTATGAACACTATCAAAAATACTTTAGACTATATTGTTAAAGCTATAGTTCCTGACTCAAAAGATATTACTATTAACGACTCGGAAGAAAATGGTTTAATTACTTTTGAAATAAGTGCACCACCAGAAATTATCGGAAAAATTATCGGGAAAGAAGGCAAAATAATCAAATCAATCAGAACTATTTTAAACCTATCATATCCATCAACTCGGTTTTTAATCAAAATTAAAGACTAAAAGGATTTTCCCTTTGATATTCTTTAAATTCTACAAACTCAACATTAGATTGATTTTCTTCAATTTTAGTAAAACTACTTATCTTTTCTAACAAAGACGACTCTTCATTAGAAAGAATTAGATCACTTAATGCAATAGTATTTGTATCTATATTAATATCATTATCAATATAATAAGAAGAAATTGTTAAATTCAATTTTGTAATATTTCCACTCGTACTGGTTTCAAATTTATCAATAAATAAAATTGGTAAAGTTTTCTCCAATGCTAGTATTAATTCCAAACTCTTATCTTTTGGTCCATCTAACAAAAGATCAATTGGCATTTTAGTCATATCCCCCAAAGAAGTTTTATTTTTTATATCACTATCTTTCAACTCGCCTGGGGTCAAAGAAAAACTCTCTATTTGATAACCAAATCTATTTGCCACCTCTCTGATTATTCCCACTAATAAATATGATTGTTTATTCTTCAAAACTGCATTGTCTAAATAATCAGCATTTCTCTGCAATTCCTCCGGATCTATAGAATTTAGATATTTAATTTGTTCGTTTATTTTATCAGTCCTAAAATTAACTTCATCAATTTTTTTACTTACACTATTAATTTCATTTATCTTAGGCACCAAAACAAAATTAAGACTAAGTAAAAAAAATAAAATCAAAAATAATGGTGGTAAAAAAAGCACTAATAATGACCTCTCTAAACCTAAAATCTTATCTGGTAATTTAAAGCTTTCTTTCATGTTAAATCTACCTCCATTTCAAAAGTCCAACGATCAAAATTAATAATAACCGAATTTAATTTTGCCAAACCAAAATCAGGATACAAACCAAGATTAATATCTCTAATTTTGTCTTCAACTTCATTAATATTGATTCCATTAGTAGTAGAGCCTTTCAACAAAAAATGCTTTTTACTATCTATCTCAAAATTTTCTAGAGTTATTTTTTCTGAAAACAAATTCATTACCTTTTCAATCGAAGACCCATACTCAAACCTCTCTTTTAAAACTTGTCCCACCAATTTTGCTTGATATTTATTTTTCTTGCTCAAAACCACATTTGTTGCTAATGACTTGTAATTATTTAATGCAGTTGTATTTTTACCTTCCGCTTTTTTCAACAAAAAATTATTAAACCACAACCATCCTAAAACAATTATCACCAACAAAACCCAACACCCAAAAAAAACACTCATCCCTAAATTAATTCTTTTTTTAAGTCTAATCTTAGCCGCCTGAAACTTTGCCACCGAAGGTAATAAATTTAGTCCCTCGTTCATATTAAACTCCTTAAGGCCAAACCAACTGATAAAGAAAATCTGCAACCCTCAGTATTTAAATTATAAGCAGATTGCGTTTTTGTTGTATCAATTTTAATAAATGGTTGTAAAACCTGAACCTCAATTCCCAATATTCTATTTAATTCTTCAGCCATTCCAGGTAAATTAGCTCCACCCCCAGTCAAAATCAAAACTTCAACTTGTTTTCCAACATCTTCATTAAATAAAGCCAATGTCTTTCTTAATTCTTCACTTATGTCATTAAAAATTGGCATAATTGCAGCCCTTATTTTTCCTTCTAGTTCACTTTCCTTCATTCCATAGGCCTTTTTATACTCTTCTGCCGAAGCCATATCTAAACCTAAATTTAAAGAAATCGCTCTAGTTAAAGATTCTCCTCCAATCGATAATGGTCTAGCAAAATAAATATTATTTTTATTAACACTAAAAATATCAGAAAATTTTTCTCCAATATCAACAACAACTACTCTTTCAACCATTGGCATTCCCAACATCAAAACTCGCCTCAAAGAAATTGATGGCGACTCTAATGCCAATAATTCTAAACCTATCGATTTAAATAACTTAATGTAGCTATTTATTAAGTTATTTTTTGCAGCAATTACAAAAATACTTAACCTCCCAACATCATCTTTTTCTACTATTTCATAATCTATTGAAACCTGATCCAAAGGAAAAGGAATAAAAGTTTCAGCCTCAAAACGCAAAGCATCCATAATTTCATTTTCTTTTAAAGGTGGTAATCTTATTAATCTGCTTATGACTTCATTCTCTGGTAAACTAACTACAGTTTTTTTTTCTCTTATTTTTAAATCATTCAATAAACTTTTTATCTCTTTCCCAACCTCAATTAAAAATTTATCCCTGTCAATTTCTTTGTTTTCAGTTTTTAGTATTTTACTTTCACCAATCGCATCTAAAACAATCTTAGAACCATCATTAGAAAGACAAGTAATCTTAACAGTGCTTTGACCGATATCAATACCTACAATACTACTCATATAAATTTAAGTATATAGATTTTTACCTCAGACTCAAGACACTATTCAACCATCCCCTTAGCAGTAATAGCATCTAACATAAAAGAAGGTAGTTGATAAACATACCTTGTTTTAATTTGAGTTTTAACACCACTATCAGTAATACTAATAGCTGTTAATTCTTCTCCTTGGGAAGGAAAATCAGAATTACCAGAAATAGTTATTTTAGTAGAACCACCTAATGGTGTTACTGAAACTAATAAAGATTTTTTATCAGTCGTAGATATATTTTGATTACAATCAAAAGTAAAACCAATTAAACTAGAATTTGTGCCTGTATAACAACCAAATCTATCAACTTTATAGTTATTAGAAGCATCAATATAAAAATAGTCTATTTTTAAAGCAATACTTGAGTTATCTGCTGTAATTCTAAAATCATCTGGGTAATAATCAGTATCACTAGTCCCAACACTCCCATTTTCATTGTGCTTAACTAACCAAAACAATTGGTTTGTATTAGCCAAGACCTGGCCTTCAGAAGAAATACTATCAGCATTACCAATCGAATCAAAAGTTATATTAGCACTACTACCCTCGGTTGAATAACTAGTGTTATTAGTATCAATAAGAAAATTATTGATCGCTGATTCAGCTGTATTAAAAGCTTCTTTCAAAGATTCTTCGTCTGTGTCAATTTTAGTATCAGTAACAGCAACTTTTGAGGCAGAAAGACCAAGAGTTAAAACAATGGCTGATGCCAAGAGAATAATAATAGCAATTTGACCTCTACTTTGTTTTATTAATTTTTCATTTTTCATTTTATTAATCATAATTAGTTGCCCCATTGCCAATTAGTTAAAACTTTAGCAATATCACCAGGCATATTAAAGATTAATTTTGGATCATAATTAACTACTACGGCTGGTGTTGAATTATTAGTTACTCTTGAAGAAAAATCACGAGAAAAATTAATAGTGTTAGAGGCATAAAGACTACCATTAAAAACAAGTTGATCACCACTAGCTCCACTAGCACCAATATCACTAGCTACTAATACTCCATCAACTTGATTAACATTTTGGTCAACAGTAATTTTTCCCTTAGCAATAATCATTAAGAAATCACCAGGATTTATTACATCCCCATTAATATCTAAATTACCATTGATGAAATAAATACCATTAGTATCAGAACCAAGATCACTGACACTAGTTATAGTTTTGCCAACAGAAATAGTACCCACTGCTTTCTTAACAAAATATTGGCTATAGAAATAATTATAATTAGTGTTGTAATCAGCTAATTTGGCATTACTGTTAGATAAACCAGAAGTGCTACCATAATACCAATTTTGATAAGAAGTATTACCGCTATTACTAATAGATGGGGCAGCAACTAAACCGTCAATACTAATTTTACAATTAT
>CAYRMT010000010.1:0-5814 GCA_964425635.1 uncultured Gammaproteobacteria bacterium
TGAACGGAATTTATACATCCAAAATTGACGACTGTTTTTGCCGACTCTTTTTTGTTTAAAAAAAATTGGACCAGGAGAACTGACTTTAATGAGAATCATGGTAATTAACATGATTGGAGAAAAAATAATGAGCAAAATAAGTGAACCAGCGATATCAATAGTTCTTTTAAAAATTGCAAATAATGTTTTTTTCATTTTTAGTTTAAAAAATATTTTTTATTTTTTTTACTTTTCACCATCAAGCTTACTAAATCTCGAACATTATAACTAGAGTTTAGATTACAAACTAAAAGAGCATCTGGGGTGTCGATGATGGCTAAATTATCTAAACCAACTAATCCAATTAATTTTTTGTCTGAGCCAGAAATTAGGCAATTTTTTGAATTAACGCTTAAAAATTGGGTTTGGGAATTAATGGTGGCATGGTTGTCTTTTTTCTTGGGTAGATTTTCAAAAATAGTGTGCCATTCACCAATATCACTCCAATCAAAAGTTGCTGGAACTATGGTCATTTTTGATGTTTTTTCGGAAATAGCTTTATCGATTGATAAATTTTGACATTGTTTATATATTTGTTCTATTTTTTTGGGAAAGTCTAAATTTTTTTCCAAATCTATGGCTGCTTTGAAATAGTCTGGTTGTAATTTTTCAAATTCTGAAAGTAAAGTGGAAACCGAAAAAGTGTAAATACCCGAATTCCAAAAACAGTTTTTTTCAATTAATTTTTCAGCTTTTTTGAGATCTGGTTTTTCTATGAATTTGGAAGCGATGTAATAATCATCTATTTTTTGATGGGGACAAATGTAACCATACGATGATTCTGGTTTGGTGGGTTTAATTCCAATGGTGACGATGGTGTCAGTGAGATTAGCAATGGTTTTGGCTTTATTAAGGGTTTGTTTTAATCGAGCAGTGTTTTTTATGTAGTGATCAGAAGGAAAAGTGCTGATGATGGCGTTTGGGTCAATCTGTTTAATTCTTATAGTGGCGTAAAGAATAGCTAAGGCTGTATTTTTCTTTTCTGGTTCAATAATTATATTTTTTGTTAGATTAAAATCTTTGGCAATTTTAAGAATTCTATCGACATAGTCGGTTCCGGAAACAATATAAATATTTTTGGTATCGGCGATGCGCTGAGATCTTTTAATTGTTTGTTCTAAAATTGATTTTTTATCAAAAAAAGAGAGAAATTGTTTGGGTTTGCTTTTTCGAGATAAAGGCCAAAGACGAGGTCCGGTTCCACCACATAGAATAAAAATATAGTGTTTTATTGATGATTCTGCCATAGGAGGTCAATTTCTTTTTTAAAGTTTAACATAAATTTAATATTTGAAAATTTTTGAGCATTTTTTTGACAGGTATTTTTTGAAAAATTATTTGATTTAAATTTTTTAATGGTGCGAACAAGGCTTTTTACGGTTTGGTGTTTAAATAAAATTCCAGTTTTATTATTAACAACTGTTTCTGTTAATCCTCCCTTATTATAGGCAATAACTGGTTTACCACAGGCTTGGGCTTCGAGTGGTGTTAATCCAAAATCTTCTAGTTGTGGGCAGATAAGAGCCTGGCAATTTTGATAAAGATTTAATAATTTTTTATTATCGACTTTTCCTAATAATTTTATGTTTGGATCATTAAGGGAGTCGATCAGATTAATTAATTTATTTTTGTTGCGACCAGTGCCAACGATATATAACTTTTGCTTTAATTGATGACAAGCTTTGATGGCAATGTCGATTTTTTTATGGGAAACCAGGCGGGAAACAATCAAAAAATATTTTTCTTTGGTTTTGGTTTTCGATGGAATAAAAAAAGAAGTATCGACGCCAGGATAAATTATTTTTGCTTCTCTTTTATAAATATTTTTAATTCTTTTTTGAACCGTTTGGGAATTGCAAAATAAAAAATCTGGTCTTTTTGAAAAGGTTTGATCAATTTTTTTATAATTGGAGATTATTAAGGAAATTGGCCAAGTATATTTTTTTTGATAAATATGTCGATTGACGTTGTGAAAATAGCAAACAAAAAGAGTTTTTGATGGTATTAAGAGACAATGGCCGATAGTAGATGTAGTCGAAATGACAATATCAAAATCAGAAAAATCGAATTGTTCGAGGGCAATTGAATAGAATGGAGTGTAAAAAATTGGGTTGTTTTTTGAAAATGGAAGTTTGTTTATAAACGAAGTAATAACTTTGGTTTTTTTTGGAAGCCAGTTGGTTTTTTTGGGATCGTGGACAAGGGTGTAAATTGGAGCTTTTGGGTAAAGTTTAATTAAATCAAGTAAAACTTTTTCGGCTCCACCCCATTGGTTTAGCCAATCATAAAATAGAGCGATTTTGGGTTTTGTCATAATAATTTTTCATAAACAGCCATGGTTTCTTTGGCGGTTTTACCCCAAGAATATTTTTTGATTTGTTGATGTCCGAGATTGATTAATTTTTGACGTAATTTTTGGTCGTCTTTAAGTTGATTAATTTTTTCAACTAATTCGTCGGAATTATTTGGGTCGAAATAAAGAACGGAATTACTGTAAATTTCTGGGAGACAACTGGAATTTGAAGAAATAACAGGGCAATTTAGGGTCATGGCTTCTAGGCCAGTTAAACTGAAACCTTCCATTAATGAAGGATGGACTAGGGCTAGAGCATTTTTGTAAACTTCTTTAAATTGTTGGTCGTCAAGATAACCAAGGAATTCAACCTGTTTTTTTAAATGAAGATGGTCGATTTGTTTTGCTAATTTTTCACTAAAAAAATCACGGGCGCAAATAATTTTTAATTTAATGTTTGGTAATTTTTGAAGAGCTTTTAAAACAACAATAATATTTTTATGAGGATACAAATTACCAGTGTAAACTAGATAATTTTGAGGGTTTTTAATAATGGTTTCGTTTTTAGCGTTGGCTAAGAAAAATGGATCGACAGCTTCGTAAGTAGTAATAACTTGAGAATTTTTTAGATGATATTTTTTGATTAAAAAATTGCGCCAAAAATTACTGGGGACAATTATTTGGTTTTGAGTAATGGTGATTTTAGTTAATATCAAATAGAAAAAATATTTTATTTGATAAAGAAATTGGTTTTTAGTGGTGGTATTTTTACCTTTGGAAAAATGTTTGATTAAATCATGAATAGTGACAACTGATTTTTTGGAATAAAGAATTGGTTTATTGAAATGAGTGAAATGAACTAAATCAGGATTTAATTTATAAATCAAAAAAGGTAAAAAGAGTTGTTCTTTTAGAGAATAATGTTTGATGTTGGTAGTAATATAATTAAAATTTTTACCTAAATCTTTTTTGATTTCGTTTTCTAAATTTTTATAGATAATTAAGGTGAATTTATATTTTTTGAAATTTGGTAGTTTGATTAAGGCTTTAAGAAGATTTTTGGTGTAACGACCAATGCCGGTGTGTTTAGATCCGTAGAGGCGAGCATCGATAATGATATGTCTCATAAATATTTAGCTTTGAAAACTCTTTTGAATTCTAATAATTTGATGCCGAACATGACTAAAAATTTGGTAAAAGCTGAATAATGGGAAAATAAGTTTTCTTTGTAAAAAATTCTCATGGCTTGAGTGCTGGCCTTGGCTGTCATTATTTTAGTTTGCCTTGAGGCCTTAGAAAGATGTTTGCTTTTATTAATTAATCCCGAAGAAACTCCTTGAAAATGGATTATTTTACAATCTGGGTTGAAATATAAATTGAAATTATTTTGTTTTAATTGATAACAAAAATCGAGATCTTCTCCGTAGAAAAAATATTTTTCATTCCACCAATTAATTTTATCCCCGACTTCTTTTTTGACCATTAAAAAAGCACCGACACAGGCATCAATTTTATGAGGTTTGGTTTTATCTAAATGCCCCATGAAATAGCCGGAAAAAATTTTTGATTTTGGAAATAATTTTGAAAGGCTTGAAAAGTAGCAAAAAGAATTCCAAGGGGTTGGGAAGCCTCGGTGACATTCTGGTTGCATTTTACCAGTCAGTGCAAGATCAATTTGGCAAGTGGCAGCATCGACATTTTTGTTTTGATCAAAAAAATCAATCATTTTTTTGAAGGTATTTTTTTCGACAATGGTGTCGGGGTTTAAAAAAAGGACAAATCTGGTTTTGGGGTTTATTTTTTTTAGTCCTTGATTATTACCATGAGCAAAACCCAAATTAGTTTGGAGTAGATCGTAGATGGTGGATGGTAGATGGGTATTAGTGAATTCTTTAGCAAGATTAATACTGTTGTCGGTGGAAAGATTATCGACAATTACGATCTCTATTTTATAGTTCCCTAAATCTGAATTAGAAATGCTTTCTAAACATTTTTTTAAATAATCACCAGAATTGTAGTTTAGAATTATGATTGAAAGATCCATTTATTTTTTGGTTATTTCTTTGTAAATTTGATTTAAACCCTTAACACTATTTTGATAAGAATATTTTTCACTTATTAGTTTATTGGCTTCATTACCCATGGCGATTCTTTTTTTATCATTATTTAAAAGATTTATAGTATTTTTGGCCACATCTTCATATTTACAAATAATTGATTGTTTATAATTTTCAATTTTAATTCCACCCATACCTTCGGGTGTAGTAATGATAGGAAGACGACAGGCCATGGCCTCTAAAAATTTATTACGACTGCCTCCCCCACTACCCATCGGAGCAACTAGAGCCCAACAATATTGGTAATAGTACATGGGGTCGTGTGGTTGTCCATCGAAACCAGCTTCTTCGACGATAACGTCTTTTGATTGATAATGACCATAATAATTTGGAGCAAGTCGACCAATGATGTAGAGTTTACAATTTGGAATTGCTTTTTTGATCTCTGGCCATGAGTCTTTCATAATCATTTCTACAGATTCACGATTTTGCATCCATTTCATATTAGAAACACCGAAAAGAATCGATGGAAATTTACTTTTTTCGGTTTTGGGTTTTGATTCAAAAAATTTATTATCAACACCATTGTCAAATAGTTTAATGTCATTACGACCGGTTATTTTAGAAATTATTTTTTGGTCTTCTTCTCCAAAAGCAACAACAGTGTGGGTTTTTTTCCAATAATATGTTTCCCAATGTTTTAATTTTTTAACATCCAACCAAAGTAATGGGTAGATCAATTTTCGAAAACCTTTAACGGTTTCGATATAGTGTTGATAAACCGCAAACTCAATGGTTTGGTCGACTAAAACGATAGGAATTTTGGTTTTAGGTATGTTTGGCATTAAATAAAAACATTCGCAGTGAATTAAGTCGTATTTGTCATTATCTAATTCGATAGAAATAGTTTGTTTTAAATTTTTACTTATATAATTAGCGACTAAAAAGGGGTAAGTGGTAAATCCAGTGTAGAGAATTTTTTTTAAATCCCAAGTTTTACCCCTTTTAACAACAATTACTTTTTTACAAAATTGTTTAATTTCTTCTAGGCCTTCTTGATCACGGCTAAAACAAATTAAAGTAATATCATTTTCAGCAGCAAGATATTTAATGGAATAATAGGAACTATTCTGGCCTCCAGATTGAGCACGTCTGGGAAGATATGGAGTGATCATTAAAATTTTTCTTTTATTTTTCATCTTTTGAATTAAGCAATTGATAATAAAAACCCATCATTATCCAAAAAATATAAGCAGTTTTAGAAGCTTCAAAAACATCAATAAAAACAGCATTAGCCAGAGTGGTTAAAAGACAACCCAAAAAAATGATAGATATTTGATCGTAGATTGTAGGTTTTTTATTGAATATTTTTGGGATGGTTTTTATTATGAAATATAAAAGAATAGCCATAAAAGAAATAAATCC
>CAYRMT010000010.1:5914-14715 GCA_964425635.1 uncultured Gammaproteobacteria bacterium
TTAATGGCGATAAAAAATAAGGAGATATATTCAAAACGACGAGCTAAGTGGAGAAGTAGAAGATTTGTTGAATCGGTTTGGTAAACAAGAAAGGCGGTAACAAAACTAGCAATAATTGCCAAAAAATAGACTAAAAATAATCTAGTTATTTTTAATTTAAAAACTGGAAATTTGTGGATGAGTTGATAAATAAACCAAATTAAAATGGTGAGAGCAATGACTATATCATCAAGTCTAATGGCTACATAAGTTCCATCAACACTGGTTAAAGGGAATTTAGGATAGAGAGGAATAAATAAAATAATGATGGCAATTATTGGTCGGAAGATGTTTAAATTTTTGAACATGTTTGGAGATAGAGAGAGGCGGTTTTTTTATTACCTCTGATAAAGTATATAACACTGCGACTAAGAGCATTAAATTTAATTAGATGTTTAACTATGTAATATTGCCATTGGTTTTTGTGTTTTTTAAAAAAAGCAAGAATACCACGATATTCATTAATAATTGGATCAATACGGTTTTGAGCTGAAGCACCGCCAAGATGAATAATTTGAGGACCAACTAAGTACCAAGTTTGAAATTGAGGGTTATTTTGTTTAATGCGATAAGAAAGCTCAACTTCTTCACCGTACATAAAATAATTTTCATCAAAACCGTTAGTGTTTTTTAAATGAGAAGATCGAACCATCATAAAAGCGCCAGTGACCCAGTCTTGTTGGTGGTCTTTTAAATAAAATTTGTCGTGAGTGTAGAAGTTTGGGGTGTGAGGATGAATAGGTTTAATAATTTTATTAACGAAAGGAAGATCATCTAAATTTAAACACCAAGTTTTGACATTTAATAAATTTGGAAAAAAACCGCCGGAGGCTTGGATGGTTTTGTCTTTATTTAATAATTGAGCAGTGCATACGGAAGCTTCGGGGTGAGAACAAAGCCAATTTAAAGTTTGGCTAATAGCTGAGTGAAGAATAATAGTGTCGGAATTTAAAAATAAAATATAATTGCCTTTGGCAATTTTTAAACCTTGGTTATTGGCTTTACCAAACCCCCCGTTAAATTTATTGGCAATTAGTTTTACGTTTTTAATTTTTTTGATTTGAACTACAGAATCATCTTTAGAATTGTTGTCGACAACAATAATTTCAAAGGGAATTTCTTTAAGACCTTTGTCTTGAAAAATAGATTTTAGACAATTAATGGTTATTTCACTGGTATTATAAGAGACAATAATTATTGAAAGGACTGGGTTAATCATGCTTCTTTTTTATAAAAGATTTATAAGTGTAGAGAGAAAAAATTATGGCGATTTCAGTGAATAAAAAGGCGGTAACACGTTTAGAAGTGGAAGTTGGAATAGTTTTGATGGTGATTTTGGCCTTATATTCTTTATCTTTAAAAATTAATTTATTTTTGACTCTGTTTTCAGGTTTAGTAAAAACATCATTTTCCCACTCAAATCCATTAATAAAAAGTGATTCTTTGAAAGGTAAAACGAATTCTTCAAAATAATAACTTTGGATGGTGTCTTTAATTATTTCTTTGGATTTTTCTGGTGGATGGTTAAGGATAATTCTAAATGGTCCACTGTAATAGGCTTTATAAAAATTCACAACTTCGGTTCGAGTCATGTTGGTGTAGTAGGCGGAGACATTTTTTAATTGAACGGTGTCGCCGGGTTCATCAGACTTAACACTGTTTACTAAGTCGGGAAAAGTTGGTGTTGGGCTAATTAAATAAACAATGGCAAAAATATTAAAAATACAGAATAGTACAACTAATATTTTTTTAATCATATTATTGAAACAACATGGGACGACCAAGTTTATAATTTGGTTTTTGATTTTTTCTGTCACCTATTTTTTTGGCTGGAACACCGGCCCAAATTTCAAAATCAGGAATGTCTTTGGTAACGACGGCTCCGGCGGCAACAACAGCACCTTTACCAATTTTGATGTCGGGTAAAATTATGGCACGAGGGCCGATAAAAACATAATCGCCAATTTCAACTGGGCCGAAAGAATTTTCATAATTGTCGGAATGAATATTGTGTTCGTCGTTGTAAATCAAAACTTGACTGGCAATGCCAACGTGATTACCGATGGTCAATTTGGTTCGACCATCAAGAAAGCAGTGGTCACCAACAATAGTGTCATGGCCGATTTTAATATTGGAAGGATTAAAAAAATTAGCACCAATATGAATAGTGGAATTTAAAGGCATGTCTATTCCGGAGGCGATATAAAAAATTTTTCTGACGGTGTGGATTGGAATAAAGCCGACGAAACGAAGAATCATAAGCCAAAATTCAAGGCAAATGGTTTTGATACGATTAATAATTTTTTGAAAAATTTCTTGAGAATCTAAATTCTTACCAGTACGATCTTTCATAAGTTAGTTTAGCAAATCAAAGGTAAAAATTATTTATTAAATTTTTCAAAAACGGAAATGACGGATTTGGCGGTGTTGGTCCAGGTAAAAAAATCGGCGCGGGTTTTAGCTTCGTCGGTTAATTTTTTTATTTCATTGGGGTTAAGTCTTTCAAAATTGATTAATTGATGAACTAATTCTTCTTGATTGGTGGGGTCGAAATAAAAACCATTGTTTTGAATGACTTCTTTTAGTGGTTCGATATTACTAGAAATTACTGGAGTGTTTAATTTCATGGCTTCAATTACAGGTATACCAAAACCTTCGTAAACACTGGGCATAATTAGGGCTTTGGCATGTTGATAAAGAATGGTTTTTTGATAATTATCAACAAAATCGGTAAAAACGATATTACTTTCAACACTTTCTTTTTTGACGGTAGAAAAAATTTCATCAAAAAGCCAGCCTTTTTTACCAGCAATTACAAGTTTAGTTTCTTGATCAGTTGCTTTTAAAAATTGAGAAAATGCACGAATTAGGAATGGAATGTTTTTATTTGGTTTAAGGGTGCCTAGATATAAATAATAGATCTTGGATTTTAGATTGTAGGATTTTAAAATTTCTCTTTGTTTTTTTTTATCAATTTTTAAAGGTACATCTACCCCATTGTAGGCGATGGTAATTTTGTTTGGGTCGATTTTATAAATATTTTCGATTTCAGTTTTAGAAAAATTAGATACAGTAATGATGTGAGCTGCTTTTTCAATCGATTGTTTAGTCCAATTAGTTAGTTGGTAAAGATCTTTTTTGTTAAATTGATTTTGAAATTTAAGGTAACCAAGATCATGAATAGTTGGGATGGTGGGACAGGGGCAAAATTGAGGTGAATAGTGACCTGGAGAATAAAAAACATCTAATTTTTCTTTTTGGGTGAAAAGATGGGCTGGAAGAGCAAATTTTGTCCAAAGTTTTTGAGGCCCAAAAATTTTATAGTGCCAATTCGCCCTACTTTTTGGAAGATCTTCTAATGGCTGGTCTTTAAGGTAGATGATGTATTGATTTTTTTTATCAATTAAATAAATTTTTTTGAGCAAATTAAAAGCATATTGACCGACACCGACACGATTTTTAATATTGGCTTCGTTACCATCAATACCGATTAACATAAGTTTTTGTAAACGGATAAAGTTTGTTCAGCTGTCTTGAGCCAATCAAATTTTTTGGCTTGAATTAGTCCATTATCACTTAATTTTTTTCTAAGAGCTGATGATTTAATTATTTTAGTAATAGCTTTAGTTAAGTCTGGAATGGAAGTTGGATTAACATAAATTGCAGCATTACCTCCGACTTCGGGCATAGAAGAAACACTACTAGTAATAATTGGGGTTCCGACTTTTAAAGATTTAACCAATGGTAAGCCAAAACCTTCGTAAAGAGATGGGTAAGCTAAACAAATAGCACTGGCGTGAAGAGCAACCATGTCTTTTTCTGGAATAAATCCAAGAATTTTAACTGATGGGTTTTTGGCACCATCAATATCTTCTCCCCAACCATATTTACCGGCAATAGCTAGATCAATTTGGCACTTGGGATTATTTTTTTTGAAAATAATAAAAGCATCAATTAATCTTTTGAGATTTTTTCGTGGTTCACGGGTGCCTTGAGCCAAAATAAATTTATCTAGATCATATTGTTTTTTGATAGTTTCTTTCTTCTTTTGTTTTATTTCTTTTGATAATTTTAAAAATTTTCCATATTTATCTTCGGCGGCTTCGTAAATCACTTCTATTTTTTGTGGATTAATTTTTGGAAAAATTTTTAACAGATCATTTTTGGTACTTTGAGAGACACAAATAAATTTAAAACATTTTTTGGCGGCTAAATTCATTTTATTTTTATGAGCGGTAATGACTTTGGGATGATGCCATTGAGGGTATAAAAAAGGCGTAAGATCGTGAACAGTGGTAATTGTTTTGGTTTTTATGGTTGGTGGTTGAGTCCAGTCTGAGGTATGAAAGACATCGCATTTGCCAATAAAAAATTCGATTGGAAAAATATGAAGTTGATTCCATAAAATTTGTAGAAGAGTTGGCGGTAATTTGGAATGATAAATTTTAATATTGGAATGTTTTTTTTTGATTTCAATTATTTCATTTGGAAGCGGAAGTCGAAGTGATGAGAAAAAAAGTTTATAAGTATTAACTTTGTCGAGTTTGATTAAATTTCTGACTAAATTGAGAGTGTAGTTGCTGACACCGGTTTTATAAGGAATAGATGAGATGTCGATGCCGATAATCATTGGGTTAGTTTATCAAGTTTTTAATTTGTTTTCTTTTTTTTAACATTTTTGGGACATTTATTAGAACTTCTCCGTAAGTTGTGAATAAAATTGAAGGCAAATAATAAATGGATTTTATTTTATAAAAACGAATAGTTTGTTTAGTTAACCCGGATAAGTTCCTTAGACGTTCTTCTATAATTTTAGGTAAATTTTTGATTATTTCTCTTTTAGAAAAATTTTTAATGATAATATAAAACCAATTTTTGGCATCCATTTTATACCTAAAGATCCCCATTTTATTACTAGTGCCTCCGCCAAGATGATACGAAATGGCTTTGGGGATGTAAATGGTTTGGTAATTTAGATTGTGAAGACGAAGGGCTAGATCAACGTCTTCCTCATAAGCAAAAAAATCTTCATCAAAAAGACCGATTTGTTTTAATATTTTTTTATTGTAGACAACAAAGGCAGCTGAAGCACCCCAAACCAATCCATTCCCAATCCCCTCCTTTAACAAGGATGGGGTGAATTTTTTTCCATTGGAAATGTTTTGGCATTTACCAGAATAAAAAAAATTTAGGCCTTGCGATTCAAATTTAGTACCATCTTTAGTTAAAACAGTGCCAAAAAAAGTAGCTATTTTTGGATTTTTGTTTTCTTTGATAGTTTTGGAAATCAGTTGAAACCAGTTGGGTTCCATGGTTAAGTCGTTATTTAATAAAACAACCCAGTCGTGTTTGGCTTTTACAATTCCTTGATTAACAGCACCAGCAAATCCGTAATTTTTTTGATTTAAAAGTATTCGATAAGTAAAATTCTTTGGAATTATGGTTTCAAAAATTTCAATACTATTGTCTTTGGAATTATTATCAACAAAAATTATTTCAAATTGAGAATTAGGACAATTATTTGTGGCTTGTTTTAAGGAATTAAGACAATTTGTTAGAAAATGGGCACCGTTATAGTTTGGAATAATAATAGAGAAATTAATCATTTAGTTTTGATAGATCAATAATATCACCTATTTTAAGGTTTATTTTTTGTGAATCATTGGCGTTTAATTCGAGAACATATTGAGCTGGAGTTTGGTTTTGATAAATTTTAGTAGAATTGATTTCAGAGGCGGTTTGAATATCAACAATTTTTCCATTTTTATCAAGCCAGATCATATCCAGAGGAATTAGGGTGTTTTTCATCCAAAAGGGTAGATTTGTTTCAAAACCAAAAGTAAAAAGCATTCCGCAATTTTTACAGAGAGTGTTTCGTCCGGATAACCCTTTTGTTTTTTGAGCAATGGTTGTGGCTAATTCAATATTATAGTTATTGTTGCCTATTTTCATTTTAATGGAATTGGCTGGTGGCAGGTAAAAAAATAATCGCCAAATTAAAATTCCGGCAATTATTATTAGAACTGGAGTAATTATTAACATAATACTTTTTGACATATCTTATCCCCAACTTTATCCCAAGTATAATTATTTTTAACATAATTGAAACCATTTTTTCCAAAGTATTCTGCTTTTTTTGGATTGTCTAAAATAAATTTAATTTTCTGGGTTAGATCGTTTTGATTATTATTTTGGAATAATAATCCCCCGTTTGAATTTTTAACCAGTTCTTTTAATGCTGGAATATCAGCACAAATTACTGGTTTTTGCCTGGCCCAGGCTTCGATGACTACCAGTCCAAAACTTTCTTGGGTGGATGGCAAAACTAAAACTGAGCAATTATCAATAATTTTGGCTAAATCTTTTTGATTAAAATTAAAAATAAAATTGATTTTAGATTTTATTTTTGGATCAAGAGAATTGATTAATTTTTCTATTTGGGGATAAAAAAGAGTTTTTTGACCAGCGATAGTTAGAGTGGTTTGGGAGGAAATTAAATTAGAAAAGGATTTGATAAGAAGGTCTATTTTTTTATGAGCAGAAAATGAACCAATAAAGAGAATGTTAAATCTTCCCCTAACCCCTTCTTTGACAAGACGGGGAATTTTTGATTTTTTTAAAAAGTTTTTGTCGACTCCATTACCGGCAAGAATTATTTTTTTGGGGTCGATATTGAAATTTTTAATAAAATAATCAGTTTCTGATTGGGTTAGGGTCCATAAATAATCGGCTTTTTTTAAGGTATTAATTAATGGTTTTTGTTGAAAGTCGTTATCAGTAGAATGAAAACTGGCATTGATTAAAAGTTTTGAATTGGTTATTTTTTTAAAAAAAGTGGCGTATAAAACAATGGTGGTAGGAAGTGGACCGGTAATAATTAGTTCTGGCTTAAATTTTAAAATTTGGTGAGTTGCTTTTAGAAATGGAATAATTTTAAAAATTGGGCCTTTTTGAAAAACTTTTAATAAATCTTGTTTTAAAAATAAATTTAAAAATTTTAGTGGTCGACGAAGATAATGATATGTTGGCAATTTTATTTGATTGATTAGAGTTTTGGATTTTAAATAATTTTTTTTAACAAAATCGTCGGTACTGGAACAATTTGAAGAAAGATAAAGAGTTTGATGATTTTGAGATTCGAAATATTGACCAAGTTTATAAATAACTTTTGAACCGCCATCGATGGCGGGTGGAAAGATATGGCTTATTAATAAAATTTTCATGAATTAGTATAATTATACTTCGTGTTATTCTAATAGTTAGTTTATGGTGGAAGTCTTTAAAAAAATTTTTAAATCGCGGCTATTTAGATTGGTTTTTTCGGTAGTTTTAATTTATTTTGCTTTTAAAAAAGTAAATGTGATCGAATTATTTCGGGAAATAAAAAATGTGCCGTTTTGGTTTGTTTTTGCAAATATTTTTTTTAGTTTTTTGATTGTGGCTTTAATCTCTACAAGATGGAGTTTATTGTTATTTTCTAAAATTAAGATCAAAACTATTTTGACATTTACTAGAGCTAATTTTTTAGCCACTTTTTATTCTTTGTTTTTTTCAACGGCTGTGGTGGGAGAAGTGGCAAAATGGATTGTGATTGATGGTGAGTACCCAAAAATTACAAAAACAAAAATATTAGGGTCAGTGGTTTTGGACAGGTTCATAGGTTTTTCAATTTTTATGATTTTAGGATTGATGTCGGCGATGGTGGGTAGGAGTAGTGGATTAATAATTCCCGAAGCGGTTTTTTATGTATTAATTATTGGTTGTTTGGCTTGTTTTGTGGTTTATTTTATTATTTATTTTTTTGATGCATCTAAAATATTACCAAAATTTACTCTGTTACATAAATTAGATGATGCTTTTGAGTTGTTTAGGGGTAAAAATAGAATGCAAATTATTAAATGTCTTTTGATGTCGATTTTAAGTGAGTTGTCTTATATTTTACAGATTTGGTTTGTTGCAAGACAATTTGGTGTTAATTTAAGTCTTTTAGCAGTTTTTGTTTTTGTGCCTATTATTTCATTGATTTTAGTTTTACCAATTTCGATTGGAGGTTTTGGGGCAAGAGAGCAATTGTATTTATTTTTCTTTTCTCAATTTGGTAGTTCAAATGAAAGTATTTTGTTGATGTCAGCTTTTTTAGGGATTCTGGGAGTGATTAATTCTTTGTTTGGTGGTGTGCTTTTATTTTATGATAAAGAAACCAGAGAGAAGATAAAAAGGTGATAGAATTTATTAGTTAGAAATTAAAAAGATTATGATTTTAATTGTTGGCGGAGCGGGATATATTGGATCCCATATTAACAAGGAATTAAATAAACAAGGTTATAAGACAGTTGTTTTTGATAGTTTGGTTAAAGGGCATAAAGAGGCGGTAAAATGGGGTGAATTTTTTGAGGGTGATTTAGGGAATATAGATGATATTAGAGGGGTATTTAAAAAATATCCAATTGAAGCAGTTTTACATTTTGCAGCTTTTATTGAAGTTGGGGAATCGGTTAAGGATCCACAAAAATATTATCAAAATAATGTAAAAAATACTTTGAATTTATTTCAGGTTATGCTTGAAAATAATGTCAAGAAAATAATTTTTTCTTCTACCGCAGCGACTTTTGGTAATCCACAATATACTCCTATTGATGAAAAACACCCACAGGTTCCAATTAATCCCTATGGACAGGCTAAATTAATGGTGGAAAAAATTTTAGCAGATTATGATTTGGCTTATGGATTGAAATATGTGGCATTGAGATACTTTAATGCTT
>CAYRMT010000011.1:0-14508 GCA_964425635.1 uncultured Gammaproteobacteria bacterium
GGAGAAATGAAAGTTAAGATTTTTGACACTCTTTGGGAAGATGCTGGTACATTTGATTCCCTTCTGAGAGTCAGTAATATCATGGCTGAGAAATCTAAGTCTAAACAGTAATCAGGCTGATATCGCTAGTTGACCCACTCTCCATCCAATTATTTCCATGGATAATAATTATATTTTCTCCGTTATTTATAAAATCAAATCCGATTAATTCATCTATTAATTTTTTAGTTATTTTAAAATTATTTTCTTCAAACTTTTTATAGTAAGGATTGACTCCGTAACTCATCAATAATTTTCCAGCAATATCTCTTTTATCGGTTATCGCCACTATTGGAATATTTAATCTGTATTTTGAAAAAATTCTAGCAGTGTTTCCAGACTGAGTAAAAATAATAACTGCTTTAATTGGCAATTTTTTATTATTTTTAATAATATTTACAGCCGCATCAACTAAAATTTCAGTCGAACTTTCTGGTTCCACTTTTATTTCCCTAATATTACCGTTATTTTCTGAAAAAACGGCAATATTTGTCATTTCAGATACCACTCTGGCTGGGTATTTCCCCACAGCTGTCTCTTCTGATAACATCAAAGCATCGGTTCCGTCAAAAACAGCATTTGAAACATCGGTCGCTTCGGCTCTTGTCGGTCTATGATTTTCAATCATAGATTTAAGCATTTGAGTTGCCACAATCACTGGTTTATTATTTTTTCTAGATAAATCGATTATTGTTTTTTGCCAAAAAGCCAATTCTCTTATCGGTACTTCAATTCCTAAATCACCCCTAGCCACCATTATCCCGTCTGCAATCGAAATTATCTCTTCAAGATTTTTAAGTGCACTAGCATTTTCAATTTTAGCTATTACTCCAATTTTAGGATTTATTTTATGTAATAATTTTTTCAATATCACCACATCCTCTTTATTTCTAACAAATGACAGTGCAATATAATCTATTTTTAGTTCATCCATCCTCGCCAGTGCTTCCATATCCCTGTTGGCCAAAAGTGGTAAATCAAAACTTCTAGTTGGAACATTTAAACTTTTTCTATTTTTTATTACATAATTTCTTTCGGATTTTGCCTCTAAAACATCCCCTTTTTTATTAATTATTTTTAATTCCAAATCACCGTCATCTATGAAAACAACATCGCCAACTTTAATTTGTTTGATTACTAAAGACGGATTAATTTTTATATTTTTTTCATTTTCTATAAATTTATCGGTAACAAAAACAGATTCTCCTGCTTCAATTTTTAAATCGTCCTCATTTTTAGTTTCCACTCTTAGTTCTGGACCTTGAAAATCAATTATAATTCCAATTTTTTTATTTAATTTTTTAGCAATTTCCTTAGCTTTAACAATTGTCTTTTTGTGCCAATCAAAATTATTGTGTTTTAAATTAAAGCGAAACAAATCTGCTCCGTTTTTTATCAACTGTTCCAACACCTCTTCCGATTCTGAAGATGGTCCAATTGTTGCTACAATTTTAGTTTTTTTATTCATGTTGATATTAAAATCATACCATTTGCCTTAATTAAATATGGTACTATATTTAATATGACCCAAAATAATAATGATGTTTGCCCAAAATGCGGCGCTGCCCTTAGTGAAATAATTGAAACCCCAACTGGTCGTCGTCTTCAACGATGCTCCACCGGATCATGGAATCCTCAAACACGAAAAACAGAAGGCTGTGATTATGTTAAATGGCTTGAAGTTGAACCAAAAGAATTAGACGAAAAATGTCCCAAATGTGGTGCTAATTTAGTTCTACAAGTTACTCGATTCGGTAAAAAAATGAAAAAATGCAGTGCTGGCACTTGGAATAAAGAAACCAAAAAAGTAGAAGGCTGCGATTTTGTTGAATGGATCAATGGAACCACCGAAAGCTTAGACGAAAAATGTCCCAAATGTGGTCAACCTTTAGTCCTTTTTACCACCGCCAATGGTAAAAAAATGAAAAAATGCTCCACTTCTGGTTGGGACAAAGAAGCCAAAAAAGCTACTGGTTGTGATTATATTCTTTGGTTAAAAGCCAATCAAACTTCCAGTGATAATGGCGAAGAATATCTGCCGCCACCAGAAGAAGAATTTTAAATGTTACTTTCTCAAAATTTTATTAAAGACCCTTTCGTTGTTAAAGAGCTTTTGTCTGTTAGCTCTATTAACTCCAATGACTTAGTTGTTGAAATTGGTCCGGGTAGAGGAATCATTACCAAAGAATTAGTTAGAAGAGCCAAGGAAGTTGTTGCAATTGAAAAAGACTCAGATTTATATCAAATTCTAACTGAAAAATTTAAAGACACCAAAAATTTAAAAATTTTAAATAAAGATTTTTTAAATTGGAATTTACCGACCTCACCTTATAAAGTTTTTTCCAATATTCCTTTCAATATTACTGCCGAAATCATCGACAAATTTCTTAAGTCAAAAAATAAACCGAATGAAATTTACTTCATTCTTCAAACCGAAGCTGCCCAAAAATATCAAGGTGGGGAAATCGAAACCCAAAGTTCCATTCTGTCTAAAATTTTTTACGATGTCGAAATTTTAGGCGAAATTGATCGCACTGCTTTCACCCCCAAACCCCAAATCAATATTAGTTTCATAAAGTTCATCCTCAAAAACCAAGATCTAATTGACCAAGAAATTTATCAGCAATTTCGCGATTTTGTTATTTATGGGTTTAATCAATGGAAAGCCGATATTTTTAATGCCTATAAAAAGATTTTTTCCTATCAGCAATTCAAATTAATCAATAAAAATTTAAAAATTAATCAATTAAAACCTAGTCAATTAAAATTAAATCAATGGTTGGATTTTTTTGATATTTATCAAAAAATTACCCCAATTTCTAAAAAAGATTTAATCGATGGTTTTGAAAGTAAATATTTGAGAAAAATTAGAGTTAGAATATAAACTAGTGACCCGAAAAAAAATTATACTAATTACTACCGCTGCCTTACTTTTTTGTATCCTTACTTTTTTTATAGTATTCGCTTTTTTAAAATATAAACAGGTCGTTGTTAAAGTTAATAAAGACGCAACTCCAGCCAATATTTCACCAACTGCCACTCCTACTCCTGATCCAGACCGACCTTTTTCTATTTTATTAATGGGCTACGGTGGTGGCACTCACGAAGGTGGCACCCTCACCGATTCTATAATTGTCGCTTTATTTATTCCCAAAGAAAAAAAAATTAAACTAATTTCTATTCCTCGTGATCTTTGGGTACCAATACCAATTGCTGTCGGTGAAACTAAAATGCTTAAAGTTAACGAAGCTTATTCAATTGGTCTTGATGATAAAAAATACCGAGATAAAGAAACTCAATTTACCGGTAAAGCCGGTGGTGGTCAAATGGCAAAATCAGTTTTATCACAAGTGGTTGGTTTTCCTGTTGACAATTTTGCCACCATTAATTTTAGTGGTTTTTTAAAAACCATTGACACCCTTGGTGGTATTGAAGTTAATGTTCAAAAAACTTTTGACGACTATTTATATCCTATCGAAGAAAAAACAACCGACACTTGTGGCAAGTCAGATGAAGAAATCACTGCTTTAACTGCCACAGTCTCGGCTGGAAAATTAGAAGAATATTTCGAGTGTCGTTATGAACATCTTCATTTTGACAAAGGACGACAGACCATGGACAGTGCCACAGCACTCAAATTTGTCCGTTCACGCCATTCACAAGAGGATGGGGGAGACTTTAATCGTTCTGCTCGCCAAAAATTAGTCATTGAAGCTGTTAAGAAAAAAATTATTTCTCTAAATTTTGTCCCTAAAATAATTCCACTTATTAATTCTTTGGCTGGCAATTTAACCACTGATATCGACTTAAACAAAATGGAAGAACTTCTTTCCAGATCCGATGAATATCAAACTTATAAAATTGAATCTTTCCCAATAACTGATCAAAATCTTCTAATGAACTCTAAAAGTAGTATTGGTCAATTTATTTTAATCCCAAAATTAGGTGAAAACAATTGGACTGATATTCAAAAATTCGTTTCTCAACCCACTGCCACTTCTTCTGCTTCTGTTGAATAATTTATTTTAAAATCCCTTTTAAAACCAAATCCTGAATTTCTTTTGCCGTAATATTTTTAGAATTCAAACAAATCATTGCCGTCGACCAGAATAAAGCCACTGAAACTGTATTAATATTTAAATCCTTTCTAAATTCTCCCTTTACAACTCCGGATTTTAAAACACCATCCATAATTTTAAAAGAATTTACTTTTTTAATTGTGTCACCTAAATAAACAGAAAATAAATCTCGATATTTATGAATAAAATCAACTTCTATTTCAATAATTTTTTCAATCTTTTCTCTTTCACTTTTTAAATTTTCTATTTTCTTTTCAACTATTTTTTCAAGTCTTTCGTATGCTTCAGTCACAATTTCTTCAAATAATTCATTTTTAGATTTAAAATGATAAAAAACAGTTCCTTTGGCTACTTTTGCCTTCAGAGCAATTGCATCAATCGATGCTTTTTCAAAACCATCTCTAGCAAACTCAGAAATTGCTGCTGAAATTATTTTTTCTTTTTTGTTTTTAAGCAACATGGTTTTTTGACTTTAATTAATAACAGTTTAACTGGTTTCAATAAATAAGTAAAAATCAAGATTAATATAAACAAAATAATATATAAAATTATTCGACTATCAAATATTACTAAATTGAAATTGCTTCCAGAAATTAATTCCCTTAATCCTGAAACAGCATAAGTAAATGGTAAATATGGACTAATTTTTTGGAAAAATTCTGGTGCAGTTTCCAATGGATAAGTTCCAGCACAGCTAGTTAATTGCAACATCAACAATACAATTCCAATAAATCTTCCTGCCATTTCGAAAACTAAAACCAAAATCATCTGAATTAAAGTAAAACACCAAGATAATACTATAGTAAATCCAATAAATTGCCAAAAATAATTTATTTGTAATCCTAAAAAATGAATTAACACGAAATCCAAAGTCACGGCTTGAAAAGTGCCAATAATTAAAGATAACCACAATTTAGGCATAAATTCTTTCATAATTTTTTTACTTTTGAAAATTAACTCAATCAAGAAAAAAGTTGCTAAACCGCCAATCCACAAAGCTAATGGAATAAAGTAAGGAGCAAAACCAGTTCCGTTATTATTCACAATATCAATTGAAACATCATGAATATCGACAGGCGCCGACATTACTGTTGCCTGAACTGCATTTTTAACCTCATCAGTTTTGTCGATATTTTTATCAACTGATTCACTTAATTTGTCTCTTAATTCAATCGATCCATCATAAGCATCAGCCAATCCACTACCCAATTCTTTTTCTCCATCTTTAATCTCTGCCAATCCATCCATTAAAGTTGTTCCACCATCAACAGCCGAAGATAGTCCGTCTCGTAAACTGGCACTACCAGTCGCAATATTATTTACCCCTACTGACAAAGAAGATAATCCAGTTTTTAATTGACTAATTCCGCCATTAACTTGTGTGGCCGCCACCAAAGCTATTTTTAATTCTGCTGAAGTAGATGCTTCTGGATGTGCCGATATATAGGCATTTATTGCCAAGATCACTGCTGACTGTCCAACACTTAAATTATTTGTTCCAGTCGATAATTGGTTTATTCCACTAAAAGCATTACTTGCTCCAGTTGCCAATGTTTTCGATCCGTCATGTAAACGATTTAGTCCATTTTTCAAATCATAAGCACCACTATTAGCTTTATCAATTCCATCATATAGGTCACTACTTCCATCTTTCGCTTCCAATAATCCATCAGCTAAGTCCGACGCACCATCAGCTGCTTTTTTTAAATCTTTAACAGAATCTCTTGTTTCCGAAAAAATATTATCAAAATATTCTTTAGATATTTTTTCATTCAATGCTGCCCTAATTTTATCAAAAGCAGTATCAGTAAATTTTGACGCCATAAAACTCGATGCCTGTCTCGATTTAAATTCGATTTGAGCTTGTTGTGGATTATCAGTATCTACCGACAAAATATTTTCTGAAAAGTCTTTAGGGATGGTTGCCATAGTGTAATATGTTTTATTTTCTAATCCTTTTTCTGCTGTTTCATTATCAACAAACTGCCAATTCATATCTCGTTCATCTTTTAATTTATCCACTAATTCTTGTCCAAAACAATACTGTTCTTTATCACTTTTATCTGATTTATAGGCACATTTATCTTCATTAACAATAGCCACTGGCAAATTTTCCATTTTACCGTATGGATCCCAAAAAGCCCATAAATAAAGAATACCGTAAATTAAAGGCAAAATAACCACCGCCACCAATGTGGCTGTTAGCAATTTTGACTTAAAAATACGCTTTAATTCCTTTTTCATAATAGAATAAACTGACCAGTCAGTATAATAACTCTAAACCCAAAAAAAGTCAAATAAAATCAAGGAAAAACTATCAAAATTTAATTCAGATTTCTTAGGGTACCAACTTCAAAAGAAACATATTCACCAGTGATAAAACTATGGCCGCCAAAAAAGCTGTTCCAAATCCCGAAATACTAAAACCAGGAACTATTTTAGTCATTAACATTAAAAGTAATGCATTGATAACAAAAGTAAATAAACCCAAAGTCAAAAAATTTATTGGCAGTGTCAACAAAATTAATATCGGTCTAATTATCAAAGTTAACACACCCCACACTATAGAAATAACCACCAATGCCTGCCACCCACTGATTACAAAACCAGGGATTAAATAAGCAGTAACATAAAAAGCAAAAGCACTGATTAATAATTGCATGATCATAAATTAATAATATACCATTGGAGTAAATATTACAAATAATTTACTATAAGGACAACATTATAACTTTTATATTAATTAAATTCGTTTAATTAATTCAATAATTTCAGGGAAAGTTTCTTGGTTAAAATGACCTCTATCTTCAAAAATAATTACTTTTGCATTTGGTAGTGCCTTTTTATATTTTTCAACCTCTTTAAAAGGAACTACAATATCATCCTTACTTTGGATTAAAAATATATTTTCAGACTGTTTTAAAAATTTTTCAAGTGAATTAGGCAATTTAAAATCAATCAGAGATTCTTCATTATTTGAATCATCAAAAGGTGCTGCTATTAAAATAGTTGCTTTAATTTTTTTATTAATTTTATTTTCAGATAAATACTTTGCTAAAAAAATTCCTCCTAATGAACTACCTAAAAGAATTAGATCATCATTTAAAATATCAATAATTTTTTCAAACCATATTTTCCATTCAAGATAACGAGCGTTTCTTTTATTTGGCATTTCTGGTAGAAACACTTCAAAATCTTCACCTAAATCAGTCTCCATTCTATTCTTCCAACCTTTTTTCGTTTTTAAATTATCTAGACTAATCTCTCTATTTTTAAGATAAGAAATATAGTCATTATATTTACTAAAAGTTTCTCCACCTCGAATAACAAGAACTTGTTGTTTCATTTTTTTTCAGTATATCAAAATTAAAAACTATTCGTATTGGACAACGTTGGAACTTTTATTAAACTGATATACTAAAAATATGATAAAAATAGATCATTTCTATATTAAAGTTAATAATTTAAATAAAGCAATAGAATTTTACGAAAAATTGCTTTCAATAAAAGTAAAAAATAAAGAAGATGATCGCTGGGCTGACTTTGATAATGGAAATATTTATTTTGGTATTTTAAATTCAGAGATAGATAATGAAGATGTAATTTACGGTGATAATATTACTCTTGCTTTAAAAACTGATGACATTGAATCAGAGTATAAAAGGGTTTCTTCACTAAATCCAAAAACTATTACTGAAATATTTATTATCGATCAACCTGCAGAATATAAGTATTTTCAATTTACAGATCCATGGAATAACCTTTGGGAAGTCGCACAATATAACTACTAGGTTGGTACCATTTTTGTTGCTTCGTATGGATTCGAACCACAATTAATCGGTTCAGAGCCGATTGTCCTACCATTAGACGACGAAGCATTAAAACGCTTTATTATATCAATTTTTATTATTAATAATGTTGACTTCGTATTATATTTGGGTTTATTATTAATTATGAAAACTACTTTAATTAAAACACTTTTAAATAATTTTGAATTGTATGCTCAAAAAACTGAGGACGGGGTTGAATTTTGGTTAGCCAGAGATCTGCAACATTTATTAGGCTACAGTAAATGGGATAATTTTCTAAATGTAATTTCAAAAGCGAAAACTGCTTGTGAAATATCAGAGCATAAAATTAGTGACCATTTTGCTGACGTCGGGAAAATGGTTTCCATCGGATCTAACGCGGAAACTGAAATACCAGATATTATGCTTACTCGTTATGCTTGCTATTTAATTACTCAAAATGGTGATCCAAGAAAAGAAGAGATCGCTTTTGCTCAAACTTATTTTGCAATTCAAACAAGAAAATTAGAAATAATTGAACAAAGATTATTAGAATCTGAAAGATTATCAGCCAGAAGAAAATTAGCTCAAACAGAAAAAGAGTTGTCTGGTGTAATTTTTGAACAAACCGGAAGTGATCGAAATTTTGGAATCATTAGAAATAAAGGTGATTTGGCTTTGTTTGGGCATTCTACAAAAGAAATGAAGAAAAAATGGAAAATACCAAACAGCAGGGCATTATCTGATTTTGCACCAACAATAATTTTAAAAGCAAAAGATTTTGCTACAGAAATAACAATTTTTAATGCCAAAGAAAAAAAGATGAAAAGTGAACAACAAATATCAAATGAACATATTACTAATAATAAAAGTGTTCGTAAAACATTATTAGAAAGAGGAATTAGACCAGAAATTTTATCCCCAGAAGAAGATATACAAAAAGTTGAAAGAAAATTAAAATCACAAACTAAAAAAGAGCTTAAAAATCCCCTTGCTTTAAATAAAATCAATTAAATGATATAAATATCCAAATGCAAACCATTGAAGAACTAACTCAAGATCTAAAATTAAATCCAGAACAATCTCAAGCTATTGAAAATTATATTAATAGTCTTTTGATTGAACTTCTCGAAAGTATCAAGCAAGATCACATCAAAAACTTTGAAGAAACTATTGAGAATCTAAGACATAACGCCTAGACTCTCTTTCAATTGTCGTTTCTTCACCATGTCCTGGTAAGACTAAAGTATCTTTAGGTAATTTCATTAATTTTTTTAAACTCTCAAATATTTTTGGCGTCGAGCCATAACTAAAATCAGTTCTTCCCCTAAGTCCAGCAAATAACGTATCTCCAGAAAATAGAAGCCCTCCCTTTTTCCAATAAAAACAAACACCTCCCGGCGTATGCCCCGGCGTTTTTATAATCTCCAAAACCTCATCGCCTAACTTAAAACTTTTTATTTTATCCAAATCGATATCTATTTTGACAAAGTTTGGTGGTGGGTTTTTTTCTTTAAAAAAATATTTGGCCGTCTCATCTTGCCTATCCAAAATAAATTTATCCTTATTATTACAACCAAAATCAGCATTGTAAATCAATTTCAAATCCAATGCCCCTAAACTATGATCCAAATGTCCATGAGTTAAAAATATTGCTTTAACTTTTAATTTTCGACTATTTATTTCCTCACTAATACTCACCCCATCATCAGCCGGATCAATAACTAAACATTCTTTAGTGTCTTCATCCCACACCAAATAGCAGTTGGTCGACAGCATTCCTATCACTAATTTTTCATACTTAAGCATTATTTATTTTAACAGGTATAATATAAGCATCTATGCCATCAACTAAACCTGTCTCAAAACGCCTATTTATTGGCAGTTTGCCTTATCGGTTCACCGAAGGGGAATTGCTTTCCATTTTTATTACTGAAGGTAAAATCGTTTCCATTCGCATTGTTAATAATCGCTGGGGTAAAAGTCGCGGCATGGCTTATGTTGAATATGAAAACCTCGAAGATGCCATTCGCGCCAAAGAAAAATACCATAATTATTTTATCGGTGATCGTACTATTATTGTTGATTATGCCCAGCCCGATCCTTATTTAACAGAAGAAGGTAAGGCTCGTCACGAAGAGGCCCTAATCAAACACCCAAACCGTCGTCAGGCCCAAGTTTTTTTACCCCACCCTGACAGTGACGTTTCCGATTATCAACAACAAAAAAAATCTCTCGACAACCGATCCTTTACTCCTCGTGAAGAAAGAAAACCTCGTAAATATAAAGGTGGTAAGCCTGTTTTTAATTCTTTGGGTAAATCTTTAAACCGTAATACCACCGGCGAATATGTTCCAAAATTTTTTCCTACAGCTACCACCTCACCTAATAAAAAGAAGTGGAAACCAAAGCCTGGACAGAAACCAGAATATAAATCCAGTTCCGATCTTCATGTTCGAACTACTGTTTTTAAACAACGATCATTTGGTTCCAAAGTTGGCGCCAAGTTCGCCTTCAAAACCAAAAAAAAACAAAGATAATTATTTTGTAGAGACGCCAGATCTGGCGTCTCTACATTGAAAATCATATGAAAAATAATTCACCAATAATTGGTTTAGCCCCTATGGACGGCATCACTGACGAAGCCTATCGTCTTCTTCAATCTGAAATTGCCAAACCAGATTTAATTTTTACTGAATTTGTCAGTGCCGAAGGTATTAGTCATGGCGGAGTTAAGTTATATGACACACTTTTATTTTCTGCCAAAGAACGCCCAATTATCGGCCAATTATTTGGCAAAAACCCCCAAAGTTTTTATAAATCAGCCATTATTTTATCGGAATTAGGTTTCGATGGCATTGATATTAATATGGGTTGTCCTGCTAAAACTGTTACCCAAAATGGCAGCGGTGCTGCTCTCATTGGTAAACCAGATTTAGCTGTTGAAATAATTCAAGCCACCAAAAAGGGGATTGATGATTGGTTTTCCAGCAAAGTGAAAATTACCGACCTCGATCTTAATCAAAAAACCCTAGCCATTATAGAGAGAAATAAAAAATATTCTGGCGTTCAAAATAAAAAAATCAAACCAACCATTTCAGTAAAAACACGCTTAGGCATCACTGAATCCATTATTGAAACTTGGGCTCCAGTTCTTTTAGCTCAAGATCTAGATTTTCTAACAATTCACGGTCGCACTCTAAAACAAGGTTATGCCGGATCTGCCGATTGGTCTGAAATTCAAAAAGTTGTTAATTTAGCTAAAAAAACTAAAACCAAAATTTTTGGTAATGGCGACATCCAATCAAAATCTCAGGGAATAGAATATTGCCAAAAATACGGCGTTAACGGCGTTTTAATTGGCCGAGCCGCTTGCGGCAATCCCTGGTGTTTTAAAGATTACACCGCCACTCCAAAAGAGCGGTTTTCTGCCATGCTTCTTCATGCCCAAATTTTTACTCAAGTTTTTCCCCACCGTCGTTTCGATAGTCTTCGTAAAAACTTCTTATTTTATGCCTCTGGTTTGGTAAATGCCAAACAACTCAGATCAAAATTAGTTCGATTAAATTCAATTGAAGACCTTTTACAGCTTGAAGCCGACTTTCAATCTTGATAAAGTTAAACGGTATGCCAAACGAAAATCAAAACCCAAACCAAGTAGCTAATTTGTTAAATATTGAATCTCTCATCAATTCTTCAACCGCCAGATTTGATACTCTCCAAAAAGAATATCAGGAGCAAAAATCACAACTCGATTCTATTCTCGACAGTGATGTTGAATATCAAGAAGTTGCCCAAGAGGCCAAGAAACAAGCCAAACTCAAAACTATTGCCAAACAAAAAGTTATGGCTCGTCCCGAGGCCACTCAATTAGTTGAAAAAATGAAAGACACCCACATTCAAATTAAAGAATTAAAAACCGCCATGTCTGATTATTTAGCTCAATTTGTCATTTTGTCTGGCACTAATCAAATCGAAGGCCCAGATGGCGTTCTTCGTCAAATAATTTACACCGCTAAATTAGTTAAAACAAAATAAGTTATAATTAAAATTATGATCAACGTAAATAAAGATAATTTCAAATCAGAAGTTTTAGATTTTAATGGCAAAGTTCTTGTCGATTTTTGGGCCCCTTGGTGTGGCCCTTGTCAAATGCTCGGCCCAATCATGGAAGAAATAAGTAACGAATTATCCTCCGAAGTTAAAGTTGTCAAAGTTAATGTTGATGAGGAATTAGATTTATCCGTAAAATATAACGTTTCCGCCATTCCTACAGTTCTTCTTTTTAATAAAGGTGAATTAATGGACACTTTTATTGGTTTCAAACAAAAAGAAGATTACATTAAAGCCATAAATAAGGCATAATAAATGGATTTAATCAAATTAAAAGAAACTTTAGATTCATTCAATCTTCCAGACTTTAGATACCGTCAAATAGTCAAGAATTATTATTCTGGTCGTTATTCAAATTTCAACCAGATGACCGATTTATCACTCGATCTTCGTCAAAAATTATCAACATCTTTAAATTTACTTTCGGTTTCAGAAAAAAAAGTTATCGGTGACGACTCCACTCAAAAAGTTTTATTAGAACTTTCCGATGGGCAAAAAATAGAATCGGTTTTTATGAATTATGATGAATGGTTAACTGCTTGCGTTTCCAGCCAGGTCGGCTGTTCTCTTGGTTGTAGTTTTTGTGCCACTGGCAAAATGGGTTTCAAAAGAAATCTCACTCCTGAAGAAATTATCGATCAGATTTTATATTGGAATCAAAAAATTTATCCCAAATACATCGGTAGAATTGTTTTTATGGGTATGGGTGAACCATTTTTAAATTGGAACAATATATTGGCAGCTATCAATATTATCAATAATAAAGATGGACTAAACATTGGGGCCAGAAAAATTAGTATTTCCACTGCTGGTGTTGTCGATAAAATTAAAGCCTTTGCTGATCTAGACACTCAAATTAATTTAGCTGTTTCACTTCATTCTGCTGATCAAAAATTCCGAGAATCAATCATGCCCATTGCCAAGAAATATTCTTTAACCGAATTAAAAAATGCTTGTAATTATTATGTTGGTAAAACTAATCGTCAACTATTTTTTGAATATGCTCTAATGGATAAAAATACCAGTCAAAAAGATGCCCAAGATTTGGCTAAATTTATCAAGTCAAATCGTCTTTTCTTTTTAAATTTAATTCCTTTAAATCTAGTTGATGGTGGTATGACTCCAGCTTCCCCAGAACAACAAAAAATATTTATGAGTTATTTAGATAAATTAAGAGTTGAATATTCTCTTCGCCGTTCCTTTGGTCAAAATTTTTCTGCCGCCTGCGGCCAATTAATAACCTCTAAATAAAAAGATATTTTATTCCCATCCTTGTCAAAGGAGGGGTTAGGGGTGGATTTGCTGCTATAATATTCCCATGTTAATCGACGAAGTTAGAATTACAATCAAAGGTGGCGACGGCGGTGACGGTATTGTTCATTTCTACAGCGATGCTTTCCGTCCCAAAGGTGGCCCAGACGGCGGCATTGGTGGCGACGGCGGCTCTGTGTATTTTGAGGCTGTTTCCGATATCAGCAAATTAAATCAATTTCGTCATGCCAAAGTTTATGTGGCCGAAAGAGGAGAACAGGGTGGTCAAAATAATCGTACTGGTCATAACGGTAAAGATTTAATCATTCAAGTTCCTGTTGGCACTCTTGTTACCTACGACAATGGTACATCTGTTGAATTAACCGAATTAGGTAAAAAAGTTTTAATGGCCAAGGGTGGTAGTGGTGGTCGTGGTAATTTTTGTTTTAAATCATCTACCAACCAAACTCCTCAGGAAAGAGAGTTAGGTTTCAAATGTCAACCTAAAAAATTATTTTTACAGTTAAAATTAATTGCCCAAGTCGGTTTAATCGGTCTACCAAATGCCGGTAAAACCAGTCTTCTAAACGAACTCACTCCTGCCAACGCCAAAGTTGCAAATTATTCTTTTACCACCCTCGAACCAAATTTAGGCGTCATGAAAAATGGATTAATTATTGCCGATATCCCCGGATTAATTGAAGGTGCAGCTGATGGACGTGGTCTAGGTGTTAAATTTTTAAAACATATTGAAAGAACCAGTTTGTTAGTTCATTGTATTGCTGCTGATTCAAATGATCCTTTAAAGGATTACCAAACTATTCGTCAAGAATTAAACAACTACAGTTCTAATTTAGCCAAAAAACCGGAAATAATTGTTCTAACTAAATCAGACACCCTCGGTCCAAAAGAACTTATTAAAATTCAAAAATTAATTAAGGCTCAAATTTCCACTTCAATTATCGACCCTGAAAGCATCAAAAAACTCAATGATCTAATTGCCAAAAATATAAAATAAATTATTTTTTTATATCTCTCTCTGCCCAGTGTTTATCTATTTCCACTGTTAATTCCAAAAACACTTTTCGGCTCGACATCAATTCTAATTCCTTTCTGGCATTATAACCAATTTCTCGTATTTTCTTTCCACCTACCCCAATAATCATTTTTTTATATCTATTTGCAGTGGTCAATATTCTAGCTTTAATTAAAATTAATTTTTTCTTATCAATTATTTC
>CAYRMT010000012.1:0-5872 GCA_964425635.1 uncultured Gammaproteobacteria bacterium
CCATCGTCGGTCCTCTTTACAATGTTGAAAAACGATAATTAATTCCATGTTAAAATAAATCATGAATCGTTCAAAAGACTTAGATACTATTGCCCCCGACGACTTGTCTGTTGAAGTTTCACCGAAAGTGGATGAGATTGTTCAATCCAAACCCAAAAAAAAGAAAGTTATTAAAACCAAAATTACCTCTGAAAAACCCCCTATTACATTCGATTTTAATCAAAAAATCCACGAAATCTTAGGTCACACAAAACATCCTTTTTCTTCCTTTTTAATTCATCCCAAAATTCTCAAGTTTACCGAACAAGATGACCACGAAATAATTTATCTTGCTGTTCGTCCCCATTGGATCACTAATATTTCCTGGTTTTTTACTGCTATTGCCATGCTTTTTGTTCCGTTATTTTTTGGATATTTCACTTTTCTTAACATTTTCCCTATTCAATATCGGTTTGCCCTTGTTCTTTTTTGGTATTTAATAACTTTTATTTTTGCCTTTGAAAAGTTTTTAAATTGGTATTTTGATCTTTTTTTGGTCACCAACGAAAGGGTTGTTGATATTGATTTTAATAATCTTTTAAACAAACACTTTGCTGAAGCCGACATTTCCGTCATTCAAGATGTTTCTTTTTCCATAAAGGGTCTTTTGGGAACATTTTTTAATTTTGGTACAGTCCTAATCCAAACCGCTTCTGAAAAAAACCAAATTATTTTTGATAATGTTGCTAATCCTCAAAAAATAATGAGACTTTTAAAAGAACTTAGAGATTTAGAAGAACATCATGGAGAAAATTTATGAATAACCTTTTAACCAGTAATAATTTAGAATTTTATTTTTTTAGCATCACCAAAGTTTTTTTTGTTCTTTTCGCTATTCTTTATTTTGTTTTTGCTCTGATAGTCGTTAAACAAGTTACTTCAATGTCTAGGAGTATTAGTGATAAATTTAATTATATCCTCATTATTTTCTCCTTTCTCCATCTAGCTTTTTCAGTTTTATTAATCCTAATAATGCTCGGATTATAGTATTATTAGTTAATGCACTTCACCTGTCGTTCATTTAGTGGTAGTTCGGAAGTTGATTCTTGGTCTCGTTATTGGGAAAATGATCCAGATGATCCATTTTTGAAATCCACCAAAGGTCATCTTTTTGCTTTAATCAATATAAGCTCAGATCAAGAAAAAGAATTAAATTCCATTGGTCACGATATTAATTTTGAATTTAATCAAAATTATTTTAACTCAGAAAATAGTTTAGACATCATTAATAATCTTCAACAATCAATTAATTCTATTATTAAAAACCCACTTTATTCAGATTATCAAATAGATTTTTCAGTTGCTGTAATTTTAAATAATCAACTTTTTTTAGCCACCTTTGGTAATAGTAAAATTATATTAAAACGTCAAAATCAAATTAGTATTTTACTAAATAGTTCAGAAAATCAAATTGAAACCATCAGTGGTCCAATTGAAAACCAAGATAAGGTATTTTTGCTTACCAATTCATTTTTTGAAAAAATAACTTGGCAAAAAATAAAGTTATTTTTATCAGATCCAAAAATCGAAAATATTGAGGAAAACTTTTTATCTACTATTTTTTCTCTTAAAGATCAAAATAACTTAGCTGCCGCTCTTATCGAAATTAATCAAGATTATCAAGATCAGATTGTCAACCCAACTGTTAATATTGAGAAACCTACTTTTAACTTCCCTAAAATTTCTCAAATTATTACTGATTCCAAAAAAAAATCGTCCATTTTTATTTCTCATCATGAAACCAATGAAGTCGGAAAAAGAAAAAAAATAATCATATTAATAGGTGTAATTTTATTTCTAGGTCTAATCTTCAGTATTTATTTTGGAATTGAAAAAAATAAAACCCAAAAAAATGAAAGGCAATATCAATTATTGAAAACAGATATAGAATCGCAAATCGAAAAAATAAATCAAACTAAAAATTTAAGCCTAGACAGTGCCCGTGAAGCCGCTACCACCGCCCAACAAACAGTTGATAAAATGACCGCTCTAAAAATTCACCAAGAAGAAGTTGAAAACTTCAACTCTCAACTAAAAGATATTCTTTCCCAAACAGGTTCTTCCCAAAATTATGTCCCTGATTTTTTTTATGATACCAATCAAATATCAAACAATTCTCAATTTCAAAAAATAATTTTCAACGACAATAAAATTTATCTCCTAGATCCAATTAATGGTCGAATTGATTATTTAGATGTCGATTCAAAATCAACCAAATCAGTTTTAGTTTCTGAAAAAATAAAATCGGCCATAAATTTAGCCTTAGATAAAACCAATCTTTATATAATGGACAAAAACAACATTAGTCTTGTAGATAAAGACAATATTGCTTCCAAAATCAGTCTTACCGATATTAACCCCACTGATTTTAAATTTTGGAATGGATCAGCCTATGTCGTTGATTCTGAAAAACAAACCATTTGGAAATTTACTCCCAATTCCTCTGGTTTTTCTAAGGCTCAAAATTGGCTTAAAAATGATGCCAAATTGGATTCAGGCACTGCCTCTATTTCTATTAATGGCAAGATTTGGGTTCTTTACCAAAATGGCACCGTGGTTCCCTTTTTAAGTGGTGTTAAAGAAGAGTTTACCCCCAATCAAACTTCTCAATTTACTAAAACCGACAATCTAGACGTCACTCAAGAAAAAGAACTTTTATCTTTTATAGATAACGACAACACTATTTATCTTTATCAAAAATCAGGGGAGTTGCTTTCAAAGTATAATCTCGGTCAATTAGAGGTAAAAGATATTGCTTTTGATGAAAAAAATAATTTTCTTTATATCCTTGGTACCGACCAAAAAATCTACCGTCAAAGTTTCTAATCAGCTTCAATTATTTGCATTATAGGTCGTTTTATGTTAAAATTCATAGCTAAATTAAATTAGTTAAAAGCAATTCAACTAATTTAGCACTTTCACAGCATAATAGATTAAAAATAAGAAAGGATTGGTATATTTTGAAAAATTCAAAAATACTTCCCGTTATTTGTCTTACTTTTGCGTTTATCCTGTCATTGCTCACTGTCAAAATAGACTTAGATAATCGAGCACTAAAAACAACCGTCGCAAGTCAGCAAAAGGAAATAAACACACTGCAAGATCAGTCCAAGAATCTGCAATCCGAAAATGAAATGTTGGTTGAAAAGAACCAAAAATTAACTCAAGAAAACACAGACCTGATTAATGTTTTTAACCAGAAAAATCTAGAATTAAACAAAGCTGCTCAGTCAGGAACCGCTAAACCAAGTCGTGTCGGAATTAGTCCTAGCTTCACACTTGTTAGCGCTAGTTGTGGAGGTTTTGATCGATATCAACGACAAAATCTTCTAGATAATCTAGCTAAAGATGGTTCCTATCAATACCAAAAAGAAACGATTCCTTTTGATGTTAATGATTGCAAATCTTGGCCCGATTTAGGTAATTGGTATGTAAGTTGCTATACGGCAACAGCCGGTGAATGCGACAGTAATCCATCGGTCACTGCCAGCGGCAAATTAGTAACACCATCATTCACAATGGCAGTTGATAATAATTTTTGGAAGTTCGGAACCATTTTTTACATAGAAGGACTTGGTTTCGGAGTTGCAGCTGATACCGGTAGTGCCATTAAAGGTAAAAACAGAGCAGACTTTTTAGTAGCTTCTAAAACTTTTGCCAATCTGGCATCAGGTAATCGACGAGTTTATTTGGTTTATACACCAGATTAAACAAAATCAAAATCTATTATGCTAAACCCACATGGGGCTTTTTTGATTGCAAAATCAGCAAAGCCCCATTTTTCTTGCAAAATTTTTATAAAAATTGAAGCCTCCCTTCCTCAAGGGAGGTGGATTCCGACAAAGTCGGAAGACGGTGGGTTTAAAACATTGATATAATTCAACTGTGAAACATTTCAATAAAGAATCACGAGATTACGAATTTATCGCCAAATTTGAAGCCGGCATTGCCTTAACTGGTTCCGATGCCAAATCTTTGCGCACTCAAACCCCACAATTTGCCAATTCTAAGGTTGAAATTAAAAACGGCCAACCCATTTTATTCAATTTAACTATTCCTTTATATAAATATTCTCAAGGCCAACCAATCGACACCACTCAGGAGAGAAACCTTTTATTGTCCCAAAAAGAAATTTTAAAACTAATCAGTTTTCGTAATCAAAAATATATGTTGATTCCCGTTTCTATTTTTACAAAAGGGAAGTGGTTTAAAGTTGAAATCGGTGTCGGCCGCAAAATGCGCAAGTACGAAAAACGCGAAAAAATCAAAGCCAAGGAAATGAAAAACATATTACACTAATTTTAGTGTAATATTAAATTATGAAACTAGAAGATATATTAAAACCGCAGTTTGTTTCTGGAGAAGAGAAAGAGATTAAAAAAATAATCCCCAGCGAAGAAAAAGAAGAAATAATTAAAGAGATGGTTTCACTAGTCCAAGAAAATATGAAAATAGAAGAAGAGTTATCTCAAGAAAATGTCCTTAATTTCTGATTCTGATTTAACAGAACTTTTTAAACAGAAAGATATATACCTCGATAACGATTTTTTGTGCAGACTTTCTAAAGATCCTGAATTATTTTTAGATTTCTCAAAATTTATTACAAATGACAATTCATTAAAAATAGATTTATTAACAGAATTTGAATTTAAAAGAGATATTTATAACACTAAGCAATTAAAATTAATAGAATATTTTTTATCAAAAAAATTATTCCACTTTCCCAAAGATAGTTCAGAAATTTTAGAAAAAATTAAAATAAACGCCATTATTTTAAGTAAAATATATAAAATCAAAAACAACCAAAATTTTCAAACAGACAACAAAAAACAATTAAAAAGACAAAAAGGACCAAGCATAGCGGATTTTTTTCTTGGAGGCAGGCTAATGATTGATTATGAAAATAAACTACTAATAACAGGTAATAAAAAAGATTTTCCTCATTATATTTTCAATATTAATCATATTCTTAATACAGAAGATCCGTTAAATGGGAAAATATATCACTTTTTCATATTAAGTTTTAATCGAGAAAAATTTGATATCTGTTTTAATAAATTAAACAAAATAAACGGAGAAGAAATAAACCCATTAAAAATAAACCGTTCAAATTTAGAAAAAATTTAAGCGGAGATGCCAGGTAATGAACCCAGGTCCGAAAGTCGACTGTAAAAAACCTCTACAAGCTTAAATTACTTTATCCTACACTTCCAACAACTAAAGTAAGCGAAAAGTGTTGAAATGTCGATTGTTGAGGGCATTACCCCTCTCTTAAATTATTAGAAAATCGAGATTCTAACAATAGCGTTCTGATTTAGTTAACACTTTTTAATTCCCCTCAGAATAGAAAACAAAAAAATGGTCGTGCTTAAGCTAAAGCGTAAGCATTAACTTTAGGAGCGAAAGCACCAGTGAAGGCGTTTGCAACTTCGGTTAATTTGACACCAAAAGTATTTTTGGCATAATTGTTTTGACTCTGTTTAACGACTCATGAATCAAAGTCGGCTTGCAGTTTTTTAAAGTTCTAACTCCGTCAATGCAATACATCTCCAGGAGACCTATATTATACCACAATTTAGGCTGAAATTTCTTTTTTCATCTTAGAAATGACGAAAAATAAAATAATACTTGTCGCTAAAACCCACACTTCGCTAAATTGTTCAAAATACAACTTAAACACTGATGACAAAAATATACTAACAATTAAGCCCATTTGAAAAAATCTTAAACCCTTAAATTTCTTTTTAGTTGTCATAAAAAATATTCCCATTACAAAAAATATAGCTGCAATTAAATCAAAAAATATTTTACCCGTCATCATATAAAAATCAGA
>CAYRMT010000012.1:5972-13671 GCA_964425635.1 uncultured Gammaproteobacteria bacterium
CCAAATTTTTTATCGTCTCTCGTTTTTCATTTTCATCCAATTCGTTTTCTGCCGCATCTTCCAATTTGGTAATGGCCGCATATAAGAGAGTTTTTGTATCTTCTTGCGGCTGGTTTATTTCCAAATGTCTATATATTAAATATAAAATAATAAAGCTTATATAAATAATAATTATTGCCGGTTGAAACCAATAATCATTATTTTTAGTAATATATTTACCCACCTCATCAACAAAAAGTCCCCAGCCCATCCCCGAGACTATCGCCGAAGTTTTTCTAATTTTTTCACCGTGAAATATCAACGTCAACATACATCCAATTACCATCAATATTCCACCCCAATTAGCATGGGCAATATGCCAGACCCCAAAACTTATTGTTGGCCATCCTCTCAATTGCAGATAAAACCTAGTTACTAAAAGCGTTATCAATCCAGAAATCATCAGAATCAAAATTAGATCCGCCGCATTTTCTCTTTTAATTAAATTTTTATTCATAACATATATCATACAACAATGTCGTTAATTTTAGATTTAATCTTTCCTAAAAAATGTTATGGTTGTGGTCAAATAGGGGAGTATTTATGTTTCAAATGTCAAAAAAATATTTCTATATTAAACACTAAACCACCGCAAAATGGTTTCGATGGAGGCCTTAGTCTTTTTAATTATAATTCATTTATAAAATCAGCCATTATCGATTTAAAGTATAATTTTATTTCTGACAACGTCGATAATTTAACTGATCTTTGTGTCAAAACTTTAAAATTAAACTTTCCTAATTTAATCAAATATTGGCATCAAAATAATTTTATTTTAATTCCTATTCCTCTCCATCAATCTCGTCAAAATTGGCGTGGTTTTAACCAATCAGACATTTTAAGCCAGAAAATTGCCCAAAAACTCTCTTTAAATTTTTCCAATCAAATTTTAATTCGTCATCAAAATACTGCTGTTCAGGCTCGATTTAAAAACATAAAAGACAGAAAAACCAATGTTGCTAATATTTTTTCATTATCACCAATTTCAAATAAATTTAAAAATCAAAACTTTATTATTTTTGATGATGTTTGCACTACCCAATCTACCTTAATTTCTGCTCAAAAAACTCTTAAAACCTTGTCCCCAAATCAGTGTTGGTATTTGACTCTATCGGCTGGATAATTTCAGACGGATTTTCAGTCAACTGCCCACCCTCTATTGGAGTCAAAGAGCTTAGATAAAAATTTTCAACATCAAGTCCGTGTTGTGCTAATGATTCTGTTAGTTCTTGTTTAACTTCATCCTCAATAATACTCCTATCGGTCGATAAAGCCTTAATTAAGGTATGGTTAGTTAAAACTTTTCTTATTCGGCTCCTAGTCACTGGTCTTACCACTTTTGAAACAAAATTCTCACCAATATTTTGCCAAATCTCTGGCAATCTTTCAGTATCAAGTTTTATCAACACAGTCGCTTCCACTGCCACAAATTTATTATCTGACGTTACTGCATTAATAAGTTCGTCGCCCATTATTTCCTTATTGTCTTTTAATGTCACATCTTTTGAAATAGTGTATTCAATCAATTGAGCATTAAAAAGCTTGGCTCTATGAATTAATGGAACTTTAAAATGCATTCCTGGATACCAAACATTTTTCATTACACCAGTAAAAATACTATAAATACAAGCAACATGGCCAGGTGGCACTGTTACTATAAAACCACCAACCACTTCATCAACTAAAAGTGATACTAATAAATTATCTATTGATGCCATAAAGTAAACAATTATAACAGGATATTAATAACATTAAAACGCCGAAGCTATTTCCAATAATTTTTTTTCTGGGTCCTTTGCTTTTACAATAAATGTTGAAATTAAAACTCCCTTAGCTCCTAATTTCAAAGACATAGACACATCTTTCTTTGAATGTATCCCAGCTCCAACTAATATCGGAATTTTAGAATATTTTTTCACTATTTTTTTTATTATTTCTGGTTTTTCACTAGCCACTGATTTTTCCGTGTTTCCAATGAATTCTCTAGGTTCATAAGCAATCAAATCTGGTTTAATATTTTTTGCCCATCCTTCTGCCTGTCCCAAACTACTAATACAAACCACCGATTTAAAATTTTTAGGATAATTTTTTAATATTTTTTTAATCGTCCCTGGTTTAATCCTGTGTTCAGAATGATTCAAAAGTGACCCGTCAATTTTTAACGATTCAGCCTGGAAAGGGGATATAAATCCACTTTTAGATCCCTCATTAAATTCATCCACTGATTGCAAAAAAACATCAATTCCTAATTTTTCTTTAATTCTAACTGCATCCAAAGCTGAAACCACTGGAATAATTTTAACTCCACTTTTGTCACTCACTTTCTTGCAAATTTCTGCCAATTTTAAAGCTCCATCCCCAAATGTTTCTTTATACAATTTAAAGTTTACTAAAATCATTTTTTATTTAAATCCGTATTTTTGTTGCAACTGAGATATCCCACTAAATACCGTAGTAATGGCATCATCTGCGTCTGAACTATTAATTAAAATTGCATTAATTGCATCACTAAAATATTTTTGCATTTGTGTATCTAACCCATCATCCCAAGTATTTGAAGCCAAATACCAACTTGTGGCGTTATTTGCAGTTTCCACTAAAGGTTTAATTTTTTCATTACTATTTATTTTATTAATCATACTTTTTCTTGGGTAAATTTGCCCAAAACTTCTAATTTGCGAATCAGCTTGATACATTTTTTCTAAAACTTCAGTCGACGATAAATATTCTAAAAATTTCCAAGCCTCATTTTGGTATTTACTTCTATTATTAACTCCTTCTGTCCAATAACTTGCCCAATAAATATTTGTCAATTCAGCTCCAACACCTACTTCACTGGTCGACACAGATGTAGTTGTCGGCAATTGTGGCACACTAGCTACCCCAAATTTTAAATTTGGATTTAAAGCTTGAATATCAAAAACTCTCCAAGAAGGGCCAAAATAAAAACCCAAATTTCCACTGGCAAAAAATTGAGTTGAATTTGGCAATGTTTCATCCCAAACTTTATCGCTGGTTTTAAACAAAGTGTAAAAACTAAAAACATCTTTTAATTTATTTGCATTTTCGGTTGTTCCTATATCTTTAAAATTAACCCCATTTTGTTTCACCATCAATCCAATAATGTCACTCCAGTGGTCGACATTTTCCACCAACCCAATTGCTGCTCCGGCTACTTTTATTTTTTCTTTATCATCTTTTTCGGTTATTTTAACTGCCGCTTTTTTTAAACCCCACCAATCTTTCGGAACTTCCACTTGTGCTTTGTTTAAAAGTTCTGGGTTGTAAAACATCACCAGACCATCATACATCAATGGTACCGACACCCATTTCCCGTTTACTTTTAAATCATTTTTATAAACATCAAAAAAATCAGTTTCCAGCCCAATACTTGTTGCTGTTTCGTCGGGAATTGGGGCTAAATTATTTTCAAACATTGGAATCCAAGTATTATGAATTCTAAAAATATCTGGTACGTCTTCAACTTCCCCAGATTTTAATAATCTTCCTGCCAACAGTCCTCTGTAACCATCCTTTTGTTTCTTTTTATATACTATTTTTATATTCGGATTTTTTGCCTCAAATTCAGCAATTATTCCATTCATCACACTTTCGTCTTCCCATAATCCCCAATAATTGAGTGTTACTGTTTTATCTACATTTTTATTTTTTAAAAAAAAGAAAATCCCTCCACCTAATAACAATAAAATGGCTAATATTATTATCAAAATCAGAGGTTTTTTATTTTTCTTTTTTATTTCTTCCGTTTTTACCGGTTGTTCAACGTTTTCTACTCGTGGCGCCACCACCGGTTGCTCATTCACATCTTCAGTTTTTTTTTCGCCCTCAAAGAACACTTTTCTGGCTGGTAATGGTGATTTTATATCTTCAATACTCACATCTATATCATAACTAAAATTACCCAATCTGACCACAATCTATTTTTTTTGTTAAAATTTGGCTATGTTGCCTTTTATTTTTTCAATTAGCGCCACCATTCTAGTCAGCCTGATTTCTTTAATTGGTATTTTCTTTATTTTTATTAAAAATTCAGTTCTTAAAAAAATTACCTTATTCTTAGTCAGTTTTGCTATCGGTGGTCTTTTAGGCGACGCTTTTATTCATCTTATCCCAGAATCTTTCAAATCCCAAAACCAAAGTCTTTCCGCGTCTTTACTTATTATTTTAGGTATTCTCATTTTTTTTTCCATCGAAAAAATTTTACGTTGGCGCCATTGTCACGATCCAAATTGCCATCAAGACCAAGAAGAATCTTCCCATTTAACATTAATCAATTTAGTTGGCGATGCCGTTCACAATTTTTCCGATGGCATGGTTATTGCTGCTAGTTTCATGGTTAATACTCATTTAGGCATAATCACTAGTTTAGCTATAGTTTTACATGAAATTCCCCAAGAAATAGGGCATTTTGGAATTTTTATCCACAATGGCTTATCTATTTCTAAATCTCTGATTTATAATTTTATTTCTGCCCTGGCTTCAGTGGTTGGTGTAATTTTTACCTTTTTACTCGGTCAATATTTCACCAATATTGATTCTTTTTTAGTTCCAATTACTGCCGGGGGATTTATCTATTTAGCCGCTTCAGATTTAATTCCCGAACTTCATCGTCACCAATCACGAGCAAAACATTCTCTACTTCAGCTATTTTTCATTATTCTTGGCGTCGCCCTCATGTCCCTTCTAGTTTTTTTAGAATAAAATAAGTATCATAATGACATGACTATTAATGTCTACACCGACGGCGGTTCTCGTGGAAATCCTGGGCATTCTGGCTATGGATTGGTCATCTACGATGACAACCAAAAAATTTTATTTCAAGAATCAAAATATCTTGGCATTAAAACCAACAACGAAGCCGAATATGCCGGCCTAATTGGTGCATTAATTTGGATTAATAATAATCAAAATTCATTAAAGATTTCTAAAATTAATTTTAATTCCGACTCTCAATTAATGATTCGTCAGCTTACTGGTCTTTATAAAGTTAAGGCTCCTAATTTAATTCCGATTTTCCTTAAAGCCAAAGATCTAATTAATTCAATTTCCTCGCCGATTACTTTTAAAGATGTTCGTCGAGATTTCAACAAACTTGCTGATCAATTAGCCAACGAGGCTATGGATAGAAAAACATAATTCATGAATAAAAAATCAATTCCTTATCTAATCCTCATAATTATATTTATTTTTCTTACTCTTTTTTTTGGCCCCATCATCGCTAACTACAATAAAACTGGTAGTAACACTCTTCTTGTAAATAAGGACTATTCTTACCTTTCTCGTGATCAGATTTTAGCCAAAATTGATCAGGATTTTGTTCTTCCCGACCACTTCATTTTAATTTTACCCAATCAGCAAGAAACTAGTCTTAAATTAGCCACAATTTCGGCCAAAATAAATAAAGATGAAATTGCCAACACCATGCTTTATCGTCGACTGAACCAAGGAATAATTGCTTATATAAAATATTTTTTCAAACCCAAAAATTTTAATCTAGAAATTACCCTAGATAATGATAAATTAAACCAACAAGCCGACTTGCTTGTATCCCAAATAAATAAACCTTTTATTCCCACTGAATTAAATTATAAAAATGGGGCCATCTCTGTGGCTGTCGGTTCAACCGGAATACAATTCGATCGAGATGCTTTTATAAATAATCTTAGTACCTTACTTTTAATTGGAAATTTTAATCAAAAAATTAGACTAGAAACACAAGTTCTTGGTAGTGTTCCTACTAATGATCAAATAAATAATGCCAAATCACGAGCTCAAAAATTAATCAAAAAATCATTAATTTTAAAGCAAGATTTTAATCAAACCACAATCAACAACGCCACCCTAATTTCCTGGGTTGGTTTTGACGATAACTATCAAACCGATAAAATTAATAAATATATCGAGACATTAAATTCTACTTTTAAAAAAGATGGCACTGATGCTATTTTTAAAATGGAAAATAATAAGGTTGTTGAATTTATTCCAGCACAAAACGGCATCACTATAAAAACCGATGAGTTAACCAATTTAATAATTGACTCATTAAACAAACTAATTAACACTCAAGATTTATTTGAGGAAATTACTATTCCTGTTACTATCGCTGAGCCAAAAATTAAAAATTCTGACACTAACAATTTAGGTATCAACGAATTATTGGGTCAAGGTGTCTCTACTTTTAATCACTCCAGTGCCACTCGTAATATTAATGTTAAGAAAGGATCCTCAATTGTTAATAATATTTTAGTTGCACCAGATACCACTTTTTCTTTCGTTAAAAATCTGGGGGAAGTTAGTCTTAAAAATGGTTATACCAATGCCTATATTATTAGGGAGGGGAAAACCGAACTTGATGTTGGTGGCGGAATCTGTCAAGTTTCCACTACTCTTTTTAGAGCCATGCTCAATGCTGGTTTAAATATTACTGAAAGGCAAGCACACGCTTATCGTGTCAGTTACTATGAAGAGGATTCCAAACCAGGGTTCGACGCCACTGTTTTTATTCCTAGCCCTGACCTTAAATTCATAAATGACACTGGTCATTATCTTTTAATTCGCAACATTTACGATGGTAACAATAAAAAACTCACCTATCAAATTTATGGCACCAACGATGGTCGCAAGGCCGAAATTTCCAATTATAAACAATGGGGTTCCTCTCCCGCTCCAGCTGATGTTTATATTGATGATCCAACACTACCTGTAGGTAAAATTGTCCAAACCGAACACAAAATTCCTGGATTAAAAACATCTTTTGATTGGACCGTAACCAAATCAGATGGCACTATTCTTCACCAAAAAACTTTTACTTCCAATTTTGTTCCTTGGGCTGCTGTCTATCGCCGCGGCACCAAAACTGATTAACTAATCCAACTACCTCTCTTTTCCGCAGGTAACATTTTTGCCAATGATGACATCAATAAGTTTGATTGTTTTCGTAATTTTTCAGAAATATCCCGAGTTTTTTTTAAATCATTTTTAAATGAATCGATTTCATCAATTTTTTCTAAATCCAAAGCTTCACCAAAATGTACCACTGCTAATTTTTTATTAATATCTATCGTTGTTGGAACAATAACAGAATTTGATTTTTGCGCCAACCATATCGCTCCCACACCTCCTTTTTCTGGTAAAACAACATCTTTTTGCAATGCATTATCAACATATCTTTTATCAGAATTATAGTAAGCTGCCATTAAAATTGGTCCATTTTTCAAATGCTCCACCATAGGGTTATAATCTTCAGGTCTAAAAAATCCTTTCTCTTTTTCATTTACCTTTTTAGTTCTAATTGATATAAAATTTTCACTTCCTCCGACTATTTTTGAAATATAACCACTGGGACTTTGCATTGGATAATCATGAGTTGATGCCTGAACAATTTTAATATTATATTCTTTTGCTAATTCACTTGCTGCTATTGTTACATCTGTATTAGATAGGTGAGTAGTAGCAAAAATTATTTGCCTGTCTTTAGGTATTTTTTCTAAATTTTGATGACCAGAAACTTTAATTTCCGAAAACATTGGTTTTAATGAAGCTTTACAAACTGTCGCTAAGCGCCTAGTTCTCGATTCCAATGTTTTTTCTACATGTGGCTGTGGATATGATTCATTAAACATAACCTTTTATATCACAA
>CAYRMT010000013.1:0-12458 GCA_964425635.1 uncultured Gammaproteobacteria bacterium
TTTTCCCAATTTCCGCCCAATTTATTATTTAAATAAGAATGAAAATCGGCCAAAAATATCTTACATTTAACTCCAGCTCTTAAAAAATCAGCAATCTTTCCCATTGAAATCAAACCAGTTCCCAAATGCACCATTCCCGATATTTCAAAACCAATATAATGATTTAATTCAGTTCCGTTTTCTAGTAATTTTTTCAAATCGTCTTCAGTTAACACCTCCTGGCAATTACGGGTAATTAGATTAATTTTCTCGCTCATTTCCATAGCTTAGAGTATAAATTATTTATCGGGATTTTACTATAATTTGATACAATTAAAAGTCAAATGAAAAAAATATTTTTATTTTTTACCATTTTCTTCTCTTGTTTTTTCTCTTTGTCCAAAAATACCTTAGCCATGGATCTTTACTATCGGGCTCAAGTTACCAAAGTATTAGAAGATAAAATAATTACCACCAACAACACCAATCAACGCACCCAAACACTAGAACTAAAAATTATTGATTCTAAAAACCCTAATCAATCTATTATTACCGTCACCAATGGTGCTGTCCTTGACAATGGTGAAGCTGTTTTTTCCGCTCAAAATTATTACCAAATAGACGACTGGCTTTATTTAAGTCAAGACATTAATCCCTTATCTGGACAAACTATTTATCAGATCGCCGATTTTGATCGTAGTTCAGCCATTTTTTTACTCTTTATAATTTTTATTATTGCTGTTTTACTTATTAGTTCGTGGCACGGGCTTCGTTCTCTTTTATCTATGTCTTTTTCCTTTTTAGCAATCTTCTTTTTTATCCTCCCCAATATTTACCACGGTTCAAACCCAATTTTAATTGTAACTTTAGGCATAATTTTTATTATTCCTATTACTTTTTATCTTTCTCATGGTTTAAACAAAAAAACTACCGCTGCTATTATCGGCACCATTATTAGCCTTTTTATTGCTGTTACCTTGTCTTTAATATTTATTAAACTTGCCAAACTTACTGGCACTACTAGCGAAGAGTCTGGTTTTTTACTATCCCTAAAACCCAGTTTTTTCAATTTTAAATCCATTTTACTTTCAGGAATTATTATTGGTGTTCTTGGTGTCATTGATGATATTACTATTTCTCAGTCAGCCGTTGTCTCTCAGTTAAGAATCGCTAATCCTAAAAACAAAAAAATATTTTTTCAGGCCATGGTTATTGGTAAAGACCATATTTCCTCCATGATCAATACTTTGGTTTTAGTTTATGCCGGGGCTTCATTACCACTTTTACTTCTTTTTGTTGACAACCAACTACCAATTGGTCAATTAATTAGTTTTGAACCAATTGCTGAAGAAATTATTCGTACTCTCATTGGCAGCATTGCTTTAATCATCGCTGTTCCTATCACCACTTTTATTGCTACTAAATTAATTAAAAACTAATTATTTATAATAGCTTTTAATCTGAAACAAAATATACCAAGATATCCCTGCCCCAATTATTAAATTCCGCCAATCACACTTCAATAAATTCAATAAGGTAACCATTAACGAAATATAAAACAATAACCTCCACGATTGAATTTTTCTTTTAAATAACCCCGGTATTGCCATTATTTGTAGTATTACCATTATTACTCCCAATAAAACAGAAAAAACATAAAAATAACCTTTAGCTCCACCTAAAATCACCAATGATGTCATTGTTATCACTACTCCCATAAAAGCCAATATCACCGGCACTGATAAAACCAATAATATCACTACTAAATATGGACCATATTTTACAATTACTTCCTTAATTTTTTTTGGCAAACCTGGTAGTTTTTTTACAAATAATTCCGATAATTTTTTTTCTAAATCATCAAAAAAAAATTTCTTTTCCTTTATGTTCATTTCAATCAACTCTAACATCTATTTATTAAAAAACATTAAAGCTTAAAACTTTCCGGTTCCAAAAATTAGACAAGTTGCCAATCCATCAACTCCAATTCCCACATAATTCCACCTATTATCCAGTTGATTATCATTATGAGGTTTGTCACCAGCATACATCCATTCAATAATATGAACTCCGTTTAATCTATATCCATAACTAATATTCTCACCCAAAGCTGTAAACCCTAATTTGTCAAAACCATTCTGATTTTCCATAAAATCATTAAATCCCTTATGCTGATCAACTGATTTTATTCCATTCAAATATTTGGCCCGATCCATAGCATAATTTCCCAATTTTTCATCCCAATTCAATACTTGTGAACCATGCACTTGTCGGTACTCATTTAAAGCCGTCAATATTTCTTTTGTTGTTGCCATTGTTTTGTCTTCACCTATTTTCATTGTCCAAGTCACTTCGTCTATTTGTTTGGCCACCCCCCAAGGCTCATTATCCGGCGTCGGGGTTGCCACTATCTTTTTAATATATTTTTTTTCTTGTTGTATTATTTCAACTTCCTTTTTTATTTCCGTTTGATCAATTTTTACTGTAGGTATTTTTTCTAATTCAGGTGCTAAAACTTGTTTTTTTTCAATCAAAAACACCCCCAAAATTTCAAATAATAAAACCATTAAAACTATCCTTACCACTCTCCACATTACTTCTATTTTACTCCGTCAACAAAGTTGTATCCAAAGTCACTCCAACTCCTGTTGGTGTTGGAGTTAAAGTTGGTACCAATGTTTCAGTATTTCCAATATCAAATCTTGATAATAATTGGTCTAGTTGCGATTTAGTAATACACGTTTCATTTCCTTCTTCTCCAACACACAAATTTCTAGTTTGAGTTTTATCCGTCACAATCTTTGGAGTAATAATTTCCACTCCAGCCACCAACCGATCAGTTATTATTTCAGATAAATCGGTTAAAACCAAATTATTTTTTTGCCACACTAATTCATCCAAAATTTGCTTTGCAAAATCAGTTGCATTTTCATCTACTCCCGGCAATAAATCTGCTATTTTATCTCCATTACCAAAACCATTTTTAATAAAAACTAAAATTTTACCAACGCCATCTCCGTTAAAATCACTCATCGCTGTTCCAATTATCGCTCCCGTTTTTATTGCTTTCATTGCCACTCCTGGTGTTGAGGAGGTGGTTAAAGGGTCTCCAGCTTTAATTTCTCCTCCTTCTGTAGTCACTTTAACTAAAACTCTTCCCGACAGGGCCACTGGTAATGCTTTCACTCCTTTATCATCAACATCACCTGGCACTGTCAGTTGGTAATAAAAAGATTGCCTTGATTGACGAATAATTTTTTTCTTTTCTTCTTTTTCACTAGTTTCACCTTTTACTGTCAAAATTCCCTTATTATAAGTAAGATCAATATCCTTCGGATCAATTCCAGGCACCGCTGCCTTCACGTAAACATTTTTATCGTCTTCAGAAATTGACAAACCATTATCATTATTTGATGCTATCAAATCATCATTCCACAAAGAATCCAGGCTGGAAGGAAACCAAGGAGTCATTAATAATTTTTTGGGCACTAACATATTCATATATTTATACAAACAATTAACTGCCCTAATTAAAAAACACAAACATTAAAATTTATTAAAATATTTTCGGTACAAAAATTATCAAACCAATTATCGCTGCCACTATTGCAACTACAAGTACCGATCCAGCTGCCATATCCCTCGTTTTAGTTGTTGCCTCGTAACTTAATTTATTAACATCTCTAACCGTATTACTTAATTTTTCTAAGCTTGAATTAACTAATTCAGCTGACCAAACCAATGAAGTTAGTATTAAAATTATTATCCATTCATTTACCAATAATTGATAATAATAACTCATAAATATCACCACCAAAGTTGCCACTCCATGAAATTTCATATTTCGCTCTTCAAAACCATCGATTATTCCCCTAAAAGCATAAACAAATCCCATAAAAAACTTCTTCATAAAACATTCTAACAAATTTGTCTAAATTATTTAAAAATATTTATCAATGTTTTCAATTTATTTTTAATAATAGTTTTATATTTATAAATTGTACTTTTTCTATTCGCTTTTGCTGGTACCCATTCCGACCATGGGCCCATCGTGCAACCATTAATTGCGGCCACTTTAAAGTAATAAGTTATCTTTGGATTAAGCATATTAATATCAACATTCTGAACTCCTTTATTTTCATTTATTGTATTAACAAATGTTCCAAACCGCTCATCTCCCTTTTTTAAACCATATAAAACCGCATAAGACGTTGTTCGTGAAGTTGGGGTATAAAAAAGCTTAACACTACCTTTAATAGTTTTAATCTCAAAAAGATCGGGATTATCAATCGGGGGAGTATCGGTACAAATTTTGGGTCCAGGAGGGTTGTTTTCGTTATTACTTATATTTTGTTGATTTTGAGCCTCATAAGAGGCTACTACAAAATAAGAAGCTTTAGTTGTTAAAAATTGACAATAACCACCACTCACCACACAAGTAGCTGGTGACACAATACCTTCATTTGTCCATCCAGAGGATCCATTCGGAGAGCGTAAAACATTTAAAGTACGTCCGTTTAAATCTGTTCCTACCAAAATATTAATTGTAATCGGATTATTAAAGGTTAAAGTTTCATCTGGAATTCCCCATTGAATTGCCGCTTCTTTAGTAAAACCAGAACCTAAATCAGACAAAGTATTTTTATCAACAACATCAGCACTTAATTCATTAAAGTTAAAAAATTGATTATCATATTCAGTAATTTCTATTCCCTGTGGTAAATATACCGTACTTAAATTATCGCTAGTACCAATATTTATAGTTATATTATTAGTTACTGTTATTTTCGATATTTCTTCTGGATTTTCGTCACTTGGAGTTGTGGTAAAAGTACCATAAGTTATCAAATCAGAGAGGTCGGTTGCCCCAATACTTGATGGCACTATTTTGGTTGCCATAAAAGTGGTAACAGCATTATTTAAAGCACTTACTGCTAAATTGATTTGGTCTTGGTTCGATGTTAAATTATTTCTAACTCCAGTTGCTACCGTAATCGCTGATTGTAAATCATCAATAGCAGTACTTGGATATTGTCCATATTCAGTTCCGGCAACAGCCGAACTATACCATGATTGCGCTGTTGTTATTGCCACATCCAGATTTGTAAAATCTGCTGTTGGCGTTATTCCATCACTACGAACATAAGCACCCAATCCAGTCTGATTAACTGCTGCCACTCTAAAATCATAACTAGTACCATTAGTTAAACCAGTTATTACTATATTAGAAACATTAATTTCTGAGGTATCAACCACTTGAGTAGTCCAATTAATTTCAGTATCACTAATCAAACTTTCTTTATATCCAACCTGATATTGAATAATACTCGAACCCACATCTGTTGGTCCAGTCCAAGACAATAAAACCTGGGAATCACTTGGCACCGTTACTAAATTACTTGGGGCAGAGGGGACAGGAACAGGTCCAATTGTAACTGTTACAGTATAATTTTGAATTGAATTATTTTCAGCAGTTACCGTATAAATTACAGGATTAGTAAAATCCCGAGCCACTCCAGAAGATGGTGAAATTGACGCTCCCACATCAACTGTAATAATTGGGGTCAAATTTGTAATATCAGTTCTATAAGGAACAGTAACACCTATATCTGTTCCATTAATTAATCCCGATGTTCCAATTTCACTAAAAACAAACCCAAGTATTGCTTTACTATCAGAACCTGCCGTAACAGTAATAGACGAAGAAGTCGCCCCTACTCCTGTTTGATTAATTGCACTAACTCTAAAGTTATAAATAACGCCATTAGTTAAACCATCAACAATCGTCGATGTTCCTGTAATTGGAATCTCATGAGCAAAAACATTCCAACTCTCTCCTATCCCATAATCAATTTGATAATCTAAAATAGTAGAACCAATATCAACAGGAGAATTCCAACTCAAAGTAACTTGGTTACTGCCAGGAGTACCAGTTAAATTAGTTGGGGCAGAAGGAACAGGAATAGAAGCTGTTGGTGTTACTCCATCACTACGAACATAAGCACCCAATCCAGTCTGATTAACTGCTGCCACTCTAAAATCATAACTAGTACCATTAGTTAAACCAGTTATTACTATATTAGAAACATTAATTTCTGAGGTATCAACCACTTGAGTAGTCCAATTAATTTCAGTATCACTAATCAAACTTTCTTTATATCCAACCTGATATTGAATAATACTCGAACCCACATCTGTTGGTCCAGTCCAAGACAATAACACCTGAGAATCGCCTGGAGTTGCCACTAAATTACTTGGAGCAGAGGGGACTGGGACTGGTGTTACACTTCCCATTTCTAAAACCGAATTATAAGCATTTATTCTTTTTCCAGTTGTAGTTTTTCCAGACAAACTATCAATCGCATCACCGTTGCTTAAAATAATATCTCTCAATTGAGAATAAGTTGCTGATGGATTAACGCTTAATAAATACCCAGCCAATCCTGCCACATGAGGAGCTGCTATTGAAGTTCCATCTTTAAAATCATAACCAGCACCAGTTCCATTTTCAGGATAATCAACTATTTTAATATCATACACATAACAGCCAGTATCAGTATTCAAGCTAGAGTCAGTTTTCCAACGCAATCGATATTTAAAATTACTTGTTAAATAAGAACTTCCAATATCAATATTAAAAGTATTACTACAATAAGTAGAACCACAAGATCCAGTCGTCAATCCAGATATTGAAGCTTTATTAAATTTAGATACTTCCACAAAATCAGTTCCATTATCACTAAATTCGAGAACCACATAATCAGAAGCTGCATCACCACTACCATCAGTAGTCCCAACATCATAACACTGCGCTTTAAAAACAAATTTGGTTGGATTACTTACCATAGCCGCGATATCTACATTTTCTGAAGTAATTGTATAATCAGAATTATTTGAATATGGTGTTCGACTGTCAGTTATAAAAATTTTTCCAACATTAGTATTTGCTACTTGCCAATAAGAACCACTTCCATTCGTGTAATCTAAATAATCTTCAATATAATCTTTTCGAAAAGAAACAGTACTATAAATTTCAACACCAGGAGCACCCACATCTACCGAAGTACCACCATAATTAGAAAAACTAGCCAACAAATCATTATTGTCAGTCGCTGCCACAGAGACAATATTATCCAAATCAAAATCACTTGGATACTGATGAACGGTCTCATTATCACTGCTATCATTTCCCGCTGAAGTAATAAAAATTCCACCAGCCGTTTTAAAACGATTTATTGCGTCATATTCCGAAGATGAATAAGACGAACCCGCCAAACTTGCGTTAATAATTTTAACGCCATTTTCAATTGCAAAATCAATTGCCTTAACAATATCACTACTATAAAAATGTCCATCTGCTGATTGAATATTAAGAGCCATTATCTTTATTTTTTGACTCACCCCTGCAATTCCTAGACCATTATTCACTTTAGCCGCAATTGTTCCCGCCACATGGGTTCCATGAGAGGAGCTATCTAGGTCAGTTAAAACAGGAGCCGGATTGGTTGAATTAGTTACAAAATTATAACCATGAAGACAGCCTCCAACTATTGTCTCACCACTTTGATTCACACAATTACTCCCGTCCCACATGTTGTCCACTAAATCTGGGTGATTCCAAGCCACACCCGTATCAATAACCGCCACAATAACATCACTTGTTCCAACAGAAATATTCCAAGCTCTAGGCAAATCAATATCAGCCCCACTAGTTCCTACGCTCGTTGTTCCATTGTCAAAAGTAATGGTTTGACCAAAATTATCCAAACCCCACAATTTATTTTTATCAACATCATCAGTTCCCAAATCAGAAATATATGAATAATAATTTGGTTCAGCTGTTTCCACATTAGAATCAAGTCTAACTTCGTTAACAACTTCTTCTACCGATCTACCATCTTTTATTTTATAAACTACTACATTTCCCGATTCCAATACTTCGTCTTTTTCTAAATCATTATTTGTCCGAGTGTTATATTCCCTAAAAAGCGACATTAATCCAGGATTAGCCAAATTTACCTGCCCTTTTTTAAATTTAACCAACACCTCATCTGGTGCATATTTAGGTCGATTATTTTCCCAAGTTGCTATCACCACTGTCGAACCAAACAAAAAAAAACTTAAAAACAAAAAACTTAAAAAAATACTCTTCTTAAACATTAAATCAAAAAAAATTATCTCGCCTAAATGGTATTATTAACTAAATATTAATTAATAACTAATTAATAGTATCACTAAAGAATGAAAAAAATAACTAAAAAATCCATATTTTTTTTAACTGGATTTTTTCTTTTTTTAATATTTTGGTTAATTTTTTTAATTAAAAATAACCAAAATCAAGAATCAACAAAAATACAAGAAAATACCTTTTTTTGTCAAAGAGCAGGGTGTAGTGGTCAATTGTGTGTTGATTCAAATTTCAAAGACACTACTACTATCTGTGAATGGAAAAAAGAATATTCTTGTTATCAACAAGCCAAATGCGAAAAACAACCAGACGGGAAATGTGGTTTTACTAAAGACGAACAATTTAATAAATGTATCGACGAAACCACTCAAATAAAAATTTCTGAATAACATGAACAATAATCATTTGATCATTGTTGTTAAGGATTTAAATAATAAAGTGGTCAAAGATGCCAAAGTAAGTTTAATGTCGGAAAAATTAAGTGGCACCACTGATAACAACGGACAAGTTTCTTTTCCTTTGTCAAACGCCCAAAAAATAAATATTAATGTTGAATTCAATAATGAAAATTACGACACCACTTTTTATCCAAGCGGAAATTCAGATCAAAAATTAGAAATCAATTTTGCCTTCAATAAAAAAGTTCAAGAATCTCAACCAATTAAACCATCAACATCGTCGCCACCTCTTTTAATTAACCATAAATTTCAAAATTTAACTCACATTTTTATTATTTTATTAATTATTTTAATAATAATTTTTATTTTTTGGTCTAAATTTAAAAAAAGATAAACATGAATTTTGTGCCTAAAAATGCTATAATGTAACAACTAATTGTAGTGGCCTCGTACTACTGTTTGGCTAATTATTTTTGTAAAGGAGAATTAAAATGAACAAATCCGTCTTTTCTGTCGGTGATTTAATCATCGATTCTGATCAAATCCACACTATCACTAAAATTGAAAATGATGTACTTTTCTATAAGTCATCAAATGATAGTTTAAATAGTTGTATTTCTTCTATTCCTATTAAAAATTTATCATTAGCTTGTATTCGTCCACTTTTAACTAAATCAGAAATTAAAAAATTTCTAGAAAATCTTAACAATAAAGAAGTCGACAAAATTTCTTTTACTACTAAAAATCAGTTTAATAACAGTAATTTCTTTAAAGAAATTCTTTATTTAAACAATCCCAGTCGTACTGGTCAACTTTTGGTCCATCTATTTAAAACAGAAAAAGATTCACCTTTATCCAAAACCGATCAAAACATTTTTGATCAAGCCATTTCTCACTTAGCCAAGGAGCTTTCTTTTGTTAATAAAATTTCAGTTGATACTGCTAAGAATCAAATTCTCACTGCTTTAAAAAACAACAAAAATCATTCTTCTTTATAAAATATTTTCACAAACACACCGCTCCGTCATCAATTAAACTTGGTGTCATTTCATCTTTTAATTTCAAACCTGGTATTGGTTCATAATCTTCCATTGCTTTAGCTGGTTGAGGTTGTACATATTTTACTTCATTGTTTATTGGTATATCAGTATTAGACATTTTAATTATTTTCTGATTTTGCATCCATTTATCAAAGCTGTTCCATTTAATTTTCTCTAAAGACAAAGCCTTCTCATATTCTTGCCACCATTCTAATCTAGTCCCCCCCAAATAAGCATGAGACACCAAAATCATATTGTTCGGATTTTTAGCCACACTTTCATTAAAAATCTTACCAAACTCCTCTGCATCAGCCCCTCTGGCCCATAAACTATAATCACACAAAGACCCTCGACCCATCGGTTCGCCTACGTCCACATTAGTCACTGAAATTATTTTTACCTTATATTCATTTGGTTGATAAACTGTTGCCTCTACATCATTTACTCCACGTCCTAGAATATATTTAATCCCTAAAGCATCTGCTGCCCTTAATGTTGTTTCGTCATAAGCAAAATAACGGCTACCAAAAACTCGCATTTCTTTGCCAGTAATCTTTTCAACTTTTTCTTTTGCTTCTTTTAAATATTTATACTGTTGATCGTAAGACATATTCCAAAACGGCGCCGCGTCATAACCACCAGCAACCTCATAACCCTTTTCAGCCAATCTTTTAAACACTTCTGGATTTTCTTCTAAAACATTTCCTTGCACTTTTATTAAAGCTGTTAATTTTCTACTATCTAATTCCTTTTCCCACTGTAACACTCCATCTATTTTTTCAAATTCAATTAACATCATCATTGCATTTATTTTTTTAGTCTTTATCAAAAAATCAGGTTTAAAAACAATTCCTATTAATCCTAAAACTATTAATAAAATAATTATCCTCGATAAAAAATCAAAACTTATTTTATTATTCTTTTTTCTAATCATTAATTTCCTTAGCATAAATATATGTATTTTTTTATTACAAAATAATTTAAATGTCAAACTATAAAATTTTAACTATTTTTATAGCCTTGCCCTTCACTATGGCAACAGCAATTTTTTTATAAGCTTTATCCAAAATTCTCCCAAAAGTTGGTTGAGATACTTTCATTTTTTTTGCCGCTTCAATTTGATCCAATCCATCCACATCATGCAATTTCAAAGCTTCCAATTCATCTGACAACAACTCTTCTTCTTCCAGGGTCGACAGAGGAATACCCCGAGGTTTAAAATACAATACCTCGGGGTTAAAACGTAAACAACGATCTTTTTTAGGTCGAGTCATATAAAACTTTATTTTAATTCCTTTTCTTGTTTTTTAACATCTTCAAGCTCTTTTTCTAAAGCTTTTCGATAATCAATCAAAGATTGAAAACGACACAATCCGCGAGCAAATCCTCGTCCTAATCTAAAACCAAAGCCTTGCCCTTTACCTTTACCGCATGGGCCAAAACCTCGACCAGTAGCCGGACCTTGACCCATAGGTCCTGTTTTATCTCTATTTGGCATATTACCTCCTTAAATAACAATTAATAATGAATATATATTCATTATATTATTTATTATAATAATGTCAAGAAGAAGTTATTATATGGAACTAATAGGACAACTAAATTATAGCGACAAACTATTGACGTAGTTTAAATCTTTTACACCCAAAATACATTTCAATTGTAATATATTACCATATTTTAGGCCAAAAAGATATATCTTGAATATAAATAAATTAAATTATATTAAATATTCATGATAAAAAATAAACCCTCCACCACTGCTCTTGCCGTTACTCTCATTCGGGCCAGTTCAAAAATCGATTCTGTTGCTCATATTTTTTTACCCCAACCATTTAGGTTTTTAAGTCATCTTCTATTTTTTAAAAATTTTTTAAAGAAAAAAATGCCTCAAAATACTTATCAAAATGTTATTAATAGAACCAAATTCATCGATAAAATTATAAAAGAAAATAATTTTGATCAAATAGTTATTCTTGGCGCTGGGTTTGATTCTCGCTTCATTCGTTTCTATAATCCTAAAACAAAATTTTTTGAAATTGATATCAAAGAAACTCAACAAAACAAAATTAATCTTATTAAAAAAAGCAAATTTAAAATAAATGAAAATACTTTTTTTATTCCCCTTAATCTCAACCATGGCGATATTAAAAATAAATTAATCAAAAAATCTTTTGATCCCACCAAAAAAACACTTTTTATCCTCGAAGGTTTAATCATGTACTTATCCAAAATTGCCGTCAATCGTTTATTCAAATCCATTATTAAAATTTCATCACCAAACAGTGAAATTGTTTTTGATTTTATTTATCAAAAAAATATTGAAGATAAACAATCAGAGGCAGTTAAAACAGTCAGTAGTTTGGGAGAAAAATGGACATTTGGAATTAAAAATATTGATATATTTCTCAAAAAATATCAATTTAAATTAATTAAACGAAAATCTCTAAACAATGGCGAAATAATTCAAATCAAATTCTGAGTAGAGCAGGTGAGTCTAGAACCTTTTTATCCCTATAACAACATAGTTCTACCTTTATTTAATAATATTTAATCTTAAAACCAAAAAATTATTTTTTATGTAATGAAATATTTACAATAAAAAAACCGATCCCTGCCAAAATAGATGTAATGTCATAAACTAAAACTCTGGCATCATCCCAAATATTAAGTAGACCATTTAATGTAAGGAGAACTGATATTATACCCAATAACACCTTTGTTAATTTTTGCATATCAAATTTTACCACTTCTATATAATCATCATTACAGGCTGCGGAGGAGGTGGGATTCGAACCCACGAGCTTTTTACAGCGCAGACTTTCCAGGTCTGTGGAATGAACCACTATCCGA
>CAYRMT010000014.1:0-11813 GCA_964425635.1 uncultured Gammaproteobacteria bacterium
AAAAAATAAATCCCCAGCTCTTAAGGCCAGGGGTTTGGGCTATTGGGGTATATATTAGAGTAAATACTTTTCTTTGTCAAATATTTATGTGTACAATAATACATGTTTGATTTTTTTAGATTAGTTCCCAAGAAAAGATCGGTAAAAATTAAATCTAAGAGTGGTGTGATTTTTAATAATCCAAGTGGTAGTAAAAAATATCTTTTTTATTTTGGAACATTTATTTTTGTTGCAGCGATAGGATATTTTGTCTATTTGTATTGGCCGTTGGCAAAATCTATTGTTGTTTATAAAAGTGGAGGAAGATTTTTTTCAAAAGTTGAAATAAAACAAGATGTAATAGAAACAAGGGTAGTAAAAGAAGAATTTTGGGTAAAAATTCCAATGATTGGAGCTTCGGCTGAAGTTAAAAAAAATATTTCCCCTTTTGATAAAAAGGAATATTTACCAGTTTTGGAAGGAGATTTTGTGGCTCAAGCCAAAGGTACTGGTTTGCCGGGACAAAAAGAAAAAGCAATATATTTGTTTGCCCACTCAACCAAACAAGGAATCCAAATGGTAAGGCAAAATTCGGTGTTTTATTTACTAGGAGAGCTGAAAACTGATGATTTTGTTTTTATTGGATATAACGAAGAAATTTATAAATATAAAGTTTATGGCCAAAAAATTGTTGGAGCAAATGATGTTGAATATTTAGACTATAAAGAAGAAGGTAAGGAAATATTAATTTTACAAACATGTTGGCCGATAGGAACTGATTGGAAAAGATTGTTGATTTTTGCCGAAAGAATCTAAATTGTTATATAATAGGAGTCATAATTTATGGGATTAGATTTATCTTTTAGCGACAATTATTGGAAGGATTTAGAACGGTTTTTAATTGGGCCAAATTTTGATAGAGAATTAATTAAAAAAGCTTATGATTTTATGGCCGTGGCCCATGAGGGACAAAAAAGATATTCCGGTAAACCATATATTTCTCATCCGGCGTGGATCGCAAAGGTTGTGACACAGTTAAATATAGGCCAGGAGGCGATAATTGCAGCTTTGCTTCATGATTGTGTAGAAGACACTGATGTAAAAATAGATGATATTGCTAGAGAGTTTGGCGATGAGGTGGCGCTTTTGGTTTCTGGATTAACCGAAGTGAGGACAAAAACTAAAGGACTACAAATTAATCAAACTAATATTGAAGTCTTTAGAAAATTTTTCTTTTCTTCAATAAACGACGTAAGGGTTTTAATTTTACGTTTAGTTGATAAACTTCATAATAGTTTAACGATTGAATATTTGCCGAAAGAAAGGCAATTAATATATGCGAAAAACATAATGCGGATTTATGGACCTTTGGCAGAATATGTGGGATTGCATTATTTCAAAAAATTATTGGAAGACAGGGCTTTTTTGGTTCTTTATGAAGATGAAGCTAATAAAATAAAAGCGGTGTTTAAAGAAAAATCAAAAGACGAGATTAAAGCCTTAAATCTGATTCAAAATGAATTGGAAAATATTTTAAAAATTAATAATATTAATGGGGTTATAGTTGAAGGAAGAATCAAAAGTCTTTATAGTACTTATTTAAAAATAAAAAGAAAGGGAGAAAAGTATCAAGTAAAAGACAGAGTGGCTATCCGAGTTTTGACTGATAATTTGGTTGACTGTTATACTGTTTTGGGACTACTACATGCAAAATATAAGTACATGCCGGAGGAATTTGAAGATTATATTTCATCGCCAAAACCAAATGGTTACAGATCAATCCAAACAACTGTTAATTGGAAAGATAAAATGACAGTGGAAATTCAAATAAAAACTAAAGAGATGCATGATTTTAATGAATTTGGACCAGCATCTCATATTGCTTATAAAATGGGAACAGGGGTTTTGGAAAATGGTATGGGGATGGAATGGGTAAAGGATTTGGTTAAGTGGCAAAAAGGCGATAATAATGTGAATAATTACAGAATAAAAGTGTTGACTAATTATGTTTATGTTTTCACTCCCAAGGGTGATACTATTCAGCTTCCAAAAGGAAGTGTGGCTTTGGATTTTGCTTACAGAATCCACACGAGTGTTGGTGATAGATGTAAGGGTATTAAAATTAATGGAAAGATGGCAAAAATTGACGACGAACTTAAAACCGGGGATTTAATCGAAGTTCTTTTGGGTAAAAAAATAAACGTAAATAAAAATTGGCTAAACATAGTAAAGACTCAATGGGCAAAAGAACACGTTAGAAAGATGGTAAAGTTTGACCAATAAAATTGAATTTATTTGGATAAAGTAGTATAATAATTTTATTATAGGTTATTCATTAAATTAAAAATGAATAAGGAAATGGATTATGAAGAATTTTTAACTATAAATGATATTGGAAACAAAAGGCCTTCAAGAGTGGATTTGGAAAGATTAAATGGGCATCCACTTGGGAATAATGAACAAATAGAAGTGGAAGTTTTAGAGAAAGAGGCTGCTTTAAGTGGTTTTTTGAGAGTGGTTGATGAAGATGAAAGAGCTATTGGAACAACTAAGTTTGGAACGCCTATTTTTAGAAATACTGACAATAGTGATTTATATAAACAACTGAAGGGGAAAAATACAACGGAGATAAAAAGTGATTTTAGTGTAGAAACCATTCCGGTGTGGGAAAAGAAAAAAAGAAAAAAGAAATCTAATAATAAAAACCCGAAATCAAAGGGAACGTATATTGCCAAGGGTCCTTTTATTGATTAATTCTTTTCGATATTTGTTGGCAAAGCGATGGGCTTCGTCTCGGAGTTGTTGTAGAAGTTGAAGAGAAGGGGAGTGTTTTGATAATTTAATTTCTTCCCAAGAATCCCCTTTTTTTATAACTATTATTTCTTGTTTTTTGGCGAGACCAATAACAGGGAAATTGCAGATTGATGTGGCTGCAGAAACTTGAGGCTTTCCCCCATCGACCAAAATAAAATCAGGATATTGCCATTCGGGATGTTTAAAACGACGATAAATAATTTCCTTGATCATGAATTGATCATCAGGGGTAATTTTGGAATAAATTTTGAATTTACGGTATTTATTTTTAGCAATTCTCCCCTGCTCAAAAACCGTCATTGAACCAACAAAATATTTAGAGCCTAGATTAGAAATGTCATAAGCCTCGAAACGATTGATGTTTTTTAATTTAGGAAAATAAGGCGATAAAATTGTTTTTAAATCGCGAAGTGCTTTACTGGTTTGATCCTCTTGAAGATCAACTTTTTGATATAAATTACTTAAATCTTTCCAACCAGAAGTGATGTATTTGATGGAATTAATTTGATCACGACGGATTTTAGCCATTTCAAAATTTTGAGATTTGGAAAAAATTTTCATTTCTTTTTCCAATTTAGAAATTAATTTAGGAAAATTACCATTTAAAATATTTTTAATTTTGAGGATATTTTTTTTGTATTCTTTAATGTCAGGATCGGGACCGGGACATAAATTTAAATGACAATAAAGACACTTTTTGGGGCCGTGAACAGATGAATAAAAAGGAAATATAGTCTTTATAGTTTTTAAAAGACTTTTAACAGCGGTACTGTCTGGAAAAGGGCCATAAAAAAATGAATTTTTATTTAGATTAGATTTGAATGCAGATTTGATGAGAGGAATTTTGTCTTTGGAGATAGTGATATAGATATAGCTTTTGTCGTCTTTTAATTGGGAATTAAATTTAGGTCGATATTGTTTAATTAAACTTGATTCTAAAATTAAAGCTTCAATTTCAGAACCGACAATTTGATAATCAATTTTGGCAATTTGAGAAACTAATTTTTTGGTTTTATAACCAAGGGCTTCGTCGCTTTGAAAATATTGAGAGACGCGCTTTTTTAAATTAACGGCTTTGCCAATATAAATTATTTTATTTTCAGAATTTTTATAGATATAAACTCCTGGAGATGGTGGAATTTTGGTTAAATCGATCACAAGATATTATATAATGAAAGAATGAAACTTAAAGAAAGAATATTGACAATGATTTTTGGAGTTATTTTGGTTGTTTCCGGAATTATTAGATTTAATCAAACTAGTGAATATAATACTGCTTTTACTTATGATCAGGCTAGAGATTTGTTGGATATAAGAGCTTTGGGTGAATTTAAAGATTTAGCAGTTTTGGGCCCAACGACATCAATTAATGGCCTAAGATTGGGTCCTTTTTATTACTATTTTAATTTACCGGCATATTGGTTGGGAAACGGTGACCCACAGACTTTGGTTTACTGGAATGTTTTTGGCTTTTTGTTTACAGGGGGATTTATTTTTTGGTTTTTTAAGAAAAAAAATATAAATTTGGGATTATTGATATCGACATTTTTTTTGATGTCACCACAACTTTTTAACACTACCAGATATTTTTGGAATGCTAATATGGCGACTTATTTAAGTGTTTATTTCTTTTTGGCTTTGTGGAATTTTTTGGACAAAAAAGATAAAAAATCAATTTTATGGCTGGGAATTACCAGCGGCCTTTTGACTCAGTTCGAGGCGGCTTTTGGAATTGTTTGTTTGACTTTTTCTGTTTTAATCGTAATTTTGAACAAAAAAACTAGAAATTGGAAAATATTTTTGATCGGATTGGTACCCTGGTTTTTGCCACAAATTGCACTGGAAATAAAAAATAAATTTCAGATGACAAAACTTCTTTTAGGAATATTTAATGGCAGTAATAATGTTTTGGGCGATAAATTGGCAATTGGGCAAGTGATGGAATCACATTGGAAAACGATAAAATATTTCTTTGAAGGGCAATTTATATTGCCCGTGGGATGGGGAATAATTTTATTGGGATTATCGATTATGTTGATAATAATCAATAAAAAATACAGAACGTATGGACTTTATTTTTTGGGATTTTTAATGTTTGTATTTATTTTTTATACAGTGATTTATCATCATGAATTAAAAATATGGTACTTGGAGAGTTTAAGAGTTTGGTATTGTTTTGTTGTGGGAATTGCTTTGGCTAATATTAAAAGATATAAAAAATTGGCTGGAATATTATTGATTGGTTTATTGTCCTTAAATTTTTATCGAGTTGGAATTGATCAATGGCAATTTGTTCAAAAAAAAACAACTGATGATCCAAAAAATTTAAATAATTTGATAAAAAATATTGATTGGGTTTATCAAAAAATAAATGGTGATGGATTTGAAGCTTATAATTACGTTCCAGAGGTTTATGATTATCCTAATCAATACCTTTACTGGTGGTATGGAATTAAAAAATATGGATATATGCCGAACAAAGTCTCTTATAGTTTAGTTGAGGTGCCAGAATATATTAGAACTCAAAAAGAGTTTTATGAAAATACTAGAGAAAATAAAAATGGAAAAATTGCCTTAATTTATGAAACAAAAAACAGTTATATTGGCTGGTTAAATCAATTTGAAAAATATTGCACAGTGGAAAAATGGGAAACTGGTTGGAGAACAACGGTGGAAATTAGAGAGAAATGTAAGAATTAAAGAGAATAAGGGGAAGAGAAGAAGGATAGTCGGAGTTTGTGAAGGAACTATCCTCTTCTTTACTTGGTCAATTTTGGAGTTTAACTAAGACTAGTTTTAATGCAAAATTATGAAGCCTTAGTTAGACCCCGAATTTAAATTCCGGGACCAAGTGCCATAAGGGAAATGGGTGAACGACGGAGACGCCGGGCAAATAAAGCCGTCGTAAAAACCAGGGTGGCTGAAGCCAGAATGAAAACAACCAAAAAGACATTGGCAATCAAATCGATACTTGCTGTCGATGATGCCGACTGTTGCTGTTGTTGGTAGATGATCAAACCAGTGCCCCCTAGAGGGCCCGTCACCGGTTGGCTTTGGGTGGCTAAAAGGGCGAGCAGAAGAAAAACTGTAAACATAAGTATCCAGATTTTTTTCATAAACCACGCTCCTTCTGGAGTCTAGGTCTGAGACCTATCGATCGTCGGTCGCTACATGCAAAATTGTCAACGTTCCTTTCTTTGCATTTCTGCAAAAAAACCTTCACAAGAGTGGTTGTAACACATGAAAAACTAAAATTGTTTTTTTAAATATTGACCGGTGTAACTACGAGAACAATTGATTATGTCTTGAACAGTGCCCATAGCCACAACTTCACCACCCTTTTGGCCGCCTTCTGGGCCTAAATCGATAATCCAATCTGCATTTTTAATAACATCTAAATTATGTTCGATTAAAACGACAGTGTTACCTTTGTCAACCAATTGACGCAAAACTTTAATTAATTTATCGACGTCATAAAAATGAAGACCAGTGGTTGGTTCATCGAGAATATAAAGCATTTTGCCATCAAATTTCTTGACTAATTCACGACTAATTTTTAGACGTTGAGATTCTCCACCAGAAAGAGTGTTTGATGGCTGACCTAATTCCAAATAACCAAGACCAACTTCTTGAATTGTAGTCAGTTTTCTTTTTAATTTAGGAATATTTTTAAAAAATTCTAAAGCTTCATCAACTGTCATCTTTAAAATTTCAGCAATGTTTTTACCCTTATATTCGACTTCAAGAGTTTCGTCTTTGAAACGAGAACCATGACATTCATCACAAGTAACATAAAGATCTGCCATAAATTGCATTTCGATTTTAATCTGACCTTGCCCTTTACAAATTGGACAGCAACCATCTTTAACATTAAAGGAAAAACGATTTTGACCAAAACCCCGCAATTTAGCCTCAACTGTTTGAGCCATTAAAACGCGAATGTCATCGAAAACTTTGGTGTAGGTGGCAGGATTACTGCGAGGGGTGCGACCAATTGGAGATTGATCAACTAAAAGAACATCTGAAATATTTTCAGTACCGGTTATTTTGTCAAATTGACCTATGGTTCCATAATATTGACCAAGTGTTGCTTTGCGGACACCACCATAAAGTGTGTCATGGATTAAAGTTGATTTACCAGATCCAGAAACACCAGTGATACAAATTAATTTGTTTAAAGGAAAATCAATATTAATATTTTTCAAATTCCATTGACGAGCATTGGTGATGGAAATTTTTTGGGCATTGCTAATATTAGTGGGGTTAATTTTTGATTCGATTTTTAATTTTCCAGATAAATATTTGCCGGTTAAAGAATTTTTATTATTTTTAATATCTTCTAAACTGCCCTGGGCAATAATTTCACCACCGTTTTTACCGGCATATGTGCCAAAATCAACGATATGATCGGAATTTTTGATGACATCTTCGTCGTGTTCGACGACAACAACAGTGTTACCTAAATCTTTTAATTTTTTAAGAGTGCCAATAAGACGATCGTTGTCGCGAGAATGAAGACCAATGGTTGGTTCATCTAAAATATATAAAACACCGGTAAGGCCAGTGCCGATTTGACTGGCCAATCTAATACGTTGAGATTCCCCACTCGACAAAGTGCCGGCTTCACGATCAAGACTTAAATAATCTAACCCCACGGCTAATAAAAATTCGAGACGAGCTGATAATTCTTTTTTAATAGGAATGACGATTTCTTTTTCTTTATCACTTAATAATTCTGTTTCTAAATCATTAATCCATTTATTTAATTTTTCGATGGGAAGTTGGGTAACTTCATAAATGTTTTTTTCTAAAACAGTAATCGAAAGGGCTTCGTTGTTTAGACGAGCGCCATGGCAAACGTGACACTCTTCTTTAATCATAAATTTTTCTAATTCTTCACGGACAGCATCATTTTGAGAGGTGACATAATGGCTTTCCATTATTTTGGCACGCCATTCAGGAAATTTAGATCTATCGATCTGATATTTAGAACCTAAACCTTTACATTCTGGACAAGCACCTTGAGGAGAATTAAAAGAAAAAAGACGAGGTTCAATTTCTGGAAGTGAAATATTACAGATAGGACAGGCATAATTTTCAGAATACAAAGTGTCTTTTAATTCTTTTGGATTATCTGGAAAGGAAAAACCAGGATCTTTTACTTCAGAGACAACAACTAAACCATTCGACAATTTCATTGCCTGTTCAACGTCGTCGATTAAGCGATCATAAATAGATTTTTCGTCTTTTAGAGTATCTTTACTAATTGAAACACGATCAATAATAGCATCGATATTATGTTTGTTGGTTTTGGCAATGCCAAAATCGGAATACATATCGATCAAATGATTGTCGACTCTGATCCATTTGTAGCCCTGTTTTCTTAAATTTTCTGTAAGTCCATGAAAATCCCCTTTTTTGTCGCGAACAATTGGGGCTAAAATCAAAAATCGACAAACATTAAGTCCGTTGGTTTCTAAGCGAGCAATATTTAAAATTTGAGCAACAATTTGCTTACTGGATTGTGGTGAAACTTCATGGCCACATTCGGGACAATGTGGATGACCAATTCGGGCAAAAAGTAAACGAAGATAATCGTAAATTTCAGTGACAGTGCCAACTGTTGAACGAGGATTATGAGAAATGGCTTTTTGATTTATGGCGATAGATGGTGATAAACCTTCGATTAAGTCGACATCTGGACGTTTCATATTACCTAAAAATTGACGAGCATATGAGGACAAGCTTTCGACATAGCGACGTTGACCTTCAGCAAAAAGAGTGTCAAAAGCCATACTAGATTTACCAGAGCCAGAAACTCCAGTAAAAACAGTCATTTGATTTTTAGGAAACTCAAAAGAAACATTTTTTAAATTGTTTTCTCGGGCTCCTTTAACAATTATTTTATCGGTCATTTTTTTCTATTTCTTTTATTTTGTCGCGAATTTTTATAGCTTCTTCAAAATCTAATGTAAAAGCAAAATTGCGCATTTGTTTTTTAAGGTCTTTAATATATTTTGATTGCTGAGGTGGAGTTAGAGATGAAACATCAATTTTTGACCACTCTGGCTTAGTTTCAGTTTTAATCATCTCAATAATTTGTGGACGAATAGATTTTACCACTGTTTTGGGAATAATGTTATTATCTTGATTAAATTTTAATTGAATTTTACGACGACGATTAACTTCTTTAATGGCACCATCCATGGCATCGGAAACAGAATCGGCGTATAAGATTACTTGACCATCAAGATGGCGAGAAGCTCGCCCCATGATTTGAATTAAAGAAGATTTTGATCGCAAAAATCCTTGTTGGTCGGCATCAAGAATGGCAACAAGACTAACTTCAGGTAAATCAAGTCCTTCGCGTAAAAGATTAATACCAACTAAAACATCATAGTTCCCAGAACGTAAATCGTCTAAAATTTTGGAACGTTCCAACGTTTCAATATCGGAATGAAGATAAGCTACCTTTAAATTGGTTTTAGTTTTTTCCGGATCTGATAAATAAGCCGATAAATCTTCAGCCATTCTTTTGGTTAAAGTGGTGACTAAAACTCTTTCTTTTTTTGCAACTCTTTTTTTAATTTCTTCGATTAAATCTGGAATTTGGTTTTTACTTGATTTAACGGTAATTTCGGGATCAACTAGACCGGTGGGGCGAATAATTTGTTCGACGACATTATTTTTAGAATCGTTAATTTCATATTGAGAAGGAGTGGCGGAAACATAGACAACTTTGGAAACTCGAGAATTAAATTCTTCAAATTTTAGAGGTCGATTGTCGAAAGCACTCGGTAACCGAAAACCAAAATCAACTAAATTAGTTTTGCGGGCAAAATCCCCACTAAACATACCTCCAATTTGGGGAACAGTAACATGAGATTCATCAATAACGGTTAAAAAATTATCACCCCATAAATGACGAAAGTAATCGACTAAGGTGTATGGAGGATCACCGTGTTTTCGATTTTTATCAAAATAAATTGAATAATTTTCAATGCCGTTGATGTAGCCGGTTTCTTGAAGCATTTCTAAATCATATTCGACTCGTTGTTCAATTCGATGGGCTTCTAAAATTTTGTTTTGTTTTTTAAAAATTTCGACTTGTTTGGCGCAATCTCGACGAATATTTTCAAAAACTTCGGGCAAATTTTTATTACCGGTGATATATTGCTTGGCAGGAAAAAGCTTATAATCATCAAAAAATTTTTCTTGGGCAGTTAAGGGGTGGTGTTGAATGATTCTAACTAGAGTGTCGTTATTAAATTCGAGAGATAAAAAGGAATCGGTATATGATGGCCAAATTTCGATATTCTCACCACGAACACGAAAGGTGGAACGTTTAAATTCTAATTCTGATCGAGTGTAGAAAAGAGAAATGAATGATTCTAAAAGTTGACGACGTGGATAATTGTTGCCGACTTTTAGGTCTAAAGTTAGATTAGCGAACTCTGATGGATCGCCGATGTTATAGATACAACTGACAGAGGCAATAATAATATTGTCATTACAAGATAATAAATTTGAGGCTGATTCAAGACGAAGTCTGTCGATTAAATCATTGATTTGAACTTCTTTGGCAATATAGGTATCCGATGCGGGAATATAAGCCTCGGGCTGATAATAATCATAATAAGAAACGAAATAGGAAACCTTATTGTTGGGAAAAAGTTCTTTAAATTCCTGATAAAGCTGGCCGGCTAAAGTTTTATTATGAGAGATTACTAAGGTAGGTAATTGAGTTTTTTGAATAACATTGGCAATAGTAAAAGTTTTTCCAGATCCAGTGACACCCAACAATGTTTGACGATTAACTCCCGATGAAAGATTACCGACTAATTTGTCGATAGCTTGGGGCTGATCGCCTGATGGCTGAAATGATGAATTTAACTGGAAAGACATGTTTCTATTTTACCATGGTTTCGTCTTTTATTTGGGTAAATTATTAAATTTAAATATATTAATTTAATTACCTATAATATTGATTTATATACAATATCTGGTATAATCGTTCTAGTGTTAGGTGAAAACCTGTACGTTGAATTTTAGGTCTTGAAAGGAGAGTGTTTTATGTTTCGTTTTATTACAGATCATTCTAGAGTGTCGACAGGAATTATTCCAATTTCACTAGAAGATTGGAGTAATTTACCAAAAAATGTAAAAAAAGCATTTAAAAATTTTCAAAAATGGTGGATAAAACAAAAAAACCCAAAAAGAAACGAGATGCCACCCAAAGTATCAGCCGCCTACGAAATTATTAAATCAACAGAACTGCCTGGTCTTAATAGAATAAAAAATAAATACATTAAGGGTATTGAAAAAGAATTTAAAAAAAATCAACAACTCCAATCAGGCAATTAATTTCAAACCCCAACAGACAACTGTTTTAAATTTACACTTCGGTGTTAATTTTAACTAGTTGTTTATTGGGGTATTTTCTTGCCAAAAAATTAAATTAAGATAAACTGTGATTATATGAAAACTGGAATAATTGAAATAATTTGTGGGCCGATGTTCTCTGGTAAAACCAGTGAGTTAGTTAGACAAATAGATTTAGCTTTAATTTCAAAAATGGAAATAGCCGTTTTTAAACCTAAAATTGATAATCGATATAAGGCTGACGAAATTTGTACAAATGATGGACATTGCATTAAATCAACAGTAGTAGAAAATTCTTTGGAGATTATTGAATATGTTAAGAAAAGTTTAAAACCAATTGAAAAAGTATTTATTGATGAAGGTCAATTTTTTGATGAAAAAATTGTCGAAGTGGTTAATTATTTAGCTAAAGAAAAAAATATAGATGTGGTAATAACCGGCCTAATTCAAGATTTTAGAGGTGAGCCTTTTGGTCCAATACCAAAATTATTGGGAATGTCTCAAAAGGTAACTAATTTAAAAGCTATTTGTGTTCATGAAAATGAGGATGGTAGTATTTGTAGAAAGCCGGCTTATTTTACTCAAAGATTAGTTGATGGAAAACCAGCCAATTATAATAGTCCGGTTATTTTAGTAGC
>CAYRMT010000015.1:0-11610 GCA_964425635.1 uncultured Gammaproteobacteria bacterium
CCCCCTCCGAAGTTGAAGATAATATTTGCCGCTTAGCTCAAATGTCTCGAGCTGTTGGTATTCATCTTATTTTGGCCACGCAACGTCCTTCTGTCAATGTTATCACTGGTCTTATCAAAGCCAACATCCCTACCCGTATTTCTTTTGCTGTCACCTCAGTCACCGATTCTAGGGTTGTCCTAGACACTCCAGGAGCTGAAAAATTATTGGGTCGTGGCGATATGCTTTACGGTCCCCAAGATTTAGCTAAACCAATCAGAATTCAAGGCTGTTTTGTTTCAGACAAAGAAATAAATACTTTAGTCGACTTTTTGAAATCACAAAAAACTGCCGAATACGACGACCAAGTTGTTAGTCAGCCAGTTTCTGCTGGCAATGGTAAATCAGTTATAACTCCATCCTCTGATGGTGGTCCTCATGACCCTCTTTATGACAGTGCTGTTAAATTAATCCAAGATACTGGCAAAGCTTCAACCACTTTCCTCCAAAGAAAATTAAGCGTTGGCTATGCCCGGGCTGCTAAAATTTTGGATGAAATTGAAGTTGCTGGTTTAATCGGCCCATCAAATGGAGCTAAGCCTCGAGATATTTTAATGCCCCATACCCAAAGCGACAGTTCGGCTGAATAAATTTAATATGCTTCGCGCTTCATCTCTTCTCAAAAACACTCGTGTCGACAAAGAATATGAATTGGCCGATATTTCCAAAAAATTAAAAATACCAATTAAATACTTAACTGCTATTGAAAATGAAGAAACTAAAAATTTTCCCCAAGAGCCGTATTGTTCTTTAATTGTTAAAGATTATGCTGACTATTTAGGTCTTAATGGTCAAGAAATTTTATCGTTTTTTCGACGCGATTTTGAACCAAAAAAAAGAAGTAAATCTGTTAAAAAATCAAATTTTTCTTTCACTCCCCAATTCACCTTCAAAATTTTAATCGGAATAGTCATTATCTTTTTTATTTTTTATCTCATTTCCGAATACATTAAATTTAATCGTCCTCCAAAATTAAAAATCAATTGGCCCCAAGACATTGCCAGCAAAAATTTTGATCTAACCGGCATTACTGATCCTGATTCTACTATTCGAATAAATGAAGATTTGATAATCGTAAATCCCAATGGTAGTTTTCAGAAAAAAATTCAAACCGGATCTGACGGTGAAATCAAAATAACAGTTGAATCTAAGTCACCCAGCGGTAAAACTACGACAGAAGAAAAAACTCTTAAAATTAATTAATTTTTTAAAAAATAGTTTATACTGATTATATGGATATAACTCAAATTGTCATTATTATTAGCCTCTTGGCTATTACCACTATCATTGTTATTTGTGGAATTTATTTTGTCAGACTCTTAAAAGATCTAAATGTCACTCTTAAAAAAACCAATTTAATTCTTGACGATGCCCATTTAATTACCGATTCAGTTGCCCAACCAGTTTCTTCTCTTTCTGATTTCTTAATGGGTTTAAAAAACGGTTTTTCCTTTTTTAACAATTTAACCAGAGATAAAAATAAAGATGACTAATTCCGAAAAAAAAACCGAACCACAATCAAATTCTGGTTTTTTGTTTGGTCTAACTTTGGGCGCTGCTGTTGGTGCTCTTTCTGCAATTTTAGTCAATAAAAGTAATGAAACTGAAGTTATTAAAAATTTTGAATCAAAAATAAAAGAATTTTTTCAAGATTTAACCAATGAAGCTAAAACCAAAAAAGACGTTGCTAAAAAAATCGAAGCCATCGATACTTGGGGAGAAATCGAAAAAGAGGAATCAGAAAAACCACACATTGTCGTCAAAAAGAAACCCACCCCCAAGATGTTTGTCAAACCAAAAAGATAACTGGTATAATTTCCCGTATGAAAGCCCGTGATTTAAAGGAAAAATTCATCAATTTTTTTGTTGACCAAAAACACATCGAAATTCCTTCAAGTAACTTAATTCCAGAAAACGATCCAACTACTCTTTTTATTTCTGCTGGGATGCAACAATTAGTTCCCTATTTTACTGGCAAACAGCACCCACTAGGTAAACGATTGGTCGATATTCAAAAATGTGTCAGAACCGGCGATATCGATGAAGTTGGTGATAGTTTTCACCACACCTTTTTTGAAATGTTAGGTAATTGGAGTCTTGGTGATTATTTTAAAAACGATATGATTCCTTGGAGTTATCGATTTTTAACCAAAGAATTAAACATTAATTCAGAAAATTTGTTTGTCACTTGTTTTACTGGCAATAAAAACGCTCCTAAAGACGAAACTAGTGCATCTGTCTGGAAATCGTTAGGTATAGATCAAAATAATATTATTTTTTTAGAAGATAATTGGTGGGGTCCTGCCGGTCTTACTGGTCCATGTGGTCCCGACACCGAAATGTTTGTCGACATTAAACCAGAATTACCCAAAGTTGACTTTAAAACAGGAGATAAACAAGGCCGTTATTTAGAGATTTGGAATGATGTTTTTTTAGAATATAACAAAAACACTGATGGTACTTTTTTAAAATTAACCCAGCAAAATGTTGACACCGGCATGGGTGTCGAAAGAACAATTGCTGTATTAAATCGTTTAACGGATAACTATTTATCCGACATTTGGCAGCCGACTATCAAAAAAATAGAAAAAATTTCTAAAAAGTCATATTCCGAAGACAACAACAAAAAATCAATTCGTATTATTGCCGACCATATTCGTTCTGCTGTTTTTATTATTGCCGATGGAGTCCAACCTTCAAACAAAGAAGCCGGTTATGTTCTCCGCCGTCTAATTCGCCGCAGTATTCGACAAGGAAAACTTTTAGGCATTGAAACTAATTTTATTTCTCAAATCGCCGACGCAGTTTTAGATAACCAAGAAAATTATGCCGGTGTTTATCCAGAATTAGATGAAAATCGCGACAAAATTATTTCCATCCTCGATGCCGAAGAAAATAAGTTTCGAAAAACTTTAAATAATGGTCTTCGCGAAATCAATAAATTAATCGAAAGAAACAAATCAGTCAGTGGCAAAGAAGCCTTTACTCTTTATGAAAGTTTCGGTTTTCCAATTGAAATGATCGAAGAGGAACTTCAAAAAAATAATTTAACCTTAAATAAGGAAGAATTTGAAGAAGCCAAATTAGCCCATCAAAAGCAATCGCAAACTTTGTCTGCTGGCAAATTTAAATCCGGTCTAGCAGACAATTCTGAAATTATTACCAAATATCACACCGCCACTCATTTATTACATTCTGCCCTAAGAAAAATTCTAGGTGACCATGTTCAACAATCAGGTTCCAATATCACTTCCGAAAGATTGCGTTTCGATTTTTCTCATACTGAAAAATTAACCGATGATCAATTAAAAGAAGTGCAAGATTTAATTAATCAACAAATTAAATTAGACTTACCAGTTACTGTCGAAACTATGCCTTTTATCGAAGCTCAAAAACAAAATGTTTTAGCTTTTTTTGGTAATAAATATCCAGAAATCGTTACAGTTTATACAATAGGGGATTTTTCCAAAGAAGTTTGTACTGGCCCCCATGTTTCGCATTTATCTGAGTTAGGAAATTTTGAAATAATTAAAGAAGAATCTGCCGGTTCTGGAAAACGTCGCATCTACGCCGTCTTAAAATAGGCTAAATCATCAAAAATATTGTATCCTTACATAATGGGGATTAATAGTTTTTGGTTATTTTATATCGAGGCCGACAGTATTTTAGTAGCCTTAATCAATTGGGGGAATGGTCGTTTTTATGTTGCTTCAATTGGTCCACGCGTTGCTTTTAATATCAATGATTATCAATCAATCACTAAAGCTGCCGACGAGTCACTTTCTAGTGCTGCTATTAGTGCCGATATTTCTCCCGAGCAAGAACCTCTTTTTGTTGGTTTAGTTATCCCATCCTCTTGGGTTGGTGAAGATGGAAAAATTATCAAAGAAAGATCAGATATAATACTTTCCGTTTTAAAAGAATTAGATTTAAAACCATCTGGTTTTATGTCCAGCGATGAGGCTATAATCGAAGAATCCAGTAAACCAGATGATTTTCCTGCCAGTTTTATTAATATTTATTTAGAATCAAATTCTTTTGAATTATCTCTTGTTTATTTTGGAAAAATTAAAAAAAGAGTCAGGAAATTTTTTGATGGTGAATTTACTGCCCAATTAATCGAAGACGCATTATTAGAACTCAATTCAGAATCAACTCTTCCTCCTCAGATTTACGTTTATGGTAATGCCGATGAGTCAACCGTTGAACAATTAAAAAATTTTCCTTGGGTTGGTAAAAAAAATATCGAAACATTTCTTCATTTTCCCGATATTAAACTTTATCGCGACGAAGATTTAGTTAATATTTTTTTTAAAGCCATCACTTCTCAAATGGTTGGTGGTGGCAATCCTTCACATCAAACAGTTCCGCCAATTCCAATGGAAGAACCTGAAGAAAAAGAAGACGAAGTTGTAGAAGCACCAGAAGAAAGCGAAACCCCCGATGAAATTATTGATAATGATTCAGATATTCACGATCAAGAAATAATTGACACATTAGATGAAGCTTCCCCGCAAGATTTTGGTTTTTCTCAAGAACAATCCAAAGAAGAATTTGTTGAAGTTCCTGTTATTTCCGAAACCCCAGTTATTGAAACCAATTTTTGGTCTCATAAAAATAAGCCTACCATTCCATTCACTTTTCCAAAAATAAACTTCAAATTACCAAAAATAAAAACAAACTTTTTATTTTTTCTTTTTCCTGCCGCATTAATTTTATTTTTTCTTTTTATCGCCTTTTCTAAAGTAAAGATTACTCTTTTTTTGACTCCCTACGAATTTGAAAAAACAATTAATGTAACCCTAGACCCAGATGCCTCTGAAATTTCATCATCAATTATTCCTGTTGAAAAAAAAGATACCAATGTCACTTCTTCAATTACAGTGGAAACTACTGGTCAAAAAACTATTGGCACTAAGGCTACTGGTGAAGTTACTATTTTTAATAAATTAGAAAAAGTTCAAAATATTCCCAAAGGCTCAGTTCTATTAGATGCAAATGGTCAAAAATTTGAATTAATTAACAGTGTTCAAATTGCCGCCGCTGTTATTAATTATAATACCGGCACCATGAATTTTGGCCAGACCAAAACTTCTTTGTCTGCTCAAGAAATTGGCCCAGAATACAACATTAGTAAAGATACTTCTCTTACATTTAAAGATTTTTCTGAAAATACAATTGTAGTTAAAAGTAATAGCACTTTTACTGGAGGTACTAAAGAGCAAGTTAGGGCAGTTAGTAAACAAGATAAGATTAATGCCGAAAATCAATTAACTCAAAAATTAGCCGACGAAGCCAATAAAAAAATAAGCGAAGAACTTAATAATTCCAGTGATATTTTAAAAGAAACCATCCAAGTCAAAAAAGGTAAAATAGAATTCAATCGTGAAATTGACGAACAAACTGACCAATTAATAGCCACGGCTCAGTCAACAGTTATTGTTTTTGCTATTAATTCCGAAATAAAAAATAAAATTATTGACCAATTTTTATTTCAAGAGAGTGGTTATTCTGATTCTGATAAAAACCCAGACTCCTTTGTTTTTACCCTTAAAATTGATAAATTAGACACAGACCAAGCAACTGGTAGTTTAACTATCAAAGGTTCTTCTTTGCCCAAAGTTGACACAGATACTCTTAAAAAGAGCATTGCTGGAAGAACAATCCAAAATGCCCAAAAAATTATTAAAAAAACCATCAGTCGTGTCTATGATTTTAATATTCAAAGTAATTCTAAATTTTTAAATATTTTGCCCTTCAATAAAAACAATATTTCTATTGATGTAAAAATCAAATCAAAGTGAGCTATATCTATCTTAAAAAAATACCACCAACTCCCAAGGCTAAAAAAAAAGCCCAAAAAAAAATATTTGCTATCTCGTTCTTATGCTTAGGTTTGCTTTTTTTTGCCTCGGCCATTTTTCCTATTATTAAATTTCAATTACAATATTCAGTTAACTTTAATCAATTAATAAATCCACTTTCTCTTCAAAATTACAACACTTCTCAAAATATTTTAGGGTCAGCCACCACCGATTACACCCAAATTTCTAATTGGTTTGATTCAGATTCTTCAACTTCTAATCAAATTTTTTCCAATGATAAAACTTTTACTTATCTTATCTCTATCCCAAAATTAAAAATCAGCAACGCAGTTGTTACTCTTGGAAGCATGGATCTTAAAAAGAGTTTAATTCAATACCCTCAAACTGCTCTTCCAGGCCAACTAGGCAACACTGTTATTTTTGGACACTCTGTTTTACCTCAATTTTTTAATCCCAAATCATATCTCACCATTTTCTCTACGCTCTATAAACTTAAACAAGGAGATGAAATTTTAATTGATTATGATGATGTTCAATATGAATATATTATCGATGAAATGTTTGAAGTTAAACCCACCGATCTTTCAGTTTTAGAACAACGTTTCGATCAAAAAAATTTAACACTCATCACTTGCAGTCCGCCTGGAACTTATCTTCGCCGCCTCATTATTAAAGCCAGTCTTTCAGCTAAATAAATTTTGCTATAATTCCCTAATGAATTATCTTGCCGTTGATTATGGAACCAAAAATATTGGTCTTGCAGTTTCTACTCTTGGTGTAATTTATCCAATTCCTGCCATTAAAAACAACGATAACACCATTGATAATTTAAAAAAAATTATCACCGATTATAAAATTGATGGTATTTATGTTGGTGTTTCAGAAGGGGAGGTTGCCAATCTTACTAAAGTTTTTATTGAGAAGTTAAAATCCATGTTAAAATTGAATATCGAAACAGTTGAAGAAGCTGTTAGTACTATAGAAGCTCAGCAAATTTACATTCAAAATAAGAATAAAAAGAAAGATTATAAAAAATTAATCGATTCTGTTGCTGCAGCTGTTATTTTAAGGAGAATTACAGGTTACTAATTTAAAATAAAAAAATGATTAAAAATCTAATTTCCCCCATTCAAGCCTGGTTATTATCTCAAGGTCGATGTGTTGGTTGCGGTGCCACTCTTTCTCATGGTATCCAAAAAGATGTCCGAGGGAAGACAACGGTTACCTGTAAATGTGGTCGCATTTTTATCTACGATAAAGCTAAAAAAATCTACCGTCGTGCCTTATTTGACGAAGTTTAATTAAAATGAAACGGGTTTTAACTGCCACCACCCTTTTCCTTTTTTTAGTAATTATTTGGGTTTTTTTCTATATTAAAACCAACTCTAGAGCCGTTTCCATTAACAATACAAATGTAATGTTTGTAATTGATAATGGTGAAAGCTTGGTTAATATTTCCCAAAAACTAAAATCTAAATCTTTAATTCGTGATTCAAACACTTTTTTATTTTATGCCTATTATTTAGGATTAAATAAAAAGATCCAAGCCGGAACTTTTAGACTATCTCCCTCTCTTTCAACCCCTGAAATTATTACCACACTTTCAGAAGGCGGTGTTAGTGATTATTGGCTTAAAATAATCGAAGGCACCAGAGTTGAAGAAAATATCAAATCTTTTCCCCAAAATACTTCTTTTGAAGGCAAGGAAGGATATCTCTTTCCTGATAGTTATTTAATCCCCACCTATTACATCGCTGATCAAATTTTTGAAGTTATCCAAGCAAACTTTGACAAAAAATTTACCCAAGCTAAAGACGGTGCTACTAATACCAAAATGACTGATAAGCAAATTTTAATTTTAGCTTCCATTATTGAAAGGGAAGCTCGAACTTTAAAGTCAAAACAGGGTGTTGCCGGTGTCTTACTTAATCGTTTAAACATTAATATGGCTCTTCAAGTCGATGCCTCGGTTCAATATGCTCGTGATTCTAAAAATAAACCAATTGATTATTGGCAACCAATAAATTCCTCTGATATTTCCATTATTTCATCCTACAACACCTATAAAAATCCTGGCCTTCCACCAGGCCCCATTTGTAATCCCGGCTATGATTCAATTTATGCTGCTTTTCATCCAACAGAATCTAATTATCTTTACTACATCACCGGAAACGACAATCAAATGCACTATGCCATCACCCTTGAGGAACATGATTCCAATATTGATAAATATTTAAAATAAATTTATTTTAAAATTATCAACCCGCTTGTTTATATTTGTCTAATATTGATAATCCATAGTCAACTAATTTGTCGAAATCATGATAATTTTGATAAAGTAATTTTCGACATTCGATCTGATCAGAACTCAGTGCAGATATAAATTAAAGAAAATTTTTCTATTGCTTGTTTTAGTGCATCTTGAAATGGTTTGAATGTGACTAAATTAATAGATTCATTAATATCAACCCATTTTGCTTCCATATTCTCTTCATCAGAGTCATTATCTGGATTTGGATTTGATTTTTCGTCTCCGAAATGTTCACCAATAAAGAAAATTACACTCTTATTAATTAATTTATTATTTTTTTCTACTCCATAAGATACTATAATCTTTCCTTTTTTTAACTTAATATTCTTATAACCAGTTTCTTCGTAAATTTCTCTTAGGGCTGCAATCTTATCCGACTCATTTCCTTCTTTGTGACCTTTAGGTAAATCCCAACTAATAAATTGTAGTTTTTTAACTAGTAAAACTTTTATTGAATTGTCTATTTTTTTAAAGACGACTCCACCGTAAGCAAAATCTTGTTTCATTTTTTACCTTTCTTTTGAATAAATAAAGGATGATTTATTAATTTTTGATTCAACTATTGCAGTTTCGCTATTATATAGTCAATAATATCTTTTTTAAATAATATTAACTTTTGCGCCAACTCAGCAGATCTAAATTATCAATTATTTACGGAAAAATTGATGGTAAATAATGATAAAATTGATAAGGATGAAATTACCTAATATCAAATTTGTGATTGATAAAAAAATGATGATTGATGACATTGAGTCATTTTTATGTTGCGATAATTCTTTTATGGATTGGGCAGTAGAACAAGTTACTTTAGATCATAAAGATTTGATTAATCAAATAAAGGATAAAAATAGTAAAGAGCAAAAAGAAACAATTTCAAATTATGTTGAAAATTACGTGGATAATAATAAAAGTGAAATTGAATTAGAAAAAGACAAACTTGAAAAATATTGGAAATCAATCGAAAAAAAATTAGGGTCAGAACTTGGAAAAATATTGAATACTGATTGGAAAAATATAAATGAAATTACCTGCAATATAGGAATATTTCAAGTTTACCCAAGAGATTTAGATAAATTTACCACTCAAATTTTTTATAAATCCACTACTTTTTATTCCGCTGCGACAATATTGCACGAAATTACACACTTTATTTATTTTAAAAAATGGAGAGAATTGTTTCCTGAAGATGAATTAGAAACCTTTGAATCTCCACATCCATTTTGGCATCTGAGCGAAATAATGGCACCAATAATAAATAATGAGGAATCAATTAGAAGGATATTACCCGATGCTGTAATAGACACTTTTCCTGAATATTTAAAACCATATAACGATAACCAATCAATTTATGGATTTTTTATACAAAAATATCTGGAGTTTAAGGAAAATAATAAAAATATTGAAGACCTTCTGAGATTTGGGAGAGAAGAAATAATTAAAATAAAATTTCAATAAAAAAATAACCCCGAAGTTTTCCAAATTTTATTTGGATTAACTTTTAGGGTTATCTAATTTAATTAATAGATGAAATTTCTTCATTACTAATGCCGCAAATAGCATTGATTTTAAGAAATTTATTTAAAAGAGTTTTTTTTGTTTCGCATGGCCCTGTTTTGAAATCTTTTAAAAAAGAAAACTCAGTCTGATTTAAAACAAACAAACCCTTGTCGGTTTGAATAACTCCACCAAAATTTTCTTCTCTTTTTTTAAGATCAGGATGAATAAAATAAATCATATTTTTACCTCCATCAAAGGATCCAACCCTTGAACATCTCCGGTGTAATTAAATGCAGCTGCTCTACAACCTCCATGACAAAGAGATACTTCGTTACATTCATAACAGGACGGCGGCGTATTTTCAAACTTTCGAATACTTATTAATTCCTTAGAATTTTGCCAAACATTTTTCAAATCATCAGTTACCGCATTTCCAACTACGATAGGCATTTCTACACATGGTCTAATGCCACCATCAGATCCAATAACTATTTGGCTAATTGCAGCATCACAAACATTTGACATTCCAACAACATCGCTGACTCCATATTCAGGGAAAAGACAGATCGGCATACCACCGGTAAAAGAAACATTCATTTTAGTTTTAAAATGCAAATCTTTGAGTTGATAGTAAACTTTTTCTAAATCGTCTTTATCAGCCGAAAGATTATTTTTAACAGCATGACCACTAAACGATACTAAACCAACAGAAAAATTCTCGACACCAATTGAATTTAAGAACAAACCCATCTTAAATACGTCATCGACAGTATCTTTTGTTACAACCATATTTACATTCATTTTATCGGTTCCAAACACTTCAATTACATTTTTAACACCACTAGTTGTCTTTTTAAAACTATTACGATGCTGAGTTATAATATCTGCTTTGATTGGATCAAAATGGTGAAGGGATATTTGAAAACCCTGTAAGCCATTTTGTTTTAAAGATATAAGATATGCCTTTGTTAGATTGGCACCATTGGAAATAACAGTAGTATCAATTTTATGGTCGGAAACAAGTTTGATAAGTTCTGGTAATGATTCACAAAGGGTTGGTTCTCCTCCTGAAAAAATAAGTGAAAATATTTCACAGTTAATTAATTTATCGACTACTAAGAACAATTCTTCCCGATCCATTTGTTTCATTGGTAAAATATTTTCCGATTCTTTCCAAAAGTTGTAACAAAAACGGCAATTGTATTGGCAATTTTTTGTCAATTCAATTTGAGCAAAGAGTGGTGCTTTGAGTTTAACAATTTTTATTGAAGGTATGACTGTTTTGTAATATGGTATTCTAATCATGTTTTCACCACCTTGTTTTTTAAATAAAGAAAAGGCAGAGTAGAAGAAAAAACATTCTACTCTGCTAATTAAAGGGGTTAAGTCGTAACCAATGAACGTTGAAATAAAACAATAGTTGACTGATCCTTGTGAGGCATCTTTCCACGATGACAACCCAAACACTTGCACTGACATCGACATGAAACACAATTCATATGAATCATTGTCTTACCTGTAACCCTATTGTCTTTAACCAGACTTCTTAACATAAAAACTCCTCCTTTCTGTTAAAGAGCTTGAAGCTTGCATTCAAGTCCTTCAATTTAAACTAGAATTTTTTTCTAATTTGGTGAAATTATACACGAAAATTACTACTTACAATAGTAACCTAAAGTTAGGTAATATATGTGTATAGTGCGTATTTCCCCCCTAAAAGTTTTTTATTTATTGTTAAATTAACCTAATTTTTTCACAATTCCCTCAAAATTTTTGCCGGTATTTTGAATACAAAAATTATACTATTTAATATATTTTTAATATGTATTAGTTACACATAAAAACTTATATTGCCTATGTGTAACAAATATGTACATCTCTATTTTTAACCTAAGATATTGACTTTTTTAAATATAAAACCTATAATTCTTTTCAGAT
>CAYRMT010000016.1:0-11394 GCA_964425635.1 uncultured Gammaproteobacteria bacterium
GAATTATTACTGGTTTTTAGTTGGGAAAAATCAAGGGTAGTGGCAGAAAATTGGTTATTTTTAATGGTTTTTTTAAAAACAAAGTCAGCATTTGTGGTTCTAACTAAAGTTAGACTAAACATAAATAAAAGGAATAATAACCTTAACATAACTATCTTTTTGACATTTTTATAAAAGTATTTTTAATTTGAACAAATTCTTGATAGATAATGATGGTGGCTGGAATAATAATGAGAGTAATTAATCCAGGTATACTTTTAATAAAGAGAATTATGTAGCCAAAATTAGGAATATTATAAAAAACCTTTCCTAAAATTTGTTTTTTTTCAATAAAATCCTGATCGCTAACTTGATTGGCATCACCTTTGGTATTTATTTGATTGCCTTGAACACTGGTAATACGATGAGTGATATTAATTTTTTCTTTTGATAAAAAGGTAACAATATCCCCTTTTTGATATTTAGAAATGGGTTTGATAATAACTAAATCACCAGTATTAATAGTCGGAGACATGGACCCGGACTGGACTAAAAGTATTTTATAATTTCCGGGGAAATTTAATTGGGAAAACAAAAAGAAAGTGGTAACTAAAAGTAACAATGATATTAAAAAAAAATTAATAAATTTTGACATGAATTATGTTTATTGAATTACTTGCTGAAGACTAAAATTGAGATCAAAAGAAAGACTATCGCTTTGAATTTCATTACCATAAGAACTAGACTCAAACCATTCAATTTTTAATTCTACTTCTTGATTTGGCTCTAAAACAAGAACATTGGTATTATTGTTCCAGTAATCTGAAAGAGTTTTAACACCATTTTCATTTAACGGAACACTAATTTTGGAAACATTATTGATATAAAAATTGGCACTTATAATGTTACCTAATTCCCCTTCGCCGACACCTGGATTATTGCAAGTTTGGTCAACTTCACTTTCCGGACTATTGCAGCCGTTTTCGTTGTTTAAAATGTTGTTGAGATTGATAAAAAGTTGACCAGGAAGACTACCAGTGTTTTTTAATTTCCAAACTTTTTGGCCAGTAATTTGTCCATTACCTAAATTAGAAATGATAAAAGGTTCAACTTGATTATTTTGAGAATCACCAACTTCTAAATTTAGGGTCCCGACAGTAAAAGTATTACCATTGCTAGTTTTTTTATCGGTAAAATAGGCTTTTGTTAGTAGAAATGAAAAACTACCAACTGTGATAATTATAGCTAAGCTTAAAAAAATTTTTTTCATGGAAATAAAAATATGTGTAACAGATATACATTAAAACTTTTTAATCGCAGGGCGTCAAGGAGTTAAATCGATTTATTTTTTGGGAAAAATTTTGCGAAAAATAAAAAGGCCAATTAAAATTCCAACTAAATCGATTAGAGTGTCTTGGAAACGAGAAGTGCGACCGGGAATAAAAGACTGGTGAATTTCATCTGAAATTGCGTAGAGATAGGCAGTTAAAACCACCCATTTTTTTTTAAAAAAAGCAAAGGAAAGTAGCCAAGCCAAAAAAGCATACTCTATTAGATGGAACGATTTTAGAATCAAAAATCGAGTAGTTTGATTGGTGCCACCGACACCTGTGGTCTGCTGAGAAGAAAAATAAAAAATTACCGACATCCAAACGAGAGATGGTATAAACGGAATTATTTTTTTAATTTTCATTTTTAATTTTAGCAATTATCAGAGGAGTTAACAAAAATAAACCACCTAAGCAAATAAGAATCAAAGGGAGATAATTTTTTTTATTACTAATGTTGGTACCAAGAATTTCAGAAACAGGAGTTGGTGTTAATATTGGTGTTGGAGTTTCAGTTGAAATTAAAATTGCCGATTCGGTGGCTAAAGTTGAGGTTGGTGTAATAATTTTTGTTGGAGTTGTAGTTTTTGTGGGAGTCGGAATTTTAGTAGGCGTTGGAGTTTTTGTTGGTGTAGGGGTTTTGGTGGGAGTCGGAGTTTTGGTTGGAGTTTGGGTCATTATTAATTCTGGGGTTGGTGTGAGCGTTGATGTTAGTATTGGGGTTGCTGTTGGAGTAGGAGTTGGAGTGGGGTAATTTAATTTATCGATTAAAATATCACTTGAATTATAAAGATAAATAATATCACTGTCATTATTAAGCCAACCTTTGGTATGGTTAAAAATAATTTTTGAAGACGCAGAGATAATACCAGTAAGTGGTAAATCATCTGTTTTACTAGAATTGTCATCTCTAATAATCCAACCATTGATATCAATGTCTTCGCTAGTGGTGTTACTTAATTCGACCCATTCCGGATCAGAATCTGCAGAAAAATTGGTAATTTTAATTATTGGATCGTCGGCCAAAATTGGGTGACTAAAAACACTGAAAAAAAATAGTAAGAAAACTAACACAAAATTAGTTTAGCAAATTATTCAGTTAGTTTTAAGATAGCGATATTTATTTTTTGTAAAGTTTTTTCTTGACCTAAAGCCGGTAGACATTCAACCACTGGTGGTGTGAAGGCAGTACCACAAATGGCAACTCGAAAAACCATAAAAAATTCACCAACATTCCAATTGTTGTTTTTGATTAATTCTAAAATTCTCTCTGAGAGATTGAAAAAATCTTTATTAATTAGTTCTTTCGCTTTTTGAAGCATATCAATAGCTAATTTTGGATCAGTCCCTTTTTTAAGTAGAAGTTCTTTGTCGTAATCAACGTCTTCAAAAAGAAATTTTGTTTGAAGTGGAAGGTCTGATAATTTGACAATTCTTTCTTTTAAAACCGGAACTAAAACCTTAATTTGATCATCAGAAGCTTTCGATAAAAATTTTTTGAATAAAGCAAATAATTGTTCGTCTGATTTTTGGCGAAGATAATAACCATTAAAATAAGCTAGTTTAGTGCGATCAAAAACAACGGCTTTTTTATTTAATTTTGTAATATCAAAAACTTTAACAAATTCATCGAGAGTAAAAAACTCTTGATCAGTTCCTGGGTTCCAACCAAGAAGCATAAGGAAGTTTAAAATGGCCTCTGGAAGATATCCCTCGGCTAAAAATTGACGAGCCTGAGTAGAACCTTGTCTTTTACTCATTTTTCCTTTTTGACCACCTTCAGCTAGAAATACCGAAAGATGACCAATTTGTGGCATTTCCCAACCAAAATATTGATAAAGTAAAATGTGTTTCGGAGTAGAACTGAGCCATTCTTCGCCGCGAAAAACATGGGTAATATTCATGAGATGATCATCGACCATGGCGGCAAAATGATAAGTAGGAATTCCGTCGGTTTTAATTAGAACCTGATCGTCGATTTCGTTGGTGTTGAATTTAATTGGACCACGAATTAGATCTGTAAAAGAAACAGTTTTATTAATGGGAATATTTAAGCGAATAGTATAAGGAATTTTATTATCGAGATTTTTTTGAATTTCTTCTTTGCTTAAATTTAAACAATGTTTGTCGTATTTTGGTTGTTGATGATTAGCTTTTTGAAATTCACGAATTTTTTCTAAACGATCGGGAGTACAAAAACAATAATAAGCGTGGCCTTTATCAATTAATTCTTGAATATATTTTTTATAAATCTCCAAACGTTCGGTTTGAAAAATTGGACCTTCGTCCCAATTGAGATCAAAAGCCTTAAGGTCCTCCATGATTCTTTTTTCAGAATCCAAAACATAACGTTTTTGATCAGTGTCTTCAATACGAAGAATAAATTGTCCACCGGCTTGATGAGCTAAAGCATAACAATAAAGAGCAGTACGAATTCCGCCAATATGAAGCTCGCCTGTTGGACTGGGGGCAAAACGAGTACGAATAATTTTGTTGTCTGTCATGGCTGATTTTACCATTTTTAGTGTAAAATATTTTATGTCCTTAACTTACACTGCTTATACTAGTCGTAATTTGATTAAATATGGTGGATCTGCTTTGATTGCATTTGTTTTATTATGGTCTATTGGAGCAATATCGATAAAAGCATATAAGGCTGCTCATCCAGCATATGTGGCACCGACAGTGAAATATGGAATTTTGCCAAAAAATGTTTTTCCGGCTAAGGAGTTTACCGCTAAAAATTTTACTTTTGAATTTACTAATGACATGGTACCAAGTTTTGGTGATCAGGCAAAAGTTTATATTATATATAGATCTAAGACAGAAATTTTAGCATTAGAAGAGGCAAAAGAGGTAGCGAAAAAATTTGGTTTTGAGAGTGAACCTTCAGAAGTGAGAAATGGTGTTTATGAGTTTAAAAATGAAAGTATTCAAAAAACATTAACCATAAATGTTTTGGAAGGTGATTTTAATTTGAAATATCCATATTTAAACGATACTTCTATTTTGGAGGCAAAGGATATGCCGAATAAAGAAAAGGCAATAGAAGTTGCAATATCTTTTTTAGAGTCTGGAAATAAATATTCTAGTGATTTGGAAAAAGGAGAAAAGAGCGTTAGTTATTGGAAAATAAGTGATGGAATTTTGACATCAGTTAGTGCATTATCTGAATCAAATGTTATAAAAATTGAATTTTATAGAGAATTTTTGGATGATAAATGGGAAATAGTTTCTCCTCAAAATGGAACTGCTTCAGTGTCAATTTTAGTTTCTGGATCAACTGAAACTGAAAAGAAAGTGATCGAGGCTAATTTTAAATATGCCAATATTGACAGAGAATCTTATTCCACTTATCCAATTAAAACGGCAAATGAAGCAATTATTGATCTAAAGGCTGGAAATTATTGGCCTGCATCAGATGTTAGTTTAGAAGCAGTGACAATTAGAAGTATGGAACTGGCTTATTATGAGCCAGTAACCTTAACTCAATATTTACAACCGATTTATGTTTTTAAGGGTGACAATAACTTTGTGGCTTACGTACCAGGAATAGCTGGTAAATATATTTCTCAATAATTAAGGCTGATAAGATTGCCAGAAGATATTGTTTTTGGCCCAATTAATTATATTTTTAGTGTCACCAAAACGATCATTACTCTGGGTTACAACGCTAATTAAATAATGTCCATTAAGATTTATAAGACCAATAAAACAACCGCCGGCTTCTTGAGTAAAACCGGTCTTAAGCCCTTCAATTTCTGGTATTACACCAAGGAGCTCGTCTGTCGACGATAATTCGTGTTTTATGGTTTTATCAACAGATTTGACAATAATGTTTTTTTGCTTAACAGTTTCGGTAATTGTAGAATTTTTAATAGCGAGTCTGGCAATTTGAGAAAGGTCGTATGGAGTTGAATAATGGTTTTCATTATGAATGCCGTCGTAATTAGTGAAGTGAGTGTTTTTTAAGCCATATTTTTGAACGAGTAAATTCATTTCCTCAACAAAACCTGATTCTCCATTTTGGTGATGATTGGCTAAAGTAAAAGCAGCATCGTTGGCGGAATAAACTAAAAGGGCATCAACTAAAGATTTGATAGTAATTTTTTCACCCAATTTTAAACTCATAACTTGACCTTCTGAATATTCCTGATTTATGGTTAATTCTTCATCTAATGGATAAATATTTAGAGCGGTAAGAGCTGTGACTAATTTGGTTGTTGAAGCGGGGTAAATTTTTTCATCTTTGTTTTTGGATAAAATTATAGCGTTGGTGGTGGCGTCGATAAGGATATAATGGGTAGAATTTAATTGTGGTTCGGTTGAAAGTTTAAAATAAACTTTGGCTGGATGTTTATATTGAATTAGGTCGTTATTTTGAGAAAACGATAAATTTTTAGGATAAATATTCCAAAAACTAAATGTGGGCAACCAGAATAAATTTAAAAAGGCAATTAAAAAAATAATTGTGATTTCAAATAATTTAAATTTTTGAATCAGTTTTTTCATTTTTTAGATCTGCTTTGATTTTGGGGTTTAACATTAAGCCAACATCATCGAGTTGATGTTGATCTATCTCACTGGGAGCATTCATTAAAAGATCGACTCCATTAGAATTTAGAGGAAAGGCATAAATATCACGAATATTTGGCTCATCTAATAAAAGCATTAAAAGACGATCGAGGCCAATGGCCCAACCACCATGTGGTGGAGCGCCATAATGAAAGGCGTTATATAAACCACCAAACTTTTTGATAACTTCATTTCGATTATAACCAACGATTTCAAAAGCTTTGACAAGAGTTTCTGGTTCGTGGTTACGAATTGACCCAGATGCTAATTCGAAACCATTTAATGTTAAATCATATTGACAAGATTCAACACTTAATGGATCTTTGTTCTTTAACGATTCCATACCACCTTGAGGCATGGAAAAAGGATTGTGACCAAAATCTAGTTTACCCTCATCGTTAATTTCATAAAAAGGGAAATCTGTGACCCAATTGAAAGATAAAATGTTTGGGTTGCGAAGATTCAAAATATCACCTAGTGATAGGCGAATTTGACCCAAAACTTTATTGGCAATTGCGGTGGTATCGGCAACAAAAAGAATTAGATCACCGTTATCAGCCGAAACAGATCTAATAATTTCCTGTTGTAATTCTTTATCAAAAAATCGAGCCACACCGGTGTCTAGTTTTCCATCGACAATTTTAGTATAAGCCAAACCTTTAGCACCCTTTTCTTTGGCTAGGTTTTCTAATTTATCAATTTGAGTTTTACTAAATTCGCCACATTTTGGAGCCACAATGCATTTAATAATTTCGGCATTATTAAAAACATTAAAATCACTTTTACCTTTGACAATTTCAGTGATATTTTGCAATTCTAGACCAAAGCGAGTGTCTGGTTTGTCACTACCATATTTTTCCATGGCTTCTTTGTAAGGAATTTTAGGAAAAGGAAATTTAGAAATAGTTTTTTGAGGAGCTACGGTTTGATAAGTTTCTTTGATTAAATTTTCGGCAGCGGCAAAAATTTTATCGATAGTGGGAAAACTCATTTCCATGTCGATTTGATAGAAAGCGCCGGCATGACGATCGGCACGAGGGTCTTCATCACGAAAACAGGGAGCGATTTGAAAATATTTATCGACACCAGAAACCATTAGTAATTGTTTAAATTGTTGAGGAGCTTGGGGTAAAACAAAAAATTTACCTTTATGAATTCTTGAAGGGACTAAAAAATCGCGAGCACCTTCGGGAGAAGTGGTGGTTAAAAGTGGGGTGATAATTTCAATAAAATTGTTTTTATCCATCCAATTGCGGACGGCTAAAATATATTTATGTTTATCTTGAATAATTTTGGCGAGACGAGGACGACGTAAATCGAGGTAACGATATTTTAAACGCAGAGATTCATCAAGCTCAGTGCCGTCGGTGTCTAAAGGGAAAGGTGAAACCTCACTTTTATTTAGAACTGTTAATTTTTCACAAGTTATTTCAATGGAACCAGTGGGTATTTTTTTATTGACAGCTTTTGAATCACGATTGATAATTTGTCCTTCAACTTCAATGACCCATTCCATTCCTAAAGTGGAAACTAAATGATGAATTTCGGAATTATTTTTAATATCAACAACAATTTGGACAGTGCCACTCCAATCGCGAAAATCGATAAAAATTAATTGACCATGGTCGCGGATATTATTGACCCAACCTTGAAGTAAAACTTTTTCTCCGATTTTTTTAGTGCATTCGTTTGCAAGTGTTCTTTCCATAGGAGTATTTTACTTCAGAAGATATTGTTTTCAAACAGGAAAGATTTCTTTGACAATAAGTTGGGGAGAGGTTTGATTATTCCAAACATTTAAATCGAGTGAGGCGATGACATTAATTAAATCGCCGGTTTTAAATTGACCATCCAAATCCCCTTTTTTAAAAGCAATGGCGTCGGTGGAAATATTTTCTAATTTATCGGTGTTGGGGTCGTCAAGTTTTAATTTTAGATGATCACCAGTGGAACCGATAACTCTTTTTTGAACGATGCGAAGGTTTTTAAATAAAAACAAAGGCTTAGGGTTGTCAATGCCAAATGGTTCAAATTTTCCGATTAATCGGCAGTTTTTAATGGAAACTGCTGATAATTTCATTTCGGACTCGACTGTAATTGATGGTTTTAAATCAATGTCTTTTAGTTGTTGATTTATATAATTAGTAATTTTAGTTTGAAATTTTTTAATGTTATTGGTTTTAATAGTGAAACCAGCAGCACCGGCATGACCACCTAATTCAACTAAATCGTCATTAAATTTACGAAGTGATTCGACAATATTTAATTCTTTGATTGATCGGCAAGAACCTTTAGAATATTCATCGCCAACACTGATAATAATTGAGGGTAAATAATATTTCTCGGTTAAACGACCAGCGATTAAACCAATAATTCCTGGTAAAAAATCTTTATGGGAAATAAAAATTAATTTATTGTCGTCTTTACTAATGATTTCCTCGGCAATTTTTAAATTTTCTTTTTGAATGTCCTGACGATCTTTGTTAAATTTATCCAAATCTTTGGCATATTTACTGGCCTGAATTGAATTTTGACTACATAGAAGTCTGAGGGCATCGGTTGGGTTTGAAAGACGACCAACAGCGTTGATACGCGGCCCGATAACAAAACCCAAATCATAAGCAGAAATTGAATCTTGATTAATACCACTGACTTCGATTAATTTTTTTAATCCATGATTTGGATTTTTTTGTAGAGATTTTAAACCATGAATAACAATATTACGGTTAATATTGATTAAAGGGAGACAATCAGCAACGGTGCCAGCAGCGGCTAGTCCAATATCGGCTTTTTTATCGAATTGAGAGGCAAAAAACCAGGAAAGAGCCGAACCAGAAAAATCAGTGGAGTGAATTATAGACGAAACTTTAGGTAAATTTTCAGTTGGTAAATGGTGGTCGATAATAATAATATCGGTGTTTTTTTGGGCAATTTTTTCAAGCTCGAGATTGGCCACAATACCATTATCGACGGTAATTAGAAGATCAAAATGAATCTTTTTTTGAGTTTCGAAATCGAAAAAGGACTTTGATTTAATACCATAACCATCAGCTTCGCGATCGGGAATAAATGGTAAAACTTTGGCACCAAGTTGATATAAAACCTGCCAAAGAATGGCAGTGGAAGTGATACCATCAACATCATAATCTCCATAAATTAAAATATTCTCGTTATTTTTAATGGCTAGATTTACCCTATCAATGCCATTTTTTAATTCTTTTTTATTGGTTTTAAAATCTGAATCAATTGGAAAATGGGGTTTGAAGAAATCGTCATAATCTGATTTTTTGATTTGACGATTCTTTAATAAAAGATCTAATAAATCTGACTCTGAGAAAGATTTGTCGATGGTTTTTTTATTTTTTAGAATAATTTCAGAAAACATGAAGATATTGAATTTTACACTTTTTTATTTTTTTGAAAATTAGGAATATAATTAATTTGTTATTTTTGTTATAAAATTAAAGGAGTTAAAAAAATGGCAAAAAAATTATTTGTTGGCAATTTACCTTTTTCAGTAAACTATGACCAATTGGTGGCAATATTTTCACCATATGGACAAGTTTTGACGGCAAATATTGTATCAGATAGATTTTCTGGCAGATCGAAAGGATTTGGGTTTGTAGAGTTTGAAAAAGAAGAAGATGCAATGAAAGCTGTGGCTGAATTAAATGACAGTGAGCAGATGGGCAGAAAAATTGTTGTCAAAGAGGCAATTTCAAAATCTGAAAATTCAATTGTTTGATAAAAAAAACCGTAGAATTTACACATAATGTGTGACCTCTACGGTATTAGTTTGGATCTTAATAGAAATTAAAGATTTGGGTTATTTTCAAAAAATTCTGGGAAATGATTAATGACACAGGTGATAGCTGCTTGTAGTTCAGTTATATGGGTTAATAATTTTGAAATTTGTTCGAGAGTTTCTTCGATTTGGCTTGACATATCTTAAACACTCCCTTCTTTAATTCAACTTAAGATTGATTGTGAAAGAACTGAAATTTAACAGAGGGTTTTCTCTGTTTATTTGAGAACTATTGTAATTATAGGTTAATTTTCGACAAAAATCAATTTAAAAAAATGCGGTAGAATATAAATATAGATGAACGATTTTAAAATTCCTGTAAAGGTAGAAAAATTAATTAAAAAATTTAGAGAAAATAACGCTGAAATTTATATTGTTGGCGGGGCGGTTCGTGATTTAGTTTTAAATAGAGAGGTTAAAGATTGGGATTTTACGACAAATTTAACACCAGAAGAGATGCAAAAAATTTTCCCTAAAAATAGTTTTTATAATAATAAATTTGGAACTGTTAGTGTGGTGGATGGCGATGATATTTTTGAAGTGACTACCTTTAGAACTGAAAAGGGTTATTCGGATACTAGGCATCCAGATGAAATTAAATGGGGAAAAACATTGGAAGAGGATTTACAGAGAAGGGATTTTACAATTAATGCAATTGCTTTGGATTGGAACAAAAAATTAATTGACTTGTATGATGGGCAAAATGATTTACAGAACAAATTAATAAGGTGTGTAGAGGATCCTGATGAAAGATTTGGTGAAGATGCATTAAGAATGATGCGAGCCATAAGAATTGCCTCACAAATTAGATTTTTAATTGAAGAAAAAACTTTTGAATCAATTCAAAAAAATGCCAGTCTAATTCAAAAAATAGCTGGTGAAAGAATAAAAGATGAATTGTTTAAAATACTGCTTTCTCCTGCTCCAAGTAATGGAATGATTTTGTTAAAAAATTCTGGCTTATTAAAAGAAATACTTCCAGAATTATTAGATGGAGTAGGAGTGCGACAAAAAGGACATCATATTGACGATGTGTGGATTCATAATTTAAAAACTTTAGACAATTGTTCTACTAATAACCCAATCACAAAATTAGCAGCGTTACTCCATGATGTTGGAAAACCAAAATCGATGATTGGAGAAGGAGAAGAAAGAACTTTTCATAATCACGAAATAATTGGTTCGAGAATGGCTGTGAATATTGGTAAAAGATTAAGATTGTCGAATAAGGAATTAGAACAATTATTTAAATTGGTAAGATGGCATATGTTTTCGGTAATATCAACTCAAACTGATAAAGCGGTGAGAAGATTTATTAGAAATGTGACCACTGATTATATTGATGAGATGATTGCTTTAAGACGAGGTGATAGATTGGGAAGCGGAGCTAAGGAAAGTAGTTGGAGATGGGAATTGTTTAAGAAAAGAATTGTGGAGGTGCAAAAACAACCATTTTCAATTAAGGATTTAAAGATTAATGGGATTGATGTAATGAAGATTTTGGAAATTAAACCAGGGAAAAAGGTGGGTGAAGTTTTGGAGACAATTTTTAATTATGTAGAAGAAAAACCAGAATTAAATGACAGAGAAATTTTATTAGAAAAAATTGAGGAATTTAAATAAAAAAAAGACTGCAGAATTACTTTGTGAACACAAAAATGTGTAAACAAAATCTACAGATCTCAAAATTTTAAAAATCTTTATTTT
>CAYRMT010000017.1:0-11345 GCA_964425635.1 uncultured Gammaproteobacteria bacterium
TTGCTATAAGGAGCAATTAATGTAATTATTTTACTACCGTCCAACCAAGGGTAAACAGCGTCTTTTTCAAAGTTGCCGGCGAAAAGAGTTTGTTGATTAGTGTGATCATATTCGATAGTTTGGATTTTTTGATCTTCAATATAAATAAGATTATTAGAATTGGCGATCCATTGAGGACGATAAAGATCTTTGGTACCGAGCCAAAAATTGGTATCATCTTTTAAATCATATATATAATAGTTGTCTTTTTGAATATTTCGTGATTGAGTTTGGGTGCTTTGGGCTGGAGGAGGGGAAATAATGTCTTTTTTGAGATTACCATCGATTTGGGCAAGATAAAGAACCATGGTATTGTCGATGTTAAAAATAGTATTTTTAGCTGAACTGGTGGAAATAAATTGTTGAAGTTCTGTTGGGAGTAGGGATAAATTGTTTTTAATAATTTGTTGTTCTTGCAGGTCCCAATCTTCTTTGATTAAAGATAATTTAGCGGTAACATCGTATAAATTTTTAAAATCGGTGGTGGTGCTTAGGTCGATTAAATAATTACTATTATTAGTAGTATTGTGAGCTAGAATTTGTTTTGAGTTGGGTGAAAAAGTAAAAGTGAATTTGGACCAATCGAGGTTGGGTAAATTTGAACTTAGCTGTTTAGCTTCATTTTTAATGAGAAAAACGACATTATCACTAAGTCCAATTAAATAAAGACCATTAGTTTTAGCGGCGGAAGCGGAAGCAACGGAAAAAACAACCAGACTACCATCTGGGCTAACAGCTGGATTGATGGCACCAGTAACAGTTAAAGGTTTAAGATCTGGGGAGGAACGAAAAAGTTGAGTATTGGTTTGATAAGCAATTTCTTTTTGAACTTGAATATTTTTTTGCCAAGGAAGATAACCATCTTTGACTATTTTAATATTATAGTTGCCAGGAGGGAGATTGATGGCATTGTCAGTGGTTGCAAGTAATTTGTCGTCGACATAAACAGAAGCATCTTTTGGTTTGGAGGTGGCGGAAATAATACCAGTGGCAAGAAAACTGATTTTGCCCTTGGTAGAGATTTGGTAGCCATTGGCAAAAAAGGTGATGCCGATTGTGGTTACAGTAATAAAGATAAGAACAAAAAAAATGACTAAGAGACTTCTTTTGGTTGGTTTTGACATGGTTATATTATAACGTAATTAATATAAAATTAGAGTATGAGTTTGTTTAAAAAGTTAGCAATAGATTTGGGAACGGCTAATTCAGTTGTATGGGAAGCAGGAAGGGGGATTGTGTTAAATGAACCGACGATTGTGGCGGTGGGGATTGAGGACAGGAAAGTTTTAGCAGTAGGAAATGAAGCAAAAAAAATGCTAGGTAAAACACCGGAGTATATTGAGGTGATTCAACCATTGGAGGACGGGGTGATTGCTGATTATGAAGTTACTGAGGCAATGTTGCGATATTTTATGAAACAAGTAATGGGTAACAATTGGTTTGTTGGTCCAGAAGTGATGATTTGTGTTCCGGCTGGGGTAACTCAAGTTGAGCAGAGAGCAGTAATAGATGCAACATTATCGGCTGGAGCAAGAAAGGCACATTTGATTGATGAACCGTTGGCGGCAGCGATTGGATCGAAAATACCAGTGGCTGAAGCTTTTGGAAATATGATTGTAGACATTGGAGGAGGGGCGGCGGAAGCAGCAGTAATAGCTTTAGGTGGAGTGGTAACCCATAAAAGTGTAAGAGTAGGAGGAAACAAATTGGACAAGGTGATAATGGATTTTTTGAAGAAAAAATATAGTTTAGTTATTGGCGATCAAACAGCAGAGACAATTAAAATTCAATTAGGAAGTGCGATTAAACCAAAAAAATTAGAAACAATGGAAATAAATGGAAGAGATTCAATTTATGGTTTACCTAAAAATGTAATAATTAGTACGGATGATGTTTATGAGGCAATAAGACCAGTATTGGATTTGATTTTGATGGTGATTAAGAACACTTTGGAAATTACTCCACCAGAATTAGTGGCAGATATTATTGATCGAGGAATAGTTTTAAGTGGGGGGTCGGCTCAGTTAAAAAATTTGAGTACATTGGTAACAAGAGAGATTGGGGTATCGGCTCATGTGGCACTAGAGCCACAATTTTGTGTAATTAAAGGGACTGGGATTGCGGTGGAAAACTTAGATATATACGAGAGAGCAATTAGATGATGTATTTGTGATTTTAAACCTATAGATTTTTGTTTTTTGTATTTTTTAGATTTTTTTTATATTTTATTTATGTCACTATAAGTGATAGTTTTGTTTTTTTGGTTTTATAGGTTACTTTTTTTAAAATTTACCTGTTTTATGTGATAATTTATGAGTAAATTATTTATTCTAAATAATAAATATTGACGGAAAGTGTATCTTAGGTATTTTTATCTTGTAATGATAAAATGATTAAAAGGTGATATAGTTATCTTAATTATGGTTTAAAAAATAAATATAGGATATTTTTTAAGTTGTTTTTAGACAATTTTTAAAACTTTTTAATTTTTTTTGATGGTAAAATTAATTAATAAGACTTATAAAATAAAAAATGGATAAAAAAAGTGACTTTAAAATTAAAAAAAGTGAAAAAAAAGGTGATAGTTTTAACCTAAATTATTGGGAAATATTTAATATTCGCTTATTTGGCAATGATATGGATCGAGTGCTAAAAATAATTGACGGTTGGGTAGTTTCTGAAGCTAAAAAAAAATGGATTGCAACAGTAAATCCAGAGTTTGTAATGAAAAGTACAAATGATGATGACTTTAAAAGCTTGTTAAGAAAAACAGACTTAAATGTGGTTGATGGAATAGGTTTAGTTTGGGCTAAAAGAGTAAATGGTAAAAACTTAATAGGGAGATTCTTAAGTGGAATAAAAGTTGGTGGGGAAATTTTAAAAGGTGGGCATAAAGAAGAATTGGTGACGGGGGTGGATTTGATGTTAGAGTTGTGCCGATTGGCAGAAAAGAAAAAATATAAAGTTTTTTTCTTGGGTGGGTTTGGTGATAGAGCTAAAAGAACGATGGAATATTTTGAGAAATATAAGATTAAGATGGATTTTTGTAGCGGGGAACCAAGGTTTAGTAATGAAGAAGTTTTGAGGAAAATTAATAAATTTAAACCAGATATTTTATTTGTGGCTTATGGGATGAAAAAACAAGAAGAGTGGATCGATAAAAACAAGGATAAAGCGGATTTTGGAGTGGCCATTGGGGTGGGGAGAAGTTTTGATTATTATAGTGGGGATTTAAAAAGAGCACCTTTAGGTTGGAGAAGGATGGGAATGGAATGGTTGTATTCTTTAATTAAAGAACCAAAAAGATTAAGAAGGCAATTAGAATTGCCCAAGTTTGTGTGGAAAGTGTTGAGAAATAAAGATTGATTTTAGATTTTTTATTGGTATAATTCGGGTGCTATTACCAAAGGTGGTAATAAGTACTTTAACAGCAGGATAAGGAGTTGTTTAAATGTTTAAACGGTTTGATGGCAAACTAGGGTCGGATAGTGTTTTTGCTTTGTTAAATCTGGATGAAATTAGAAATTTGCGTGTTGGTCGGGGTTGTGATTATAGGACTGTTTTTTGGAACCCAAAAGAACAACAATATACGGAGTTGAAAGATTTTCTTTTTAATGCTGATCAAAAAAATGGAATGGTTTTAGATAATGGTTCGATGATTATGGCTGAGGCGTGGATAGATGTGGTTATGGTGGCTGATAATTATTACCATTTGGTTCCTTTGTCTGGGAATTTTGGTTTTCGTAATGGTTTTTTAAGACCAGGTTTTAATTTTCAGGAACAGGCTTACATAGTTGATGAAGAAGAAAGAATTTTTTATAAAGTGAGATATTATTGTTTTACTAAAGGAAATCCATATGAGAGTTCTTTAGGAACAAGAACAATGGTTTTTAAAGGTCAAGAGGAAAAGGGCATGATAAATAAAAATGGCCAATTTTGTGAATCTTGTAGTGGTGTAAAAACGATTGTTCATCCGGCAGCTTGGTTCTTGATGGGCTTGAGTCAAAAAAAATAACTCTTTTTTTCAGAAACCTGTTTGTGGGCGAATGTATATATTTTTCGATTATTTGAAGAACATATATATTCGCCTTTTTTTTGGTTAAAATTCACCAAGTAGTTTAATCTCAAGTTCAAATTGATAACCAAATCTGGTTTGCATTTGAGATTGAATTAGATTGATGAGAGCTAAATAATCTTTGGCAGTGGCATGTCCGGTATTGATAATAAAATTGCCGTGAGTTGAGCTAATTTGAGCATCACCAACAGAATAACCTTTAAGATTTAAATCTTTATCAATAATCATACCGGCGGGATTTTTATTTTCCGGATTTTTAAAGATTGAACCAAGAGAATTCATTGGTTGGTTTTGAGATTTTTTTTGAATTATATCTTTAACTTTTTGTTTAGCTAAAGTGGGGTCACCGGGAGTTAATTTGAAAACTGCACAAACAATAAATTCATTAAATTTTTCGAGAGAATCGATAAATTTAGAAATATGATTTTTGTCGTCGCCGTGAATGTCGCCGGCAATAGCACCACCGACAGTGGAGGGAATATAGGCAAACTCTTCCAAGCCTAAAAGATTATGATCGAGGCTGTAATTGATTAAAGAAGAAAATTGGGTACCAGAGGAAACCCTAATTTTGTTTTGATCGAAAGGTTCTATTTCTTCAGAATCATTTTTGATAACTAAACCGCGAATGCCAGAATCGGAAATTAAAATGTTGGAACCATTGCCAATAATAGTGATGGGTAAATTATTTTTTTGACCATATTCAAGAGCTTCAACAAACTCATCGGTGTTTTGGGTGTGAACAAAAAAATCAGCTGGGCCGCCGATTTTGACGGTGGTGTAGGGAGCGAGGGGAATGTTTTGTTGAATATCCATTGTTTGATTATATCTTATTTTAAAACTCAAAACCCTCCTGTCCTGCGGACATCCTCCCTCAAAGAGGGTGGAAATCTTTAATTTTAATTTGACTTCTCCCTTTGTTAAGGGGAGATGTCTCCCCGCTACGCGGGGAGACAGAGAGGATTTGAACCTAAAAAATATCTTATAAAATAAGTGATTTTGGAATAATAAAAAAATATGGGTTGTTGATGTGGATAAGTGGGAAAAAGGGGAAATGTCCTATAAGTTTAGTAGATTTATTTTAGCTTTGATTTGGTAGAATGAAATTATGATTTTAGGAATTGATCCAGGCTTAGCCAATACGGGATGGGCGGTGTTAAGCGACGAAAAGACATTGGTGGAGTGTGGGTGTCTGAAAACTAAGATAACTGACAATTCGGCTTTTAGACTTAATCAAATTTATGAAGAGTTGGAAAACTTAATTAAAAAATATAAAGTGGAGGCAATGGCGATTGAAACTTTATTTTTTGCTAAAAATGCTAAGTCGGCAATAAAGGTGGCTGAGGCAATTGGAGTAATTAAAGTTTGTGGGCAGAGAAATGGAATCGAGGTTGAAGGATATACTCCGCTTCAGGTGAAAATGGCATTGGTGGGATATGGGCGAGCAGAAAAGGAACAGGTAGAAATTATGGTTAGAAATTTTTTGGGTTTGAAAAAAAATATTAGTCCGAGTCATGCTTCGGATGCGGTGGCAGTGGCCTTAACTTATTTGTTTACTAATAAAAATTTAGCTGGTTTGATCTAGTTTGGGGGTGGTTGGAAGTAATTGCCATTGGGAGGTAATATCAAAGTTTTCTTTGAGAAGACCATTTGAATTACGGTTAACTAGTTTTGTTAAGATACAAAATGATAAATAGTTTAAAGTGGTTTGTTTTTCAGGGTTATCACTTCTTGAAAAAATAACAGACGTGTTTGTAATTTCAATATTGGTGATATCTATTTGTGCTTCTGATTGTTGAGGGTTTTTGGGTTTTTCAAAAATAGTAAATTTAGTTTTAGGATTAATATTTGATTTGAGTTTACTGATTATTTCGTCGGTGGTTTTTTTATTTTGAATATGCAATGTTCTGTTTCTATTAAATCTTTCTATGGCTTGGTTTTGGAAAGTTTGACTAATGGCGTCACTAATATTCATTCCTTTAATAGCGGAAGGGATTCGTTCAGTCATAATAGTGGGTATTGTAACATTTATATTTTTTTGTAAAAAGTGTTTGGTTTTTATTCGGGATATAGTGTAGAATGAGTTTATGATTTCGAGTTTGAAAGGAAAAATTTCTAATATTGGTAACAATTTTGTAGAGATTGAAGTCCATGATATTGGTTATTTAGTGTGGTGTGGCCAAAATTTTTTAAAGAGAAGAAATGTGAATGAAGAATTAAAAATTTATACTTACCAGTCAGTTTCAGAAAATGATATTAGTTTGTTTGGATTTGAAACTATTGATGACGTTAATTTATTTAAAATGTTAATTTCGGTGTCGGGGGTTGGTCCAAAAACAGCGGCACAAATAATGGGTCAGACTGAAAGTGGAGAAATAGTTAAAGCAATTGGAGAGGCGGATGTAAATTTTTTTGAAAAGGTTAAAGGGATTGGTAAAAAAGGAGCACAGAGAATAATTGTTGATTTGAAATCAAAAATTGGAGGATTAGGAGAATTAGACTTAACTCAAGATAATAAAAAAATTAAAGATGATGATTTGGGTTTGAGTTTAAAACAATTAGGATTTGATCGAAAGGAAATTGAAAAAGTAGTGGCAAAATTGCCGAATGATTTGCAAACAATTGAAGAAAAATTAGAATGGTGTTTAAGTAAAATATGACGGATAAAAATTTAAATCCTAAAGCTGAAGTTAACGAGAAGGTAGTGGAAAAAAGTTTGAGACCACAAAAATTGGTTGAGTTTATTGGTCAGGAAAAATTAAAACAACAATTGCAAATATTTTTAGATGCGGCCAAGAATCGAAATGAGGCATTAGATCATATTTTATTTTATGGTCCACCAGGATTGGGAAAAACAACTTTGGCTTGTTTGATGGCCAGAGAAATGGGAAGTAATATTAAGATGACTTCTGGTCCGGCGTTGACTAGGGCGGGAGATTTGGCTTCGATTTTGACCGGATTAAAAAAGGGCGATTTTTTGTTTATTGATGAAATTCATCGATTAAATAAACTAGTAGAAGAAATGCTTTATTCGGCAATGGAAGATTTTGCTTTGGATATTGTATTGGGTAAAGGGCCATCAGCAAAAACTGTCAGACTTAATTTGCAAAAATTTACCTTAGTTGGGGCGACAACGAGAATTGGGTTAATTAGCGGACCAATGAGAGATCGATTTGGTTATGTTCAACAGTTGGATTTTTATGAAGACGAGGATTTAAAAGAAATTATTGAAAGAACTAGTGAAGTTTTAAAAAGTAAAATTGAAGAAAAGGCGGCTGAATCGATTGCTAAAAGATCAAGAGGAACACCAAGACTGGCCAATCGATTATTGCGCAGAGTGCGGGATTATGCACAAGTAAAGAACGATGGTCGGATTACTTTGAATGAAGTTGAAGAAGCATTAAAAATGTTGGGAGTGGATGAAAATGGTTTGTCCGATGCGGATCGAAAATATTTAGAAGTGGTTAAAAAACAATACAATGGAGGACCAGTGGGAGTAGAAAATATTGCGGCAGCTTTAACTGAAGATGTGGGAACAATTACGGAAGTTTACGAACCTTTTTTAATGAAAAAAGGGTTGATTAAAAGAACACCAAAGGGCAGGGTGTTAACAAAGATTTAATTTATTCGGCTTGGATACCAAGTAACCAAAGTACGGCTTCTTTTCGGTAACGGCGATCACCACGGGCATTGATACGGATGGCTGGTAGCTTACCTCGCTTACCCCATCTTTTGATGGTTAATTTACTAACGCGGAGTAAATCGGCGACTTCAGCGACAGTTAAGAGGTCGGGAAGATTGTCGATGGAAACTCCATTTATTTTTTTGGGGGTGGTGGAATTTTGTTTCACAAGTTGGTCTTGTGATTCTGTTTGATAGTCCATTAGGCGGTTCCTTTTGTATCGAAATAATTATTAATTAATATCAGTAAAACATATTGGATATTAGTGTGTCAATAATCAAAAATATTTTGATGATATTTTTTAGTGTAAAATTGTTCATGGATTATAAAATTGCGTTTTTTGGAGTTAAGAGTTGGGAGAGAGAAATTATTGAAAAAGAAATTGGAAAATTGGATAGTTTTGGAATTGGAATTTTTGAGGGAGAAGTTCAGGATAATTTAGAGTTGGCGGCAAAATATGATATTATTTCGCCTTTTATCTATTCTAAATTTGATAAGGAAATATTGTGTAAATTGCCTAATTTAAAAATGATTGCGGCTAGGTCGACGGGAATTGATAATATTAATCTTGGAGAATGTGGTAAAAGGAAAATACTGGTGGCAAATGTGCCAGTGTATGGTTCAAAAACTGTGGCGGAATACACTTTTGCTTTAATGTTGGGAATCACTAGAAAAATAGTGGAAGCACATCAATCGGTGGAAAATGGAGAGTTTAGTCCAGAGGGTTTGACTGGGGTCGATTTGGAAGGAAAAACATTAGGAGTGATTGGTGTTGGAAACATAGGGCAAAATGTGACTAAGATCGCTAGAGCCTTTGGAATGAAAGTTTTGGGAGTGGATGCAAGATTATCTCCTGAAATAGCAAAAAAAATTGGTTGTAAAATGGTAGATTTGGAAACTTGTTTGAAAGAAGCGGATATTGTGACCTTACACGTGCCATCGATTCCAGAAACTTTTCATTTAATTAATAAGAAAAATATTAAATTAATGAAAAAAGGAAGTTATTTAATAAATACTTCACGGGGGCCAGTAGTGGAAACAGAAGCAATTGTTTATGGTTTAAATAATAAAATTTTGGCTGGAGCAGCATTGGATGTGACAGAAGATGAATCAATGGTGGAAAGTATGAGTGTGGTGATGAGTAAAAAAATTACCAAAGATCAATTGCAAGATGTTTTAAGTTTTCATTTGCTTCGCGATCGAGATGATGTGATTTTTACACCACATAATGCTTTTAATACTAAAGAGGCGATTGGGCGAATTGTAGGAACAACAGTAGAAAATATTAAAAAATTTATGGAGGGAAATTAATAATTAAATAAAAAATATGAAAACTGTAATTATTTGTGGTGGTATTGGCTCAAAAATGTGGCCAATGAGTCGAGTCACGATGCCTAAACATTTTTTACCATTGATTAATGGTAAATCTTTATTTCAATTAAATTACGAGGCTTTAAGAAAGAAGTTTGGTCCAGAAGAAATATTTTTACAAACTAATGAAGTCCAGGCCAAGATTGCCAAAAGTTTAATTTCGGAAATTGTCGATGATAATATTTTTGTGGAACCAGAGATGAGAAACCAGGGTCCGGCGACTGGATTTGCAGCGGCACAATTGATTAAAAGAGGATTTGGCGATGAACCGTTTATTTTGGTTCAGGCAGATGTTTTAAGAGAACCGGACGAAAAGTTTTTGGATATGATTGGCGAACAGGAAAAATTGGGGAGAGCTGGTGATAAGTATATTACTGGGGGATTTGTGCCACAGTCGATTGTGAGGGGAGTTGATTACTTGGTTAAAGGAAATTTAGTCAGTGAAGAAAATGGAGTAAGAATTTTTGAAGTGGCTGATTATATTGACAGAAGTGAAGAAGAGAAAATTAAACAATATTTAGGAACAGATAAATTGTTATTGCATGCCAACCATACTTCGATGACGCCAAATAATTTATTGAAGATGTATCAGAAATATAAGCCGGAATGGTATGAACCATTGGTGGCAATTGCTAATAATGGTGATGTGGTGAGTGAATATGGCAAAATGCCTAAAGCGGGAATAGAAGAGGTAACTAAATTGGTTTATAAAAATGGAGAGGCACTAGTAGTGGAATTGCCCTTTAATTGGGTTGATTTTGGGACATGGGAATCGGTGGCTAATTATATGAAGGAAAAAGGGACATATCAACCAGAGGATGTTTTAGAATTGGGTGGTGGTGAAAATTTTGTTTATAGAAAAGATAAAAAATATGTGGCAATGATAGGAGTGGAAAATTTAGTGGTAGTTGATACTGGGGATGCATTGTTAATTATGAAAAAGGAAAACAGTGGAAGAGTGGGCGAAGTTGTCGATACTTTGAAGGCAGAGAATAGAACCGAATTAATCTAATTGTTAGAAATAACACTATTGACTAGTGAGGGTTAAGGTGTTTTGATTAAATTAGATTATTAATTAAAAAGAATATGCCTAAAAAAGCTGTTGCAAAAAAACCTGCTAAAAAAGTTGTCAAGAAAGGGGGTTGTGGTTGTGGCCCTAAATGTGCTTGTGGTATTAGATAAGGAGTTTTGGGAACTAAAAAGCCCCGCGAAAGCGGGGCTTTAAGGTTTTAAAATAAAAGAATTATTTTAATTCAACTTGAGCACCAGCAGCTTCTAATTTTGCTTTAGCATCATTAGCAGCATCTTTTTTCATGGTACCAAGATCAGCTGGGCAGGCATCAACCATATCTTTAGCTTCTTTTAAGCCAAGTTCTGGTTTGAATTCTCGGACAGCTTTGATGACGGCAATTTTGTTAGCGCCAGCAGAAGTGATAACGACGTCAAATTCAGTTTTTTCTTCAGCAGGAGCAGCAGCACCAGCAGCGGCAGGAGCAGCACCAGCGGCAGCTACAGGAGCAGCAGCGACAGCTTTAACATCGAATTTTTCTTCGATACCTTTAACGAGTTCTGATAATTCTAAAACTGAAAGTTCAGAGATAGAATCTAATATTTTTTGCAATTTTGCAGAAAGTTCCATATTTTTCTTTTTTTAAATTTTTAATAATTTTGAACAAATTAATTTTGTTCTTGTTTATCAGCAACAGCCTTGAGAGCTAATGCTAATTGGGTTTGATTGTAGCGCATGCTGTAAGCAAGACGTTGCAAAGGATTGACTAATCCACCCAAAAGTTGGGCAAAAAGAGTCGACTTAGAAGGAAGAGCTATAAATTGTTTTAGCTCATCGAGACTAAGCAATTTTTTGTCGTAGACACCATATTTGAAAGTGATGAAATCTTGAGTTTTGTTGACTTTATCAACTTCTTTGAGAGGATTAACTTCATCTTCATTACAGAAGGTGATAGCAGTTGGTCCAACCAAAGTTTCTGGTAAAGTGATTCCAAGGTTTTTGAGAGCGCGAGTGATGAGGCTGTTTTTGACAACTTCAATTCGGCCACCATTAGCACGGACATTATCACGAAGTGTGGAAATTCCATCAGCATTTAAACCTTGATATTGAATCAAAGCACAAGATTTAGCCTGTTCAAATTTAGCTGTGATATCAGCGACTTGATCGACTTT